>JBMOEO010000084.1:0-17001 GCA_049318945.1 Phototrophicaceae bacterium | reverse complement strand
TGTCAACCGCGCGGCTAAACGTGCGTTCTGTCCACCGACACCAATCGCTAGAGAGAGTTGATTATCGGGCACCAACACAACAGCATTGCGCCCTAATTCGGGATCATCTTCTAGGAATACGCCAGCCGTTTGAGCAGGGTTCAATGCTTTAGCTAGATACTGTTTAGCATCTGGCACCCATTGAATCACGTCAATCTTCTCTTCGTGAAGCTCACGCACGATGTTCTGAATACGGATACCGCGCATCCCAACACATGCACCCACTGGGTCAATGCCTTCTTGTAAAGCAACTACAGCAACCTTAGACCGATAGCCGGCTTCGCGCACAATACTCTTGATTTCGATTTGCCCATTAGAGATTTCTGGCACTTCAAATTCAAGCAAGCGTTTCAAGAAGTTGCGATGGCTACGGCTAACAATAATCTTGGGGCCGCGGCTTTCATTCTTCACTTCGACAATGTAAACCCGTATCTTTTCATGCGGGCGGTAGCGTTCGCTAGAGATTTGTTGGTTGCGTGGCAAGGTAGCTTCTGCTCGCCCTAACATCACCGTTACGTTGCCGTTGTTGATGGTTTGAATCGTACCACTCACAACATCCCCTTCGCGGTGTTTGTATTCCTCATAGACGGATGCGCGTTCAGCTTCTCTAATCTTTTGTAAGATAACCTGTTTAGCAGTTTGAGCAGCGATGCGCCCAAATTTTTTGGTTGTGCCCTCAACCTGCACCATGACGGTCTCATGTAAATTTGCTTCTGGATTGTAGTAACGCGCCTTTTCTAGGGATACTTCAGTCAGTGGGTTTTCAACTTCACTCACCACTTCCTTTTCTACCATAATCTTGGTGCGCCCGGTTCCAGGCATAATGATTGCTTCAACCGCCTGCGCTTGCCCTGCCCCAGAATAGCGACGATAAGCCGACACCAAAGCGGTCTGCAGTGCCTCTAAAATGACTTCTTGAGGCAATGCACGTTGATCTCTAATTTCATTAAAGGCGAGTTCAAACTCGTTTTTCATGCCATTGGTTCCCGATAGGTTTTAACCTGTAAATTGACGCTTGCTTTAAGAAATGAAAAAGTGGGCTTGTGACCCACTTTTCCCAACGCCTTTAGCCTATCATACCTGCATAAAACAAACAAGCCATCATAGACTTGCTTATGCACATTTCTTACAAATGATCTCCAAGATGGCTACTCTTGCCCAGCCTGTTCTTGCCCTAGTTCCTCTGCTTGTGGCTCTACTGGTGGGATTGCCCAGTTGTATGGCGCAAAGCGCAAAACGCGATTTCCGCCCGCATCCGCCACATAGACTTTCCCATCTGGGTCTACGGTGATACCCGTTGCAACCACAATCTGATGGCTACCAAGTGGGCTATCTGCCGCGCCTGCTTGTCCAAAAGACCCAAGGCAGTTGCCTTCAAGATCATACACCAATACGCGACCGGCATCTGGATCGGTGACATATAGATACTCACGAGTGGTATCAAGTGCCAGATACGGACGGTTGCCCAAGTCAGTGAACCAAGCCCGCACCTTAAAGTCATACAGATAATTGCCGTCTAGGTCAAACACGCTGACACGACGATTCCATGTATCGGCAACAAAGAGTAATCCGTTGGGGTGAATTGCTAAACCGGATGGTTCGTTGAGTTGCCCTTGTGCACTGCCGGCTGAACCAATATCGCGGATGTGCGTTCCGTCGGGAGCATATACACGCACGCGCTTGTTGCCCGTATCCGCAACATAAACATTACCATTGTCATCCACTTGAACATCACGCGGTCCCCAGAATCCATCGGTGGGTAGAATCTGCGCACTCGCGCCATATTCCCCGCGTTGCCCCCAGGCATTCAAATAACCACCTGCTTGATCTAGGATTTGCACACGGAAGTTCCATGTATCCGCCACATAAATATTTCCGTCTTGATCGACCGCTAATCCACCCGGACGCTCAAATAATCCTGATGTGGTGGTATGTCCCATGAAGTTGCCACTTGGATCATAAACCCGTCCGGGCTGCCCGATGTTCTCAATAAATGTACCGTTTTGGTCAAAGCGCGTCAGGCGATGCCCAAACTCTTCAGCAACAAGAAGCGTGCCGTTAGGCTCAACAGCAACCCCAATCGGGTGATTCATGGTGATGCCGCTGGTAGTAGAATCAATGACCAGTTCAGCAAAGAGCGATTGCCAATTGCTATTGCAGGAATTTGTCACCACTGCATCCAATGGGTTATCTACTACGCCATCCCCAATCCCCAAATCCCAAATTTGAGAAGCGAAGTCTTTGCGTACATACAGGTGCATGCGATCGGAAACGGGCCAGCGTGCCAACGAAAAATCACGCCCAACCGCGCTTCCATACGTAGTGTAATCACGATTCCACCAAATATCCCATACACCACGCCGAACCTGAATACCCCGTGATGTCCAGCCGAACATCTCAGAAAGACGTGTGGGGGTCAAGTTGAAGTAGTCCTGCATGGGCCACCACAAGCGAATGTATTCTCGATGATAAAAGCGATCTTCTAAGAGTGGCTCAATCTTGGCACGGTTTGCTTCGCCTACCACCACCGCCATTGCGGTATCCACTTGTTGGGCGTTGGGGCTTGCCCCTACGAAGACGGCGTTCTTGAAGTGACGGAAATACCAGCTATAGGGCCAGCTCACCTCATTGTCATAGATAAACTGGAGTTCTAATCCATCAGTAGTACGACGGCTTAAATCCTCCAATTCAGAGAGGACATCCTTCACCGCCACAGCGGAATGAGCATAGACTAAATATTCATTCGCTAGGTCATAATTGATGAACGATGCAACCCAAGCAACCCGCAAGGTTAAGATCGAAAGCAACGCAAACGTCCCTACGGCAACCATGTGGCGCAAGTGCTTTGTGCCCACTTCATCCCGCACCCACCAGAAAACATACACCACCACCGCCAGCATGATCCAAACCGCCAACCATTGCCCCAGTATTTGTAAAGAAGGACGACTGAGGTTGGTCAAGGATAGCTCGGCAAAGATGAGCGGTGCAACCAAGCGAGCCAGCAATATCAGCAAGAGTGGGGTTAGCATGGCAACGATCCATCCACGACGGATGAATGATGCCCATTCGATCTGTTCAAAGATACGCCCAAAGTACCAACCCGTTAACAGGATCATGGGGAGGGCAAGGTGAATGGTTAGCCAGGGCATCTTCTCCCCAGCGAGGGTATAGCCGATCAGGTTGAATACCGCCCACCATCCCACGAAGGGCAAGAATGGCAATTGATTTAACAATTGATCGGGACGTAAAGTCACTTGGCTAGGCTGGGGTGTGCCTTCTTCGGTTGCTACCACCATGCTTGCTTCAAGTTGTTGGGCGCGGAATTTCCAAAACCCAAACAAGCCAGCAATCATGGCAAAGAAACTGCCGATCATCGGGAGATATTCGTATAGCGGGATGATGATGGTTAGGTAGTAATATTGTGGCTGATTACCACGACGCACCCCTTGTTGCTCTAGCCAATAACCCAGGCTACCGACTAACCCAGTTGCCACCCCGTTAAGATTGGTGAACATCGTGGTGAAGAAAAAGAAGAACAGTGCATAGAAGATGGCATTACAGATGAGCCATTTCCGCCAATTCCACAATAACCCCACCGCACTCGAGATCAAATATAACGGAGCAAGCGCGATCAAAGAATAGATCATGCCCTGCGTTGAATAATCAACCGGACTTGCGCCCGCGCTTGCCACAATCAAGGGGGATGCCCAAGGTAAAATCAGGGTGGCAATCACCACGATCAAATCCAATTCAGGGAATTGATCGACCAACTGCTCAATCAATTTCTGGCGCGTGAGCACATACAATATCGCAAGCACAATTAGGGCAAATGCCCACACACCAACAAACGGCAAGCGACTCACCGCGTTCACCACCACATCAGCGGTGGCATCGGTTGGCACAACCGGCGCACTCACTCCTGCCGCTTCATGCGACAGGCGCGATAGCTCTTCCACATAGATGAAAAGGACAGAAAAGCCTACCGTGAGCAAGGTGAACAAAGCACCTTCCCCTATTCCTAAGCGTTGCATCCTACCCCGAAAAGCATATTGGAGAGTCATGCTAACCACAGCCGTCAGGCTAAACACCACCAACAGAGCTAAGGCTAAAAAGTTGATGAATTCCCCTGTGGCAAATAAGGTGCTAAATTCGCGCTCACCTAAACTGATTGCAAGGGTGACATACATCCCCAAAGCGGCAACACCCCCCAAGCAGATCGCCATGATGAGGCTATAGAACACAGTTTTGCCGGGAATGTTGCGATAATGTTGTGCAAGGCGGACGAACCAATATAGCGCAAGGAATACACCGAAAATCGCAATGTAGATGAATGCAGTTTCTTTAGAACCCAAGTTCATCAACATTGCTCCTGACAATAAGTAGAGCCAATGTTCACGGCGACGCTGGGTGCTTTCACTACTTAAATACATGAAAATAGCGTAAACCATGACAAAAGCATAAAAGATATTAGGGGTATCTTCTCGGATATAACGGTTGTAATACATAGTGATAGGGGAAATTAGGAGCATGATTGAAGCCAATAACGCGCCCCACCGCCCCAACCACCGCCTAAATAACACGGGCATCATCACCAATCCTACCCCTAATGTAGCGGCATAGATCCGAGATGTAAAATCATTGTCACCAAACAACAGATAAAACAATGCGGTAAAGTGAAATAGAATGGGTCCGTGCATTAACGGAGTATGTTGAAAGTTCCCGTCCGCCGCCAGATTGTATGAGTAGCGGGTGTGGAGGCTTTCATCATGACTCATTGCTCGCTCGCCCAGCATGTAAAAACGGGTGAAAATCGCCAATAGGAGAATCACCACATAGGCTATCCCCTCCCAATTGAGGGTGTATGAACGGGCGATTAAGCGATTAACGACGGAATCAGACGACGGGTTTTCAGATGGTGTGGCATGAGAAGCCATAGCGTTCCTCATCTTCAGTTAGTAAATGATTACTGAAAGTCTTGGGCAGATGTGCCATTATACAAATCTTGACGCAACCATAAGGTTACTTGTTGAACAGGTTGGGCATCGGTTAAGGTTTTGCGTTGCGTAAACCATGCCAAAGCGGATTGGGGGGTGAGGGGACAATCACATTGGCGCGATAGAATAAACGATTGCCCCACATAGTCCCCACCCAAATCTGGAGGAGTTAAGGTGGTGGGCATGAGGATGACCCCTTGTTGTCGTGCTTCGGCAGGATGATTGACATAGGTGACAGTGCTATAATCGCGCAATATCCAGCGGATCATACCAGAGCGTGTAATGACTTCTCCATCTTCATAGACGGTAATGGGTAAATCATTGAATCCATCGGCTTCTCGCTTCACCAACATCTCTAAGGTTTGGGCAAGATTGAAAACTTCATAGCCACTGGCATCCTGATGCCACAATTCTCTTGGGTTATCCATTCGATTAACGGCGACTTGCCACCCATTACCAAATGAGACGAAAAGCGTCACCACAAAAAGGGCGGTGATGCTGGCGCGTAAGGTGGTGAGCCAACCAAACAAACTATTGCACATCAAGGTGACAATTGCCAGCAACGTCAACAAGATGAGTAGGATGAGCAAGCCGGGTCCGATTTGCACAAAGAAGCTATTGAAATCGTAAGCACCACTAACGCTTTTTAATAAGGCACGGGCAAACTGGTCAGTATGCAATCCAAGCAGTGCTAGAATGGCAACATAACCTACCATCAATGCTATGACCAACTGGGGAGAAAAATCAAAGTCTATCCAATCTAACGTCTCAGAAGCGGCAACAGTCCACACACGCTCCAGCATTCCACTCGCAAAGTAAACCAGTGGCACGGTTAGCCAAAGCGCGTGGGCTGGGGTGGCACCAATATAGAGCAGACTTAACACAAGAGCAGTTAGCAACATCGCCAACCAGTAGAACTCGCTACGACGTTCAGCATCACCTTGACGCACTACCCATAGATCATAGAAGGCGAACGTACCCAATACCCAAAACAAGGTTTCATATAACCCACTAGCCATCAAGGGTAGAGGACTGATGAAGCCATTCGCGTCATCTACACCCACCAATGAAGAAACTCGCCACCAACCTGATAATCCTATATAGAGCGAGTTGCCTATCGTAGCAAGCCCACTAGGATAGAGCATGAACATAGATGACCCAACGACCAGCACACCTAGCAAAAATAAACCGCCACGTCTCCAAGCCATCCCTCTGAAAAAAGAGGTTGCTGATTCGGTATGGCTAAACTGTAAAGACAAGGCAAGTAGCAGGATGAGAAGGGATAGGTAGCCTGTTGCCCCTGCCAAAAAGACCGTCACCCCGGCAAACACCACCCCCAAGACCCCACTATTCAAATCATGCAACCGCATGAAACGCAGGCATGCCCAAGCGGTTAGCGTAGCAAATCCAATTTCCCATATCACGGGATTTGCTAATCGCGTACTCGCAAACAGAATCGGCGAACAAGCAAATAAGGCTACAGCAAACATTGTCCGCAGTCGTCCAAGATAGGAGACGAAGAGCAACGGCGAGAATACTAAGGCGATCCCACCCAGTGCTGTGCCAATACGGCTTGCCCATTCTGATGAACCGAATACCGCCATAAACAGTTGTTGCACAATGTGCACCATGGGGCTAGTGACAAGTACCGTAGAGGTTTCGCCTGATACCGCTTGCACAGCACCAACCGCTTGGCTCACCTCAAGTGTTGAGAGCGGAACACTCCCTAACAGGATCAAGCGCGTTAGACAAACGAACACAAACAAGGAAGCATAGATTAGATGTTCAACTGATATTTTTAACCCATCACCATCGGTCAAATGAGATGGGGGCGAAACTGACATATCCAATTCTCTATCCTACTTCTGGGGCTACCCGATAAAATAAACTGGTTTCAACTTCACAAATCGCTTGTAGGTTCTCTCTGAATTTCTCTTCTCCAGCAGGAACATACGCCGCTTGTTCGGACGTTCCAAAGCGTTCTGTATCTCCATAGAAAATATAGTCGATGCTATAACGTTCGATGATGGCTTGGGCAATTTCCCAGCGTAAATCGTTGTAGAGCATTTCGATGTCTGCACGACGAGTCCCAACAATCCGTGGATAGGTTGCACCGCGCCACTGGCTTTCGTGACCCTCCCAACCTAGCACAATCGGGATGCCTGCTAAAACGCCCACACGTCCAAATTGGTGACGATAAGCGGGACCGATTGCCTCAGCAACCACTATATCATCATCCTTGACCAACTCGTTCAAGCATTGAATGGCTTGATAGTCGTTGTTAGAAGCCAAGCTATTGCCACCTTCTAAAGTCAAGACAACTGAAGCATCAACGCGCCCACGTCCGCTTTCAATTAGGGTACGGTTATGAATCCCCAATAATGGATATACGCTTCCCAATATGACTACCCCAGCCAGCACCACGCCATAAGTGGAGCGCAAAACATTCCCGCCCATGTTCAAGCAATGCCATGTTACAAAACTTGCGACAACCGCCAGCATCACCCATGCCTGATAATAGAATTTGAATATCGTGTTAATCCGCACCCCAAAATTGTCGCGCAAGTACACAAATTCGGGAACGATGATTAAACCGACAGCACAGACTAAAATGGCAAAAGCGTAGTAGTAACCTGCATCCTGTTTCCGCTGGGCGGAGTTACCGAATAACCACGCCACGGCAATGCCTAGCGTCGAGAATAAAATGAGTGGGGTGACAATGGTGGTAGCACGCCGTAGCAACAAATAAGGCAATGCCTGTTGCATTCCACCGAGTAGTTCAACCGTGCGCAAAACTTGAACGCGCAAGTGCGGAATCATCATCGCCATGACCACCAACGCCAGAGCGAACACAAACAAGGAAGCGAATACACCTAAGACAGCGATTCGTCCTGCTTGCCAATTCAAAGCCTTTCCCCTATCAAGCGCGGTGTAGATGAGGAAAGGAAACAAGAGTAAGAAGAATCCGCCAAACATGATGAACAGTTGAGGGAAAGAGGTTGCCCATTGTAGATTGGGCAAAAAGCCAGACGCTTGTGAGCGAAAACTCAAAATGAATGGAAGGTATAAAAGCAGGCTTGTGACAATCAACGCTAAAATCATATAGGCGAATTGTCCACCCACGCGCAGGTCAAACGATTCTTGCTGACGTAATCGCCGTGCCAATTCAACAACGATCATCACCATAAGATAGATTGCACCATCCCACGTATTGAGGAAGATTAACCCTCCCACAATCATTGATATGCCTAGCCAATCTAAGGGTTGGGGCATCGTAGCGCGTAGTACCGTGTGCAAGGCAAGCCCCAACGCCAACAATGAGAAGGGCAACGCCAAAACATGAGGATGAACATCTGCTAGTAAAAAGCTGAATTGTGGGAACTCATCAATCACGTTTGCTCCCACCGATTCCCCTCTTGAATTTTCTGCGGTAGCGGTGGGCAAGTCGCGGTCATTGATGACACGACTAGCACGAAACCACCACCAAAACTCCCAACGTTGTGGGGCACGTATCCCCCCTGCTATCTGTTCATCAGGTGGGATAATGCGTTCGATGGCAGTAGTACGCTCTTGTACGTCCCAGAAAGCATAGTAACCATCATTAAACCAACCCGATTGATAGGGAAGTTCAATGAGAGGAGCTTGTAAATTCCCCATCACCGCCACCATAAACACTCCTAACAGGGCGGCAGCAAAACTTGTCCAATGGGCGATCTGCTTATTCACTGCACGCCGCGTCGCTTCGACAAGATTATATACCACGCCAAACGCGGTTAAGCCTGTCAGGGCAAATAGCAGGGAAATAGTCAGGTTAAAGCCTACGCTGGTGGTGACACCACTCAACTTAACCAACACAGCAGACATGATATAGCCAAAGTAATAATAACTAATGGCATAGCCAGACATCCAAGGGTCATTAGGTGGAAAGGTTTGGCTTCGTTCGATGGCACTGATGAAGGCGAGTTCCATAGGTTTTTCAGTGGCGGTTAAAGCGGGGTAATTGGCACGCACCAACGCCCATCCCACAAACAATCCCATGAACAATATCTCACCAACCACGATGACTGTACGATTCGCTCTAAACCATTCAGCCCATGTTGCACCGTCACGAACGTGATAGACTACCCACGATAAGGCGAACACCAGTACCCATGCCAACAGGATGCTTCCCTCATTGTTAACCAAAAAGCCCAATGTGCTTAACAACCAGAAAACATACCCCACCCACAACATCCCCATAGTACGGGCAAGGGTATAGCCTTCGTCTGGCAGAGCGGGCAACAGGCGACGGATAAGCGGCAAGACCGCTCCCCCTGCCAACGTCACCAACAACCACCAACTAAAAATCCATGCCCCTTCTCTCAACATCCAATCCAGTAGCATCGTTTATCCCACCACATTTGCTGTTACGGTCAAAGACTGGCGATATTCAAAGGCGCGTTCTCTCGCCTGTAGCAAATTCACTTTGAAAACTCGTGTGCGCCCGTTGTTATATTCCACTGTTAGAATGCCTTGTTCCACCATGTCAAATAACTTTTCGATCCCACTTTGTGGGTAACGTGCATATTCTAACGCACTCAAGATAACATACTCAACTTGATAGTGTTGTAAGATATTAGAAGCAATCCCGACATCTTCTGTGGTATAAAAAGCGTTCACATTTGCCACACGTTGTTGTACTAGGCGGGGCATAGGATCAAAAGTGCGTTGTTGGCGTTGATGCCAATTCCACCCTTGCACGGCGGGTAAGCCTGTATAAATAGATATACGCGAACCCCACCGATATTCCGCCTCGCTTTGCGCTTCCATGATGATGGGAGTCCCCACAACATGATCCTGTAACCAGCGAATGACCTGATGATCTTCGGACAAATCCAGCAATTCACCACGCCCGATTGCACTATCCACAACTTCATAGTGTTCAGCATGCGCCATGTATTCCATTCCGTCTAACACCGCGCCGATTTGTGGAGCCATGCGATCTACCATACGCGCACGAGTGGCGGTAATGGGATAGAGTAACGCTGTGGTCAGCAACAAAGACACCGCGCCAAACCATACAACCTGCATGCTTGGTAGCCAAGTTGATAAATTGGCGAGTAACCACGCCAGGGCAACGCCCCCCACCACACTGAATAGCAACCAACCTTGCAGATAGAATTTGAATACCGTATTTTGGCGACCAATGTCTCCATCAATCACGATATATTCCACGCCAAGCGTCACCGCTAATGCGAGTACCAACAGCACCAACACAAACTGCATCTCACGTGATTGTTCCGCACGGAAGAATAACACCCCACACCAAACCACCAGCGGCACTACCACCAGCGAGACATACCAACCCGCACTATACAAGCCGAGCGAAACCAACAAGAGCATCGCCAGCACGAGGAGTGAAGCGTATACACCCACCAATCGCCCACGCAACACAGTAACGCGAGTGGAGTAAAGCCAGTTGAGGGTTTCCCAAATTAACAAAGAGCCTGCTAAAAATAAGAAGTGCCCATGAATGGTGAAGTATGCCCACAACGGGGTTTTAGTGCCTTCCCACAAACTGGCGGAACTGTAAACAGCGGCATACCAGCGTGTATACGGATAACTTAACCACACACTCAAGACCAAGAATCCACCCACACGCAAGAACACATCTACGATAGCATCACGGTTGAGGGTCTGCCATTTTAGCCACCAAGCATAACCCAACCCCAATACACTCAAGAGCAGATATGTTGGATAATCCCAAGTATTGATACCTCGTAACATGCCCACGACCGTTGCTCCCAACGCGATGACTAAGGTAGAAGCGACCCAAGAACGCTCTCCCCGTCCGACAAATATCAGCTCATGGAACAGGAATAGGACAACCAAGAATTGAAAGGGCATCGAGATCATGTGGGCATGGAGATCACCGTATAAGAAAGTGAAGTAGGGTAGCTCGGTGATTGCGTTGCCAGAACTGACGGGAGGTTCTGCTAGAATGCGTGTGGGTGCCCAATACCAACGATTGGTTGAAATACTGGGAACTGCTCCATCTATCCACATCCTGCGAACCCCATTGAAGAAGGCATTCATACCGTCGAGTTGTTCATCAAGTTGAAACATCCATTCATCCAACACGCTGGGATTGCTGGCACGACGTAGCAAGGTTTCTTGGATGGTCAGGGATGGATCAATATTGTTATGGCGTTCGCGGTATTGTTCGGTTAAGAAATCCAACATAGTGGTGTTGGGAACGTAGCCACCTAGTTTTGCCACACCATCTACAAAGACGCGCGGTGTGCCTAAGTTACCCAAGACAACGGCAAGCAACAACGCCACCCCCCCCGCAATCCACGGACTCATCTTTGAAGCAGGTTTCAACTGTTGGGTGCGAGTGTGTGCAACGATGTTATAAGCAACACTGAACGCGCCTATTCCGGTTAAAGCAAACAAAGTGGGAATGATGAGGTTATAGGCGATGGAGGGCGGAATGGAGAGCATCAAAACAGGTGCCCCCACAATGACAAAGCCGAAGTAGTAGTAGTTGATAAATCCGCCAGCGTGCCACGGATCAACGGGGGGGAAACTGGTGCTACGCAAAACCGCGTTGAAGTAGGCAAAGTCCATCGGTTTTTCACCGCCAAAGACAGGATGCCACAAATCAGGATTGGTGAGGCGTACTCCTAAGAAGGCAAGGAACGCCACCAAAACCACGCCTTCCATCGCCAGTATAGCGAACCCATGTCGCGCGAGATACGCTTGAAGCTGTGTACGGATTCGCCATGCTAACCACGCACTAAGCAACAGAAGCGTGAGAACAATTCCCCATAGTCCCGTCCGATTCCATAGGGATACCTGTAAGCTAGTGGCAAACCATGCCACCCATGCCACGACGAATAACCCTACCGTTTTAGCGAAGGCATATCCGCGATCAGGCAAAGCAGGGAAGCCCACAAACAACATGGGAAAGATTGCCCAACCCATCAAGGAAATAACCGACCACCATGCCACAACCGTAATAAGCGGGGATGCCATCAGGAAACTATCCCGATCGAATCGCTCGCTCCATGTCCCACCCTCACGCTGACGCACACGCTCAGCATCTTTGAGCATTAAGCCGGTGGGCACATCATCCGCCGGCAAGGAATAAAGCGGATTGACCCCAACCAGATCGGGACTATTGAACGAGCCAATCGCTACATCGGAAGCACGCGCCAATGAGACGGTATCCAACAGGGTGGCGGTTTGGGTGCTTGAGTAGGCATCGGTTTTACGGAAGACGAATACCACAGGATGATCGTAAACATGAAACGCTTCTTCCGCCTCAAACTCATTCATCCATGCAGGAGCAGACATAGTGGGCAGGTGTTGGTCAGACACGCGCAAGAAACCTAACTCAAAAGTTTCTTGGAAGGTTTCCAACAATTCAAAACCGAGTTCCCCACTAAAGAGCGCATCATAATAGACGCGAGTCATGGGATAACGCACAGGAATGCGCGACTGCGAATCATAAAAGCGATTGCTACTGATGATGATATAGTCGGTATTGTTGAGAGCTAACTTCAACCGTTCGCGCTTGAGTTCAATATCATCTAAGGAAAGCTCCAAGCCATAGCCATTCACCAACCCACCATAAGCATTGCGCCCGTTACAATTACGTGCATTGTTTAAGCCGTTGGGCAATCCCTCACGGAACGGAATATCGGGTGGCAACGTACAGACAATCGTGGGAACGGGATCATCCCACGCCCCCTCATGTGAGACAATCGCTCCAGCAATGAGTAAGGTTTCAGGCGTGAGGACTTTGGCACGGAAGGTATATTGCACTCCTGCTTCAACCGTCAGTGGAGGCTGAAGTAGGATGCGGTATTCATCACCGATGACATGGCGGTTACGCGGTAAGACGGCAGTGAGTTCCCCTTGTGCCAACAATCCTGAACCGCTTTGTGTAGAGATGGTGATTTCTAGTTCATGCTCTAGGTTTGAAACATACGCCGCGCCCAAGTGAGGGATCAAGACTGATTCAATTACCCCATCGCTAGGGGCGGTGAACAAACTGACATAATCAAGGTTTGGCTCAAGCAGACTGACTTGTGTATCCAATTGACCATCCGCGCCGTTCCGATTGAAAATCGGTATGTTAATAAGCGGTGCGTTCGGTTGATCTTTAAGCGTCATCGAGAAGTCGCCGGGCAAGCGATCCCACACCCAATGACTGGCTTGAACGCGCGTCAGTTGGTTGCGATAGATGTTGGTGAACATGAATGCCCACACCTGCCCAAAGATCACCACCGCCCATATCACCGCCCATGCTCCCGTTCGCCAAATCGCCCCGAACGAACGTGCAACTTTTAACATCGCCCACAACAACCACGCCACCAACAATGCCAGTGCAGGGTAAAGCGGCAGGTAGTAACGCATGGACATCACCCATAAATTGCCAATCCAAGCAAAATATAGAATGATCCACACCACCAACAACACATTACGCATGGCATCAGGCATGCCACGCACGATCATGACACTCGCCACGATCACCCCAAGCCATGCCAGTGCCCCAATTGGTGCGCCCATTCCCCATAAAATCATGTTGGTCAGAGGGAAAACATAACCTGTACGATTGACCCATTGCCAGTTAGGGGGAGATTCAGCATTACCACTTACGAGATATTGCGCCTGACTGACATCATCCAACCACTCAGCATTGAAGATACCAAGCGTATGGTCGCGCCCCAACAGCTTGGCTAAGTCTATTGAGAAGAATCCGGGTCCGGCAAATGCGTAAGGATTGAACAGGCGAAAACATAAAATCGTGATGAAGCCCGCCACAACCAACCCACCAAAATCACGCCATATCGCCCGTTGGAATTCACCAGATGCTACTCGCCAATCAAAAGTGATGAGCAAGCGCGTGCCCGTTGCTACTAACGCCAGCACCACCAATGGGGCAAGATTGATTCTGCTCGATAAGGCACAACCAAATGCCACCCCAAAGCCGATGTAATCGCCTAATTCTCCCTCATCGAAGATGCGTGTAGCATAGTAGAGGGCGATGACACCGAATAAATTCGCCATTGAGTTGACCGTTGCAAAGTGCGCCTTTTGGATGGGAAGCGGGAAAGCAGCATACAAGACCGCCGCCAATAACCCCACCCAGCGATTGTGCAAACGCGACCCAATCATGAAGATGAACAGGATGGTCAACCCATCCGCAAGGGCATTCAAGGTGCGCCATACCAGATGCGCCCCACTGTATCCTGACCACATCGTTGAACTGTATGCTGGAGGAGCATCCGTGCCGTTTTGTTGGGCAAGGTAAGTATCCACTTGATAGCGTATGTCGCTGTAGCGATCACTGACCACATCGGCAATGAACAGCGGAAGGGTGCCATAGACATATAAACCAAATCCAACATTGTTAGGATTCAGCGAGGAACACTGCGCATCAAAGTAACCACCATTCAAATAAGTTCCGCGCCCGTTCTCATTAGGGTAGCGTTGCTTACAAGTTTCTAGTAGAACCACCCCATCGGTTTTACTACTGAGGTTGAGGTCTCCACCCAGCGAAGATACCACTTGGGTCAAGAAACGTTCGTCAGGGTGAAGATGGGTGAAATCATCCCAATTGATACCCACCAAACGGTGGCTCATGCCCACACCCAAGACGAGAACTAGCAAAACAGGAACTAGCCATTTTGAATTGGTTTGCATCATACTAACCTTATTCTGTCGCCACGCGCGAGGTTTGCTGTAAGAAGCGGTCAAAGCGTGCCTGCCCTAAAGCAGGAACTTGAAACATTGCATACTTTCGGTTCTGTTCTTGGATAGTAATTTCGTGATGTTCCCCTTCAGAGAACCACGCCGATAATTGGTCACGAGTGGCAACATCCTCAACAGAATAGAAGAACAGCAAATCCTGTTCAACGTTCAAGTGATACTCATCCGTGCGTCGCATGGCAGTCTCTAAAAACGCGGGGACATCCGTCAAGGTGACAATGCCATTCTGCCAATTAACGATCCCCGCTTCAAAGCCCAAAGCGCGGTGATCCCACCAATATGGATAGGCGATCATGAAGGAATTACCGATTCCGCCAACCTGTTGGTTGAAGGCTGCCAGATGCTCTCCACCCTGTCGGTATGGCAAAGAGGACAGTAAATAATTATTGTGATAGTCCACAAAGTAAGTTCTGGAATTGGATAGAAAACTAACCAACATCACCCCACCAATAAGCACCGTAGCGATTGTACGTTGTAGCCATTTTCGCGCTGTGGTTTGCATGAGCGCATGCACCATGACTCCCAAAGGAAACGCCATCATCACATAGATGAAGGGGAGTGCCCCACTCGTGCGTGTGGTGCTAGGGTTTTCAATGGGATAGGCGATGGACAGGGCAGAGGGGAGAAGCATGATGAAGGCGGAAATAGGCACTAACCAGATGACAGTATCGCGTCGTCGTATAGCGTAGCCCACCCACGATGCGATCCCCAATAACAACAAAGCTCCAGTCAAAGCATCCAGATGGGGGAAGTTAGAGGCATGGTTGATCCAAGCAACATCCCCTTTAAGATTGAACATCTTGAGAACGTTGATGATATTCTGGCGTAGGATGGGGACATTCGCTAGGAAGGCATTCAAGCGTTCATTGAGGGTGGCATTGCGCCCGACGATATTTCCGTTTACATCTATCTCTTGAATGACCGAATCCCCCAACAATCGTCCACTGGTGCGTAGCCAGAACAAACTCGGATTTTCTAGCGAGAATACAAACAAGGGGATGAATACAACCGCAGAGATAATGACCAATGCCATAAGGTTATAAATATAACGCATGATCTGCTGTCGATTGCGTCCCCCTCCTAGCATGGCGAACGCCACCCCCACCAACACCACAACCGGCAACATACGCACCGCTTGATACATATACAAGCCGATGCCTAGAATAACCCCACTCACCAGATAAGGGACTCGTCGATTTGTGCGGTAAGCGTGCGATAACCAACCAAACAAGACCGCCGTCACCCCAGTGGTGAGGACAATCCGCAAGGCAAGGCGCGATAGTTCAACATGCCACAAACTCACAGCAACCAACCCCGTAGCACATATTGCCACGATGTCACGTAGAGAGCGGTCTCTTTCCCCAAATATGGCACGGGTCATCCACCAGATCATAGGAAGAATGATGATGCCCTCAATAGCACTCAATAGTTTGAGACTAAAGAAGTTCATCCCTAAGCCGGGTATTTGCGAGAAAGCAGCCATCAAATACATTTGTAGGGGTTCGCGCCCTCCGTTGTTGGGGAAGAAGATTTGCCAATGTCCGTTGAGTACCCGTTGGGCATCTAAGAGTTTTTCCACGTGGTCACTCGTCATTTGGGACGGGGTTGCATCTAGTTGGTACAAGCGAAAGAAAGCACCAACCAACATTATCCCCAACAACACCCACACAGTGGGTTGTCGCCAAGACACATGCCACGCTCGCCCTCCTCTACTGAACAATACCTCATCGGGTAGCAAGAGCGCACCCACTACCAAGACGGACATCACCCATGTCAAAATCCCCAGCACGCTAAATTCATTCCCACGTGAAAGGAGTAAGGTTAGAACAACCAACACGCCACCAAAAAACAGAAAAACCAACCGAACAGGATGCAAGCCGTAGCGTTCAATTGTTGGGGAGGCTGTCGTCATAGGCATGACACGTTTGTGATAAGCATCAAAAATATCGCCCCCTAACCATAGCACCACCCCAATGAACGCTAAGGTCATTCCTTGAACGGATAATCGTCCACCGCTTGACAGACTGGTGGCAACGATCGTGGCATTGCCCGCCCATGTCAATAACAAAGCCATCAAGCGCAATGCCAGCGTAGCCATGTTTGTGGTGAAATTACCCGTCATCGTGCTATCTACGGTTTCAGGTTGGGCTAGGCTTTCTACGGTCTGCTCTTCGACTGGAGAGGATGGATTCAACGGTACGCGAATGAT
>JBMOEO010000083.1:0-17397 GCA_049318945.1 Phototrophicaceae bacterium | reverse complement strand
GCAGAACTCATTGGTATGAGTGGCATTCTTGCGGATGCTGAGATTCTTGTGTGCGCGGTGGATAGCCTAAAATCATATACCAACTTACCCATTGTTGTATCGGTTGGGCATGTCCAGTTGATCGATAGGATTATGTCACATTATGGGATTAATGGTTATCTGCGTACCCATTTACTGAATCACCTAGCTACTGTATCGCATGATGCTCCCCTAGAATTATCCTTTGAGCAGTCCATTATTGATGCAGGCATCAAATCTATTTCAGTAGAAAAACACAGTATGAAACAAATGTTAGATGTTGTACTAGATGCCAGTGAATATGGTACGACGATGGGAGGACGTTCCCGCTCAGACATTGCCACACGCTTATCTCGCCAATCAGAATGGCAAGAACAACTTCATCGCATTGTTGATGTTCAGTCCACCCTTCAGGAGATTAACCAATTAGATGGAAGTGATTTGACGGTTCTACATGACTTGCGTTCTCTATTGCAACATAAAGGCATAGAGGCGGATGATTTACTAGAAGAATGGGAAGTCACCCTTAAAACTGCCCAAGCACTAGGCTTGTCCTTAGATGTGGTTCGGATTATCCCATTATTGACCCACAACTGGAACTACTACACAGGCATGGTCTTCAATGTTAAAGTTGATGGGCGAATGGTTGCCAGTGGTGGACGATACGATGATCTGTGTAAATTACTGGGTGCCCCTGTAGATATTCCAGCGGTAGGCTTTGCTTTTTTCATGGATGAACTAACGCATACCATTGGGCAACAACGCAACTCCTCCATGATTCAAGTCGCGCTTTTAGTCCAAGCAGATAGTATGCTCACGTGGGTGAAGATACTACAAGATCGTGGGTGGGTTGTCTCGGTTTACCCTAAACTTACCGACCACTCTCGGATAGATTCACCGCTTATTTTAGAGATTTCCGAGCAGGGGTCTATAGATTATGGTGGGCAGATTTATTCTGTGGATAGGGTAGCAGAACTGACTATCGCCGTTGAAAATACCTACCACAACATGGAGAAACTTTAATGACTAACGAAACCACCATTGGGCTACCTAGCAAAGGCGCACTTGCTGATCCAACCCGTGAGTTCCTTCAGGATTGCGGTCTTAAAATCTGGAAGCCGAATCCCCGTCAATACACCGGTAGAATCTCTAACATAGAGGGGATGAACATCATCTTTCAGCGGGTGCGTGATATTGTCTACAAAGTTGGTGACGGCATCGTTGAATTTGGTGTGACTGGGTTGGATGTAGTACACGAATACGGCAATCTTGATGAGATTTTGATTGTGCATCCTAGTCTTGAGTATGGGCATTGCCAATTATTGGTTGCTGTTCCAGAGTCTTGGATTGATGTACAAAACATGTATGACCTAGCTGAAGTTGCTTCTGATATACGTCAACAACAAAACCGTAGTATTCGTGTAGCGACGACCTATGTACAGTCTACCCGTAGTTTCCTCCATAAAAAAGGGATCCACCATTTCACCATTGCCCAAGCCGAAGGTGCAATTGAAGCTGCCCCAACGTTGGGTTATGCAGACATCATCGTGGATCTGGCGCAGACAGGTACAACCTTGCGCGAAAATCGCTTACGCCCCCTTGTGGATGGGGTTATCATTCAAAGCCAAGCATGTTTGATTGCTAATCGGCAAGCCTTGCTAAAATCAGAAAGCAACCGCCAGAAGTTACGCCTCATCTTAGAGTACATCGACGCAACGCTATACGGAAAAAGATACACACAGTTAAATGCGTTGATTAGAAATGATAACCGAAAAGAAGTTGTGGACTCACTTCAGCACTTGCAAGATAAAGGAACGCTGAACCCCATCATTACCGATGTTCAAGCGATCTTTGGTGAAAATCAGAACTTGCTTAATCTACACTTGATTGTTCCCAAAGCGCGGATACTAGAAACAGTTGAGATGATCCGCCAAATGGGTGGTACTCAAATTACCACCCGTCCCGTGAACGCGCTCTATGTCGAGCATTCACCAACCTATCGTGCGTTTATGAACCAATATCAAGACCTTATGGAATAACATCTATTTCATCCAAGACTTGATCGATTAAGCTACGTTGTGCGTGGCTTTCTGCTCCCATTTCAATAGCCATCGCAAATCCTAGCAAGGCTATTGAAGGGGGGAATCGGGTGGTATCTGTGAGGTTCATCGTCAACAGCGGACAACACATTAGAGCCAGCTTCAAATAAGATCGGTAGTTGGGTGGTAAGGCATCGAGTGTGTTCAAGTGTTTAATGATAGGCTTCAGAAGATAATCTTTTTTACTCTGTAGGAACATTGCACGCACAGGATGAAGATCATAATCATGATTGTAAATCCATCTATCCTGATCCTCATGAAGTTCAAAACGTAGACGATTCCCCTTCTCAAGAGGATAGTACATCCACATTGCAAAAACATTGTGAAATAGCGGTTTCACTAAATCCAACAGGGGAGAATGGTAGCCTGCGAAGGCAGGATCAAAGAAGGTGAGATGCTCTTGCGCTCCATCAAAAAAGACATTGCCATTATGTGCATCTCCGTGCCCAACTACCCCTATAGTTGCTTGGTTGGGGTGGAGTAAATCTTTCGCCTGTTGGATGAGACCTCCTAAAGTTTCACTGTAGATTTGTCCGTTAATTGTCCAGTGCTTACTCATGATGGCTTTTGTGGGTAGCTCTTCATGAGGGAGCAATGCCACGCGGTTTTCACCATAAAACCGATCAAACCGTCCCTGTGTTATCCTGTGATGGAATAATTGATGGATGGGCTGGGTACTATTGGATTCCGCCGTGAGGGGTTTTAGCGTTTGACAATAGATATTGAATAGCGTTTGATCGGATTTTATTTGGGCATTTTGTAAAGCATCATAACTATTGATCCCCTGCTGATCCGCTGTTTCTATTGCCCACGCCACATCGAATACAGACGGTTGTTGAATTCGCTCATAGATTAGAATTTGCTTACCCGGATCCGATGAGCGAAAGATAGGTTTGATGATTGGATAACCAACACGGTCAAGTAACTCCGCTTGATAGTATTCACCAATTACGGTATCCGTTTCAGTATGGCTCTTAAAGAAAAATGACTCCCCATTGGCAAGGGTCAAGAAACCATTGAACGAATTTAATGAAATGGCAAGGGTGCGTATTTCTACCGATGTCACATCAGGGCGATAAACTTCTCGCAAGAAACCCAATAAGAGGGCTTCTGCTTGCCCTCTATTGGTATATTGAAGATCACGAATGTGCTGTAACAAATCAGTGGGCATTACAAACCAACAATCTCATTTCGTTTGCGAATAGCCATCGCATGCGCTGGGAAATCTTCATAATCCGCCAACAAAGCGGTAATCCCTGCCAACCGTTCATATCCCTCACGTGAGAGATACCCTATTCCAGAACGCTTGAGGAAATCCCACACACTCACTGATGAGAAGGTTTTAGCAAACCCCCCCGTTGGTAAAATGGCATTGAGTCCCAAACAGTAGTTCGCTGTTGGAATGGGTGTCATGTTTCCTAGCAGAATTTCACCAGCGTTTTTTATCTGATTTAAGGTGACGAAAGGTTCAATGGTCAGTAGCTCAAGGTGTTCGGGTGCATACTCATTGACAAAGGCGATGGATTGTTGCAATGTTTCCGTGATGAGGATTCCCCCATAATTACCCAAAACATTCTCAACGAATTTTCGTCGCCATTCTGGTAGCTCTGCAATATAAGTGGGTAGCCATGATTGAACCGCTTGTGCAAATTGGCGATCATGTGTTACAAGCAACGCGGCAGAGTCTGGTCCGTGTTCCGCTTCCACCAATAAATCCAGTGCTGCAAAACGCGGGTCGCCACTTCCATCAGATAAAATAATCGCTTCACTTGGACCCGCTGGCAATCCAACATCTATTGTTCCGAACAGTAGACGTTTTGCCGCGGACACATAACTGCTACCGGGTCCAATCACCTTGTCAACTTTGGGGATAGTTTCCGTTCCATACGCTAGGGCAGCAATCGCTTGCATTCCCCCAACTGCATAAACTTCTTTAATGCCACAAATTTCTGCCGCAACCAAAGCCGCATCATCAGGCTTTCCATTGGGTGCTGGAGGGGTGACAACAACTATTTTCTCTACACCTGCTACAATAGATGGCGTTGCCAACATCAACATGACCGATGGAAATGCACCCTTTCCACGTGGCACATACAAACCAACGCTAGTGATGGGTGTCACCTTTTCGCCCGCCATAATGCCAGGTTGTACTTCAGTAAACCACATAGGCTCTGGCATTTGTTGTTGGTGGAATTTCTGGATGTTATGATGTGCCTGTTCAATTGCTGAAATTAAACTAGGCTCTAATTGGGCGCGAGCATGGTCAAAATCCGCTTGTGTCACTTTTAATAAAGAAGCATCAAACAGAGGCGCATCAAATTTGCGAGCATAATCAACTACTGCCTGATCTCCTTCGTGGCGAATGCGTTGCGTCACTTCTTGCGCCAATGGAAGCAAATCGCTAATGTCCTTCTCAGAACGTTTAAGAATCTTGATACGTTCAGCATCTGTGAGGTTAGCGAGTATGAATTCTTGTATCATCTAGTTTTTCCATTTCATGGATAGGGGTAAAGCCTTGAATATAACCGCGAGATGCCATTAACTCGGCATTGAGAATGCTACAACCAGCAGCACCACGAATCGTATTGTGAGATAATGCAACGAATTTATAACCCAGTAAGTTACATTCGCGCAATCTACCAATAGTTGTTGTCATCCCATTTCCTACATTTCGATCTTTACGTGTTTGTGGTCGATCATGTTGTGGGAGATATTGCACCATCTTTTGCGGTGCGCTTGGCAAGTTGCGAATCTCGATGGGAGTTTCAAAATTATCCCAAGCAGATTGAATCTCACTCAGCATGGGTTGAGCACGCAATGATATAGAGATTACAACGGTATGCCCATCCACCACTGGAACACGATTACAAGATGCGCTTGTTTGTGCCGATAGCCACGCTACTCGATCTTCATGGGTTAGCTCACCCAACATACGAAGGGTTTCGGTTTGCATCTTTTCTTCATCTGATGGAACAAACGGAACGATATTGTCCAGAATATCCAATGATGCAACCCCTGGATACCCCGCCCCACTGATGGCTTGCATGCTGACCATATTGATTTTTTCGATTCCGAAGGGAAGCAGGGGCTTAAGGGACATAACAACCGGCATAGTCGTACAGTTTGAGTTGGCAACCAATGCGCCTGTTGTCCAGTTGCGCTGTTTACGTTGTATATCTACCAAGTGTAGGTGCTCATGGTTCACCTCTGGCAAAAGCAAAGGCACATCTTCTACCATTCGGTGTGCCGACGCATTTGTACAAACGACATGTCCAGCCTGTGCTAGGGGTATTTCAATATCGAGTGCTGCTTCTTTCGGCAAAGCAGAAAACACAAGGGAACTTTCTAATGAATCTTCAAGAGCCTTCACTGTTAGGTCTTGGATTCGTTGTGAAGGGCGATCATCTAAAACCCAGTTGACCATTTCACCATAGGGTTTGCCTGCACTACGGCTAGAGCCAACCACCTCGGCGACATAGAACCATGGGTGATTCTCCAGAAGTTGAATGAAACGCTGTCCTACCGCGCCTGTTGCACCTAAGATAGCAACGCCTAATTTATTCTTCATATTCTACCTCTTTGGTTATATCCCCATTTTCAATGAATCGCGGGCTACGGCTGGGTAAGACCCTAACATCTTGACGAATGAGGAATGTTGAATCAACTCAATCAAGGCTTGGCTCACTGACTCGTCTTTCCAATGCCCTTCAAAATCGAGATAGAACACCGGTTCCCATGGTCTATTGCGGCGTGGGCGAGATTCTACTTTAGTCAAGTTAATGTTGTGTTTGGCGAAAATACCTAGACAGGTATATAAAGCAGCGGGCTTGTGTCGTGTGGCAAAGACGATAGAGGTTTTGTTATATGTGCCAGCTTCTGCATCTTCATAGCCTAGAACTAGAAAACGTGTGTAGTTGAATGACACGTCTTCAATTTCAGTATCTAAGACTTCTAGTCCATAGATTTTTGCCGCCCGTGTACTAGCAATGACCGCCATATTTTTTTGAGGTGCTTCGCTTAATTGCTTGGCAGAACCAGCAGTATCAAATCCTTCAATCGGTTGAAGTTTGTAGCGTCGAATAAACCGCTCACATTGTGCCAATGCTTGGGGGTGAGATTGTACATATTGAATATCTTCAAATGCTGTACCTGTATTCACCATTAAGGCATGATTGACATGGAAAATGACTTCCGCTTGTATACGAAAATCATGCTCTAAAAGCAACTCGTATGATTGTTGAACAGAGCCTGCAAAGCTATTTTCTACAGGCAACAATATCCGATTGACTTCATGATTTTCTAAGGCACGGAACATCCCCAAAAATGATTTGTGCGGAACGGCATCCACAGTATCCCCAAAATGTTGATACAACGCCTGTTCACTATACGCGCCCGCAACACCTTGAAATGCAACTTTGACACTCAATTATGTGTCCATCCTTCAATATCAAATTATTAAACACAGGTTATCATTTTACGCCTTTTTTTCGCTATATCCAGAATCCTGTTTGACAGTAGTCGCTAAACATTGTTATGATAAACGCATTACTGTTAACGAATATAGTGTTGTATCGGCGTGCCTAACCAACAAAACAAAAAAACACGACAACAAATTTTAGAGGCAATTAGCCATCACCAACAAGCAACTGTTGATGATATTATTCTTTTCATCCAGCAACATTTTCAGAATTTCATCACTCCCGTTACTGTAAGACACCACTTACATATATTGGAAGAACATCATCTGGTGATAGTGGAGATCTCAAGTACCGATCATCGCAAGCCAGGGAGACCCAAGCATATCTATCGTTTAACAGAAAAAGCCAGCCATACCCTCCCACGTAACTACCAACGACTAGCGGATGCTTTACTCCAACATGTCCTAGAACCCTCCTCATTACAAGTGAATGTCATTTTTGAGGGAATTGGTAATCAACTGGCTAGAGGGATAACCTTTCAATCAGGCTCTTGGGAAACCCGTTTAGAAGAGGTATTGAAACACTTGAACGATCAAGGCTATGTAGCATCCTATGAGCGCGATCAAGGTGGATATATTCTACATACTTCCAACTGCCCTTATCATGAGATTGCACAGCAGAATCAACATCTGTGTCAAATAGATATGTATTACATCGCAACTTTATTGGGTGTTGTTCCCCGTCGCCTATCATCTATGGTGGATGCAGCAGACCGTTGCTCATACTTCATTCCAACACTCTAAACAATAAAGAAGAAATTTATTGGTTTAATTGACCTCACTCAAAAACGCTGTTAAACTATTGGTGAGTTGAGTTTAGCAGATTGGATTGTTTCTATGTCAATGATTGACAATATCACTATTGGTATTCAGGAAGATGTCGTCACCGTCACCCCACTAGCGGCACAAACTATCTATAATTTGTTGCAGGCACGGGGCATTCCACAATACTCTTTGCGTGTATTTGTAAGCGGCGGTGGCTGCTCTGGGCTACAGTATGGCATGGCTTTTGAAGAAACTCCACGTCAGAATGACTACGTTACCAACGTTACCGATGGTGTTCGTGTTTTGGTGGATAGCACAAGCTATATGTATCTGAACGGTGCAACAATCGACTTCGTGGATAGCTTGATGGGCGGTGGCTTCAGAATTGATAACCCCAACGCGGTCTCCTCTTGTGGATGTGGGCATTCATTCCGCACAGGTAGCGGTGAACATGCTTCGTCAGAAGCTGGCTGTAGCACTTGTTCTACCTCCTCAAGCTACTAAATATATCAAGGTAAGTGGAGGAGAGATAGCAAGTGCCTCCTCCACTCGCTCTCAACGCAATGCGGTGATAACCAATCCCAACACTCCAAAACCTAACAAAACTACAATCAGAATAATCGGTGGAACACCGTCGCTATTGCTACTCCCTTGATCTGTAAAATTATCTGAAGTTATCGGATCAGATGGGGTAAGCAGTTGACGAGAAATTCCAGCCGGATAAGTATAGGTAGGCAGTACCGTTCCGCTTTCGATTACGTCACCGATACCCCCCACTACTGCATTCTCACCCGGCAATTGAATGACACGCTCCAATGCCGTTACGGTCAGAAGTCCATTAGGGTCTTGCAGAATGGCTTCACGAGTTTGTGTTGCCCCACTAATTAGAGGGTCTAAAGTGGGTTCAACAAATGGATCAATCTCTTTGATTTGTGTTGCATCACCAATAATCTGTACAAGGTCTTGATACACCCATGCTCTTTTGTCGGGTGCCAAATCATATTGAAATTGAATCCAGTTGAAGTATTTCCCTAGTACATTAAAGCGTTCTCCTGCTCGCACCAACCCTAGCACATTTTCATCGGTCAATTCTGGGCTACTGCGTGCGTTTACATCGGCTATCAGTTCAATGACAACCAATTCTTGCGTAAGCGTAGGGGTGAGCAACTCCCCTTGTGTTGTCGGCGTTGGTGGAAGCAATTCAATAAATGGCGTTGGCGTAACAAGGCGCACTTGTGCAGGGGTAACAGTTGGGATTGCATCTTGGGCAGACGCTGTTCCGAACATAATCCCTATCATCCACACCAAAAAAGTTATACTTAGTAGTTTCTTCATGTGTTCACCATATCACTTCGTTCACATTGCGTAACCTGCCTTGTTCTGCAGTGAGTCGTCTATCTCTACCCAACAAGAATCCTTGATATTCTTGACCCACTAGGCTCTGTACACGCCATTGTCCCCATTGCATAGAAGGAACAGATATTTCAGTTTGACAGTGGCTACAATCTGCTGGTATCCATTCGCCATTATACAGACGTGCGATGTGCAGGTGCGTTGCCGTAGAGAATCCACCTTCACAGGATGTATACCCAAGTGGATCCCCTTGCTTAACGGATTCTCCAACGCTGACTAAACGAGATTCGGTGTCAACATGTAGATAAAGGATGTTCCATCCTGTAGCAATATCCCCATCGTAATCTAAGTCAATCAGTATTCGCCCATGATCGCTAATTGCCACCACCCCATCTCCAACTGCGCGTACTGGAAATTGTGATACATAACATAAGGAACTACTAAAAGAGCGTTCATCAGGTGGAGCAAGGTCAATTGCCGCCCATTCCGATCCACTCCCCCAGCCTCCATGCGCCCCCCCAGTAAAGTACCATGTTTCTTGTGGCGCAAAAGGTAATTCTAAAAGAGGTTGTTCTGTTGGGCGATTTAGGATTCTATTTTCAGGGGGGATCATTCCAAAGTATTGTTCATAGATTACTTGAAATTTATTGGTTACGATTTCATCTAATGCTATCTCATAGGGAACGGTCTGTGCTGTGAGGTACTGAACAGCAACTGATGCGGCATTTGTGTCCCCATGAAAGCGGATTCGATATTGTGCATCTATTGATGTAACTGTCTTAAGTCCGCGATAGAGCCAACCATAATAGCCATCATTGAGTTGATTGTATGCCCAGTTTATCTGTTTGGTTATGCCTTGCCTATCCGAGTCAATTTTACCCAATGGGTATAACCGCATGGTATCTGTCGCTATCGGTTGCGTCAGTCCACCTGAACGCAACTCCAAAAACGTCAACAATATTCTTGGATCAACACTGAATCGCTGGGCGTAGTATTCAATGATCTGATAGGCAGACCACTCCTCTATAATGATAGATCCGTCAGATTGGCGTAACTCTATTTGATCCACCGCCGTTTTCAACCAACCCTGTTGTGTGTTCAAAAAACCTTGTACATCAAAATTATTGCGATATGGTAAAAATTCATCCGGTATGAGGAACACAACAGAAGCATCTACAACAGGAATATTGGGCAACTCAATAACTTGCCCAACCATCAGTAAATTCGGATTGGGTAGATTGTTGAGTTCGATTAACGACGATAGCGGTAAGCCAAAACGTTGAGCGATATTCAACAACGTATCACCGCCTTGAACAACATAATTAGACGGAATCGTATCTACTTGAAGATCGGATGTAGTCGGTATTGGTAGCGGTGTAGCCAAAGTGGCTAAAGGGTCAAACGTTGCCGTCACCACAACTGGGCTGACGTTAGCAGAATCACAACCGACATAGCACCACATCGTGCATAACAGAACAAAATAGAATAGTCTAATCTTCATGTTTAGGATGTTCATACCCGAATACGTTTTTTCGATTATACTTTCAAAGCGAAACACTATTCACACTGAACGACAAAGGAGAATCAAATGTCGTCTGTTTCTGATGAAAAAATGCAGGAAGTCATTCAAAAGATGCTCAGTAACTTCAATGCCGAAAAAGCATTAGGCATCAATAACAAAATCCAACTTAACTTCACCAATGAGCAATACTGGGTAGCCATCGAAAATCAGCAAGTGAACATTGGAGAAGGTACTATTGAGAACCCTGATGTCACTTTGAGCGCAGAAATGCAAGATTATATTGATATGATTAATGGCGACCTCAATCCCATCATGGCATTCATGAGCAACAAGTTACGAGTCGAAGGCAACCAATCCATCGCTTTGAAGATGCAACAGATATTTGGATTTTAGTAACCTATACCCCTCCATGTTGTAAAAACCAAATCACCATGCTCACGGTTAGTGGGCTAATTAGAGTGGTAGCGACAACCATTGATGACACCATATTGGTATCCAGTTCGTATTCAGATGCCAAAATGGTTGTCATCACCGCGCTGGGCATGGCAAGCTGTAAAGCGAGCGCAACTTTAGCATCATGCGAGAGTGGAAAGCATAACGCGGTGAGAATGGCAAGAAGAGGCGAAAGAATCAAACGCACCCCTATACCAACCCATAGCGATAAGGTGATATTCTTGAGCTTTAGAGATTGCAAATGAATTCCTAAAATCACCAACAAAGTAGGAATGGCGGCATTGCTGAGCATGTCGATGGGGCGATATAGCGCAAGGGGAATTTGTAGATTCAAGAAGCGTATCACCAAAGCCAACAGCGAAGTTTGTAATAGCGGTATGGTCAGCAAGCCTATCAGTGTTTGCTTGAAATTCATTTGCTTTTCAGATAATAAAGCGGCGATGAGGTTATAAATGATCGTTCCCGCCACCATGATAATTGCCGCGTACTCAAGCACCACATTGCCAAAAGCAAACGCAGCAACCGATAACCCATAGTTCCCCATATTCGGTCCGCTCGAACTCACAATCAGGGATTTCATCTCCAACCGCCCCATCCTAAACAGTTTAGCAATCGTCCAAGTGGAGACGGCAACTCCTATGAATACAGTAAGGATCGCCAATAGAACCACTAAACTATCTGATGCTGAAATATCACTGTTGTAAATAAGCCGAAACGTTAAAGCAGGCGAGAAGATATAGAAGGATGTTTTGCCAATGCTTTGAACATCTATGTCAAAATGGTTAGCCAAGACCCACCCCGCCAACATAATCAACAGGATGGGTACAATGTTTGTTGTGAATATTTGAAGAACGGTGATGACAAACATTAGAAGTCTAAGTCATTATCAAACATAGATGCCATGCCGATGGCATCTTTAATGAGAACACTTAGCTCATCATCATCTTCAAATTTCTCAGCGAGGTCTTCTAAATAATTTTGGGCATAGCGTCCACCAATCTCACCCATTGACCAAATTGAGATTTCCTGTATCTCTCGTTCGTCGTCAATGACCATCTGATAAAGTATGGGTAGTGCCTCTGTTGATTCAATGTGTCCACAGGAGCGTGCCGCCTCATACCGCATTTGTGCATCACGGCTATTCAATTCATCTAAGAGTATATCTTCCCAAGTTTCATCACATGTTCTACCCATAGCATAAACGGCACTACAGCGAATTTCATCTGAAGCACTGGAGTAGGCTTCTTCAATTAACTTGGGCAACTCCTCAAAAGTAGCGTTTCCTAAACATTCAATACACGCGCCCCTCAGTTGAACATCTTGATTGTCGCTATACCAAATGGCTTGAAGACTTCCTAACGCCCTCTTAAAAGAATCCCCGTCGATCTCGCCGTATTCACCTAGCGCGATAAATCGTTCAAGATGGCGCACCGCAGTGACACGCAGATTATTGGGATAGCTATCATTGCAGAACTCAATCAACCGATTCATCAAAGATAGACTCTCGTTTTCCCAGAGCAAATCCAGTCCAGCTTCAAGAATATCCGATTCACGATCCTCAAGCACCAGCCACCCAAAAGTATCGTAATGTAATTCAATGTTGGATTCAGCTACATCAGTTAAGTGGCGAATGATGGTGATTTTAGTATCTGTATCTAACAGAACCCATGACGGGCGAATACGGTTTAGCGTATCTTGACTTAGGTCAGATAGTCCATAAGTCAAAATGGTGTTAAATTCGATGTGCTCTTTAGCAAGGTGCTCTAAGAGTTGTTCAACAGTTACAGCACGCTTTTCTGGTGATGTGAAATCATCCATGATGATATTCCTCCTACATGATGACTATGGTAAAAGATTGGTAATCGGGTTGAGAATGTCATTGATGACCACTACCACTGTCAGCGATAACAACAGGATGAGACCCAATAGATGAACAATCCCTTCACGTTCCGGTGGCAAAGGTCTTCCCCGAATTAGCTCAACCAAAACAAAGATGATACGCCCCCCATCCAACGCTGGCAACGGTAGCAAATTGGTTAAACCAAGCGCAACGCTGATTATGGCAATGTAGTTTAGGATGATGACCGGCTCTTCTTGTTCAATACTACGCTCTAGGAATTCTCTGCCAACTTGGCTAATGCCGACAACACTAACGGGGCGTGCATCAGCAGGGCGAATCTGCCCAGACATAAGCTGGCTTGGAAGCGCAATGATGGAACGAAAGAGGGAAATAAAACGGTTTGTACTGAAAGATATTGCATCCATAAACCCTAAGTTGACCAATTCTTGCTTCACACCAACTTGAAAGATCAGCCCAAGACCAGACTCAATAAAGGTATTCTGGATGACAATACCGATAGCACCTTCACCAGTCGGCGGATTCTTACGCGGGATTAACGTAACGACTTGTTGAACCCCATCCCGTTGAAGAACCACCTCAGTATCCAACCCAAGTCGTTGTGCTGTCAGTTCTTGCAGTTGAACCACATCGTTCACCGCAGTACCGTTCATCTCAAGGATTAGATCCCCGGCAAGGATACCTGCTAAATCAGCTGGGGTGCTTTCTGCGACACCCATGATACGAACGGGACCCTTATTGGTTGAAGGTTGCCCAATGGCAGGAAGGGTTACGTCAACTAATTCGCCTGTTGAACTCTGTAAAACGGTGAGTGTCACCCCCTCATCTCCAGCGATAGAGTCAAATGCCGTTGGGGTTGCGTCATCAATCTGATCGAGTGGGATGTCTTGACCATTAACGGACTGAATGGCATCACCAACCTCCAGCATGTCATACCACTTAGATTCTTCTGCCAAAGCAACAACCGTTAGCGTTGCTCCTGTTATATCAACAATACCCATCATGCCAATCACAACAAAGAGGATGAAGGCGGTCAATAAATTTGCTACAGCACCGGCAACAAAGAAAAATACTCGGGCAAGCGGTTTTGCCTCGTTGACCGATACGAGCCGTGATATGCCTCGCTTCTTTGCCTCGTTGCGATCTTCATCTTCATCATCACGCCCTTTTTGACGCACGAAATCTTCCCCTAATGGACGGACAAATCCACCTAACGGTAAAGCATTCAAGGTGAATTCTGTGCCTCGCCAAACGAAAAGTCTTGCTATTCGGGGAGGAAAACCTACTCCAAATTCTAAGATGGTGATACCAACTAATTTACCAGCGATGAAGTGTCCTAATTCGTGAATGATGACTGCAGGAATCAACACAAGGGCAAAAGCTAGTACAGAACCCAGAAAAGAATTGCCAACAATGCTTGTCAGTAAATCGGTCATAAGAAGACCCCCTATAAATTAAACTTCAACAGAATGTGCTGCACCTGCAGGTGTAGCTACTAAAACATCAATGACACCCTCTAATTCACGTAGCCGACTTTGCACCTGAGGAGCATCATTACTTAGACAAATGCAATGAACGTTCGGACCCGCATCAAGGGTGAAGCATACACCTATGCCTTCTTTACGCCATTGGCGTATTTGGTGCATAACCTCTATAGAGCCGGGTTGCCAATAAAATAACGGAGGGTTGCTTGTCATCATCACCGCGTGCATCAAGTTGCTATCGTATTCAACAACCTCTGAAAAGCTATCAAAATCTCGAGAGAGCAAAGATTGCTTACAACGTTCAAAACGTCCTTCTGAATCCTGCAAGCGTCCTTGTTGTAAAACGCTAGTTGAAGCCAAACCATGCCCCTCGGTACTACCAATTGCTTTATGTCCCTTGCTGATGATGGCAATGACATCTACCAATTCCCAATGATCTACAGGAGCTATTGTCTCAGCATAGGAACTGGCATGATCGTAACCCTGATGCCATTGCACGAATCCAGCAGGAATAGAACGCGAAGCAGACCCAGAACCCAAACGCGCTAAAGTAGACAATTCACGCTCGGTCAACTGTAACCCAACCGCTTGATTGACCGCATAAGCTAACGCACCAAATCCCGAAGCCGATGAAGCAATGCCAGCACCTGTTGGGAAAGTATTGGATGAAGACACCGAAAAGAATCCATCAAACCCATATAGCTCACGAACCAAGTCAAGATAAATGACAATACGGCTCAACGCTTCGGGTGTTGCAACCTGTCCATTCAAAACCAAGCTATCTTGCTCTAAGTGTGTTCCCCACTCAACAACTGTTTCAGAATACAAACCTGATAAATTCATGCTGATAGAGGAAGAAACAGGCAAGCGCAAACGATGATCGTGATTGCCCCAGTATTTGATAAACGCAATATTAGAAAATGCGCGTGTGTGTGCTGTACCTGAATGTTGCATAGTGGCATAACCTTCCATGATTAGATACTCTGAAGAATAATGGTATTACCTTGTTCAAGCCAGTTCAACCTTGGATAGTTTCAATGAAAATGCAGACAACTGCCCCGGCTAAAATTATTTTGTGTGGTGAACATGCTGTTGTGTATGACTCCCCCGCTATCGCTATCCCCGTTTCAGAGTTAAAAACCACCGCTAAACTAGAAGAGACAAATGAGCATTTCAAGATCATCTTAGAAGATACTCAAGAAACATTAACTGAATATGATGAGCATCCGTTTATTTATTTAGTTAAAGAAATGTACAACAGCAAACAATTGCCGAACGTGCAGGTGCGTGTGTCTTCTGAGATTCCCATCTCAAGTGGGTTAGGAAGTGGGGCATCTGTGGCTTCGGCGATTGCTTTGCTACTAGGTGGTGTGTTGTCTTATGACTATGCGAATATAAATGAGTTCGTATATCAAACGGAAAAACACTTTCACGGGCAACCCAGTGGAATTGACAACACTGTCATTGTCTATCAAAAGCCTGTTTACTATCGGCGACACCACCCTATGGAATTTATCGAAGCCCATACTACGCTTTACTTTGTCATTGCTGATACTGGCATCCCCGCGCCAACCAAGCAAGCGGTTGCTCTTGTGCGCTCACTATACGAAGCCGATCAGCTGGGTGTCTCTCAAATTCTTTCCCGTATAACCGCTTTAGTAGAACAAGCAAAAACAGCCATATCCAATGGTGATTTGCCAGTGTTAGGGGAGATTCTCAGCCAAAATCATCATCAATTGCAATTGCTATCTCTATCTACCCCGTTGCTGGATCAGTTGGTAAGGGTTGCATTAGATCATGGTGCGCTTGGTGCAAAACTATCAGGTGGAGGCATGGGAGGGAATATGATTGCATTGGTACGCCCAGAAGAGATAGAACCTATCCGTAAGGCGTTGTTGAATGCAGGTGCAAAGAATGTCTATCAAACCAAACTAGAAGGAAAGATAAATGATTACGCTCATTAAACTTGGTGGTTCTCTCATCACTGATAAAACATCTGAACGCTCCTTCAATGCACACATCGTCCATCAAATCGCATCGGTGATCCACCAAACGAAACAACATACCCCATCATTGAAAATCATCATTGGGCACGGCAGTGGCTCATTTGGACATTTCGAGGCGAAACGCCACAATACGATTCAAGGTGTCCACACGTCCCAACAATGGGAGGGATTTACGGCTGTGGCACACGCTGCTAGAGAACTGAACTACATGGTTTCTAAAGAGATGCGACAAGCAGGTTTACCCATCTGGAGTTTACAGCCTTCTGCTTCAGCAATTACAGATGATATGAAAATCGAAATCATGCAATTAGAAACTCTACAAGTTGCGCTAGATAATGGGGTTATTCCTCTTGTGTATGGGGATGTAGCGATAGACCGCAAGTTAGGTGGCACAATCATCTCAACGGAAACTATCTTTCAGTATCTGACTGAACAATTCCCTGTTGAACGCATCCTACTTCTGGGAACGACTGATGGTGTTTATGACCAAAACGGTGAAGTGATTGAACACATCACGCCACAAAATTACAGTCAATATGCTGATGTGCTAGGTGGCTCTGATGGAGTGGATGTCACCGGTGGAATGCTAACCAAAGTAAATGATATGCTCTCACTCGTTGATTCATTTGATGGACTGACTATACGAATTATGAACGGCACACATTATGAGAGTTTGTATCAAGTGCTGATGAATAACACGCAACAAATAGGAACGCTCATTTCAGTTTAGCGAGGGACTTTCCTATATATTCAGCAAGATAGTTAAGCCACATCACCCAGAATAAAATCCCCAAACCTGGGGGGATGCTTGTCCACGGTGCAACACGAAACGCCATCCGTGCATCGGCAAGCATCACCCCCCAATCAGCCACACCAGGCTCCCCACCAAATCCCAAGAAAGTAACCGTGGTAGACATCATCAAACAATAACGCATTGTAATCATGCTGTAGGCAAGTAAGGTATTCAACAAAGAAGGAAGAATATGTCGCCCAACAATGTGGAGAGTAGTTGCACCCAATGCACGTGATGCACCCACATACTCATGTCCCCTTGCTAGAGAAATTGCCCCCCGTACCCCATAGGCAACGGGGATAATTTGTGGCAAGGCGGTTGCCCAGATCAACTCGTTGATACCATTGCCAAAAAGTGTCAGGATCAATAAGCTAAACAAAAGTGTAGGGATGCTGGCAAGCGTATCAAACACCACTAGCAAGATAGAATCAACCATCTTTACTGTGAAGACGCTGACACTTCCCATTAAACATCCAATCCCCATAGCAATCAGCGTGGAGATTAACCCCACCAAAATTACTGCAATTTCAAATGGCACAGCTACAATTACTGTAACTACACAAGATGGG
>JBMOEO010000082.1:0-17426 GCA_049318945.1 Phototrophicaceae bacterium | reverse complement strand
TATATACTATGTATATTGATTGGTAAATAAAAGATAGGGATGATAGATGAAATTCGTAAAAGCCATTCTCGGTCTGTGTATGATCTTGATGATGGGTGTTGCGTGTTCACCCAATGCGACCGATGCCCCCGTTTATAGCGTGGTAAGCGAAGGTAGCCTAAGCGACGGGGCAACGCTCCCTGCGCCAACTGAGGCGGTTGTTTTAACCGTGACGGGGTTAATTGGTACAACCAATGTAGAAGATCGCATTGAGATGGACACGCCCATGTTGCAATCCATGCGCACGGTCGAATACACGGTTACGGATCCCTTTGAGAAGAAAGAGGTTGTTTATCAGGGAATTCTGATGAGCGATCTACTGGACTTGTGGCAAGTCCCTGCAGAGGCAACCACCTTGTCGGTATTGGCATTGGATGATTATCAAGCCGAAGTTCCCATTGAAGATTTGCGCAACTATCCGGTGATCTATGCGATGCAAGCGGATGGCGTTCCCATGCCCATCTCCACGCGCGGTCCGGCAATGTTCGTTTTCCCGTATGAGCATTTTGAGTTTGACCAACAACGCTATAACGATTATTGGGTTTGGCAGATTAAATCCATCGAAGTGAAGTAGCGTGACACAATGAGCGAGTTTGTGCGGGTTGGGCAACTAAAGATTCCTCAACGCTTCATCTTTCTTAGCCCACTTCTCACCGTGATGGTGTGGGTGGGTGCGTTATTGATGGCAGCGATCATTGGTTTGGCGGTGGTGGTTTTCCAACAGGTTGAGTTGAGTCAGCGTGTATTGGGCTTCAGCTTCTCGGTAGTGAACCGCCCCTTCAGCCAGCTATTCCGTGAGACTCTATTGGTGACATTGTTGGTCGCGGAGTATGAAAATGGAGAGGACATTGCGCCCCTCCAGCAACGCTTTGATGTGTTGGTGAGTCGCTGGGAAGTGTTGGGGTGGGAATCCGTTCATGCCAGTTTCCCCCCTGATGTGGATCGTCAAGTGGCGGAGTTTACGCCTAAGTGGGTGGCGATTCAGGAGCATTGGTTACTGTGGATCGCCAATCCAGACGATGAGGCATTGCGGACGCAGTTGGTGGAGGCATTGCGTGATTTTGAATTTGATGTCTTTCAAACCGATGTAGACTATCAATCCACTCGTGGGGTATCTATCAACGACTCCACCCGCGCCAGTCAACGCTTGGTCATCACGTTGTTGGTGGTGATGGGGGGGTTCATGGCGTTTTTGATTTTGGCTGGCTTCACCATCAATTCATTCATTGTTGCCCAGCGACGTTCCGACGAACGGGTTCAAGAAGCATTGGCAGCAGAAGCTGCAGCGCAAGAGAGCAATCGTTTGAAGGATCAATTCATCGCGGTGATGAGCCATGAGTTGCGCACTCCCATGAACGCCATCATCGGCATGCAAGGTATCGCTTTGATGAATCCTGCTTTAGATACCGATACGGCAAGCCTGATACAGCGTGCCCAAAACAATGCCAAGCGATTGCTCACGCTCATCAACAACATCTTAGATGTCACCCGTTTAGAATCCGGTCGCTATACCGTAGTGAAGGATCGCGTTAACCTTCGTGAATTGGTGGCAACGTGGAAGGCACAAATTGAAGTTTTGGCACAGGCAAAACAACTGGCGTTCACCATCGCCGTTGAGGAAAGCCTCCCTACAGAAGTGATGACGGACGCTGAAGCCCTGACCAAGATTATGGTGAACTTATTGGGGAATGCCGTTAAGTTCACCGATCAAGGGAAGGTGGAGTTAACGGTATATCAGCAACAGGATCGCTTGTGTTTTCGGGTGGTGGATACGGGCATTGGAATTCCAGCAGAGATGCGCGAGGCTATCTTTGAACGGTTTCAACAAGTGGACGGTTCACAGTCGCGTCGCTTTGGTGGGTCGGGCTTGGGGTTAGCCATTGTTCGGCAGTTTGTTGAAGTATTGAATGGGCGCGTCTATCTGGAAAGCATCGTGGAAGGTGGGTCGGTCTTTCAGGTAGAACTACCTTTAGAACGCCCAGCATAGAAATAAGAGTGGGAGAGCCTCATGGAAAAGGAAAAGCCCTTACAAGGTAAAACGGTGGTGGTCGTCGATGATGAACCCGATAGCCAATTCGTTGCTCAAAAGTTATTAGAGATGGCGGGGGCTATTGTGGTGGTAGCGGATAACGGCAAAGAAGGCTTAGAGAAAATCCGCCAGCATCGCCCGTCTTTTGTCGTTTCTGATTTGTCTATGCCTGTGATGACGGGGTGGCAAATGGTGGATGAGATGAAGAAAGACCGCACCTTACAGGACATCCCCGTAATCGCCCTGACGGCGCACGCTATGTCTGATGACCGCCCGAAGGCGATCGCCGCGGGGTTTCATAACTACCTAACCAAACCCCTCATGCCTGAAAACTTCATCAATAGCCTGTTGCGCTTGGTGATGGACACGCCAGAATTCAAACATCTCATCGGGCGATAACTGCTGAAGGGCGTTTTCTTCATCGTTTTTGCAAATATAAACGGCAAACTATGTTACTATCCTCAAGATAGCTTGCCGTTGAATGGAAAGTTTTGATTGATGCAATTTGCACAACGTACTGTACGGGGTGTGGTTTGGGCGTATGTCGTCTTTTTAGGAGGGCGACTTTTCACCATGGTCAGCACCGCTGTTTTGGCGCGGTTGCTTGTTCCAGAAGACTTCGGTCTGGTGGGGTTCGCGCTTCTGTTGTTGACTTTTTTTGAGGCAACCCGTGATTTTGGCATTAGTGATGCGCTGATCTATAACACCGAGCGCGAAGAAGATACTGCTACCACAGCATTCTGGGTGAACGCGCTCATCGGCGTGGTACAGTATGCCCTCATTTTGCTCTTGGCTCCATGGTCGGTTTCGATTGTAGGGGATGTGCGCATCATCCCGATCTTGCAAGTGATTGGCGTGACCTTCCTCCTAAACGCGCTGGGCAACACCCATGATGGACTCCTCCAAAAAGAACTACAGTTCAACAAACGCTATCTGCCGGAACTCTTCTCTGCCCTGATTAAGGGCGTGCTTGCCATTGCGTTAGCTTTTGCGGGCTATGGTGTGTGGAGTTTGGTATGGTCGCATGTGATCGGTGCGGCGGTGCGGATGGTCTCAAAGTGGTGGTTGATGCCGTTTCGCCCACAGTTCGCCTTCTACATGGATCGCGCACGCGCTTTGTGGAACTATGGGGTGTATGTATTGGCGTTTAGCGTATTCACCATTCTATTAGATCAAGCTGACCAAGCGATCATTGGCTTTTTATTGGGCACGGCACAGCTAGGTTATTACACGGTTGCGGTGAAAATTCCAGAGATGGTGATTGCTAACTTCAACTTGGTTTTAACGCGCGTTCTCTTTCCCATGTATTCCAAGATCAAAGACGATGATGACCTGTTGATCGATGCGTTCTTGAAGACCACGCAATACACCGCTTTTGTTGCTGTACCGATGGGCTTGGGAATCGCACTGATTGCCCCCGAATTAACCTTGTTGGTTTTTGGGGAGAGGTGGGAGGCTGCCGTTCCGCTCATGCAGGTGTTGGCATTGTTGGGCACGGTGACGGCGTTGCCATGGACAGCGGGGGATATGCTCAAGGCGAAAGGGCGACCAGACATCAGTACCAAACTGTTATTTGTTGAGGCATTGTACACCTTCCCCATCATCATCTACTTGGGGTTCACCACCCATCAAGCCGTTTGGACTTCATTCGGCAATTTATTGGCGATGTGTATCACGGTGGTTTTGCGTTTGGCAGTGGCAGCACGCTTCTTGAAGATCAGTATTTGGCGATATATTCCCGTCTTCGCCTCGTCGTTCGTAGCAGGGGTGGCGATGGTGGTGATGGTGCTGGGGGCAAAGCAATTGGTAACGGGCGCAGCTCCCATTCTCATTCTGATTAACTCCATTGGACTAGGTGCGCTGGTCTATGGCGGGGTGCTTTACGCCTTAGAACGCAAGAATCTTCAAAACGCGCGTTCACTATTCCTAAGTTCTGTTCGCGGTGATGACTAGGCTTTCAGCGTATCATGGCTATCGTAACGTTAGGACATACTAGCCGCGAACTCGTCGCTTTACAGGATGAATGGGGTGGGTTGTTGGAACGTAGCCGTGCGCATCGCGCATTTCACTCGTGGCACTGGATAACCACATGGTGGCAATTCCATCTGAACGATGTTGAATTGTGGTTGCTGGTTGCGCGTGATGAGCAGGACGGGCGATTAATTGGGGCTGCCCCGCTTGTTCTGCGTGAGGTTCATCCCACCAAGAAAGTCCCCATCACTTGGCGACAGCTAGAAATGATGGTTGCTGATGAGGTACTGTATCATCGGGATTTCGTCATTGAGACTGGGCGAGAAGCAGAAGTTTTGCCCCTGTTCTTAGAGTTATTGTTGGCTGAACAAGAACGCTGGGATGTTTTGCGCTTTGCCAATCTTAGCCCGTTCAGCAATTGTGTACCCCTCCTGAGCGAGCAACCACACATCGACTGGGATCATCGCGCAGGGGCAAGTTTCCCCTATCTTGCGCTCCCACAGGATTGGACGGGTTATCATAAACGCTTGAGCAAAGCGACGCGCCATCAACTCTCGCAGATAGATCACAAGGTTGAAGCGCAAATCGGCGATGATTGGGCATTTGAAATCATTGATGATCCCCAACAACTTTCGGCGATCTTGCTACAACTACGACACTTCCAACATGTTCAGTTTCAGGTGGATCAAGTTCCCGTCACGTTCTACGATAACATCACCACGCGCTTCTACTTTAAGGTTGCCAAACGCTTATTCACACAAGGGGGGATGCGCGTTTTCGTATTGCGCTTTCATGATGAGGTGGCAGCGATCTTGTGGGTATTTGTTCAGCAACATACGCTGTCATGTTTCAGCTTTGGGCAACACCAAAAATTTGTTCAATATGATACCGAAACCCTCTTGATTGAGCAGGCAATCCGCTATGCAATTGGTACATTCATGCACCAAATTGAGTTCATGGCGTGGGATCATGGGATGCCCCTAGACTTTGGCACAGAGATATTAACCCCACATGATTTCACGTGGTATCGCGCCAAGAAAGCGTCCATGTTGCGCCAAGCGGTGGAGCTGGGGCGTGCCAGCAAAGAGCGCACACAACAGATGCTGGAGACGGTGCGGGCACGCTTGCTTGGTGAAGACATCACCCTTGCAGACTTAAGCGATACCGACTGGAAAGACCCCTTCTAACCCTTAACGCGATGCCCTTCTTTTATGAAGTTTTCTACTGTTTGGAAGAGATTACGCTAGAATGTAGCTATCATACTTACCAAGAGTGGGAGAAGACGCATGGCGATTGAAGTACGGTTGATACAAGACCCCAATCTATTCCTCAAGATGGAAGCGCAATGGCAAGCCCTACAAGACAAAAGCCAATCCGATAGCCTCTTTTTGACATGGACATGGATGGCGACATGGTGGCGTTTCTTTGGTGATGAAACGAAACTATGGTTGTTATTGGCGGAAGAGGAGGGGCAGTTGGTTGGGATTGCGCCCCTGATGATTTCTAACCGTGCCCCTGCCAGTAAGCTGGAGCGTGCCAACATCACTTGGCGACAATTAGAGTTTATGGCGGCAAGTGCCCCCGTTGACCATTGGGATTTCATTGTTGAAAGCGGGCGAGAATCTGAAGTGATGCCCATCTTTTTAGACTTCATCAAAAGTCATCAATATGCGTGGGATGTCTTGGAACTGGCGAACGTCCTGCCCACCAGCCCTAACCTCCCCTATATCCGCGCGACTGACATCCCATGGGTGGAAACCGACGGACACGAAACCCCCTTCATTGATTTACCACCTGATTGGGATACCTACTTCAATACCAAGATCAACACGCAAAAGCGCAATAACAATCGTCGTATGTATAAGATCATCGAGAAGGGCGTGGGGAGTGATTGGTCGTTCTCGGTCATCACTGACCCGTTTGAGCTAGAAACCGCCATGAACCAATTGGTGGAGTTACACCAACAGTATTGGGTGGGGGAGGATCAAGCGGGGGCGTTTGCTGACCCACACATGACCGAGTTCTATTACACCACTGCCCGTCGCTTCTTAGAGCGCGGTTGGTTGCTATTGGTGCGCTTGGTGGTGCAAGGGCAGCCCGCTGTTGTTTCGATGCAGTTCAGTTATCGTGGACGGGTGTATAGCTTCGCTTCGGGAATCAATGACGAATATCGCAAGTTGCAAGTGGGTAACATTGTCACCGAGCAAATCCTGCGCCATGCCATTGCGAACGGGGCGCATGAATATGATTTCATGTGGGGGGATGAGGAATATAAATTCTATTGGGGTGCCACCGAGCGCGTGGATCGCGTGTTGACGTGGTATGCCAATCCCATTGCCAACCTCACCGTGCAAGTGGTGGAACTGGCACGCGAGGGGCGGGCGCGTTTACAAGCGTGGCTACGTGGGCAACATGCTGCCCATGCCAATGAAGAGATTGCCTCAAGCGAAACATCTCCCAAAGAAGGGGAATGATCCATTTTATTTGCTATAATCATGGATGTCAGTTTTACTCAAATAGAGGAAGGGTTGTTGTATGTCTTTCATTGGTAATGTGTTGTGGCTTATCTTCGGTGGTTTTGTTACAGGTATCGCCTATGTAATCGGTGGGCTTTTGCTGTGTCTCACCATCATCGGGATTCCATTCGGCTTGCGTGCCATTGGTTTTGGTTGGTCGGTAATGTTGCCGTTCGGTAAAGAAGTCGGGAAAGTGGACGGGGGAGAAGGCATCTTGGCAATGATCTTCAATCTAATTTGGTTGGTCTTCTTTGGTTGGGAGATCGCCCTGGCGCACTTGATTGCAGGGATTATATGTTTTGTCACCATCATCGGGATTCCGTTCGGACGTAAGCACTTCCAACTGGTGCCGGTGTCCTTGTTGCCCTTCAGCTATACCCTCACCCCAATCGAGAAATAGCAGTCACATGACATGGATGAAACCATATTTCGTTTTATTAGGGGTATGGTTTTAATCGTATGTTTAGCCTCCTCATGCGAGACAATAAGCATAAGGGGGTTAAATGCTATAGATGATATTCAAGCTGTGAAGAGATAACGCATGACGGATGAATCATCTGATTCACCACGCCGTAACTGGCAGTTGAATGGTTCATTATATCTGGGCATTGGTGGGCGCGTCACACTCGGAGAGGATGAAGGGAAGCCGTATGTCATCATCAGCCCCGGAGTAGGATGGGGGACGAATCTTTCCTTCTCACAGAAATCGGCATGGATTCCTGCTGAACGCCATAAGCGATTCCACTTTTCCCCTATGATGCGCATTGGGTACACCTTGGGCTTGCTGGGCATAGACACCAAGTTGATGGTCTTATCGGATGAACACGGCAAACCCTATCTACGCCTAGACTACCCAGAATCGCTTAGGGATGTGCGCCCACGCATCGGCTTAAACCTTTTAGGACCGGTTGCCTCTGCCAATATAAACTTTGGCATCCGCTTTGGGAAAGCCCCCTCACAGCAACAGACTTCTATAGAAGCGATACCTTCTATCATCATCACCGATGAAACTGAACCAACCGCTTAGAAGGTTGTCCCATCAAACAACTTCAACGATTCCACAATGACGATCAAACCCAGCGAGACATTTGCCCAAAACCAATTCTTGGACATCACATTGAATGCTCCTAGCAACTCTTCAATGTCACGTCCACTGGTGGTGAAAATTTTCTTGAAGCGTGGGATGGGCAGATACACCATGAAAGAGAATAGCAGATATGCCAAGCCCTCTAACAACAGGGTGATGTTTCGTTCACCTTCCACCACATCAAAATAATATTGAATGAGCGCGTTGATTCCCACTAGCAAGAGCAAGATCACCACGCGATTCATGCTACGGGTTAGCTTGCGGAACTTATGATTCTGTGCTTCTGAAAATTCGTAGGACATGGGTTGTCCTCCTTGCGTTGTTTATCGTTGAAATAAAAAGGCGGTGGTCATGATCTCAAATACCAACATTGCCATGAGGAAGAAGGTGAGTCTGCTGAATCCGTCGGCAAGCTCGGTGATGGCATTCATGACTTCTTCGATGTCGCGCCCTTCGGTATTGAGTACCATTCGCAGGTTATCCGCTGGATTGAAGAACGTGAAACCCATGGCAATGAACACGAAGCCAGAGGTGAGTACCACGAAAGCGGGAAAGTAATCCTCGCGTGAAATATGAAACACCGCGCGAGTGATATTAAATACCCCAGATAGCACCAACAAGAGAGCATTGGTGATGAAGCGAATGACCACACCACTGATATTCGCTTTATCCTTATCTTCAAACTCATAATGATCTACATCATATTGTTGGTTAGATTTCTTCTTGTTTTTTGAGGCTGCCATTTCTCTCTCCATTTTGGTTTTCAAAAGCCATACACCATAACAAACCATTACTGATGAATTTGATGATAGGGTTGGTTTGATTTATTCATCTTTTAAGTTATCATACTGACCGTTTCGTTGACAACCTATAAGGAAAAACAATGCCTGATACCACACTGATCTTACCATACGGTGGCAAACTTGTAGACCTGCTTGTGCCACAAGATGCCTACCAACAGGAAAAAGAACTTGCCGGACGCTTACATAGCATTCAATTATCACAGCGCGAAATGCACGACTTTGAACTATTGGTAGTGGGGGCGTTCTCTCCTTTGGAGCAATTCATGGGAGAAGCAGATCATCAATCCGTAGTGGACACCATGCGCCTTGCTAACGGGATGCTCTTCCCGATGCCCATCATCTTAACAGTGGACGATGATGATAAGGTTGAGGTGGGTATGCAGATTGCCCTACGTGATCCAAACTTCCGCATCTTGGGCGTGATGATGGTTGAAGAAAAGTTCGTTTGGGATCGCGCAGAGGTTGCGCAGAAGGTGTTCGGTACGACGGACACCAAGCATCCCATCGTTGCGGAAATGAATAGCTGGGGCAAGTATGCCATCTCTGGCGCACTAAAGGCTTTGGAACTTCCGCAGTATTATGACTTCCAAGAAATCCGACGTACCCCTGCAGAAGTGCGCCGTCTGTTAGAAAGCTATGGACGCAAGAACGTTGTTGCTTTTCAAACTCGTAACCCGTTGCACCGCGTTCACGAGGAATTGACTAAACGCGCCACCGAGTCGGTGGATGGTGTCTTGCTCTTGCATCCCGTCGTGGGCTTAACCAAGCCGGGTGATGTCGATCATTATACGCGCGTGCGCACTTACAAGGCACTGGTTACACATTATTATGAGCCTGACCGCGTGTGCTTGAGCCTGTTGCCGTTGGCAATGCGCATGGGTGGACCGCGTGAGGCGGTGTGGCATGCGATCATTCGTCGCAACTATGGGGCAAATCATTTCATCGTTGGGCGTGACCACGCCGGCCCCGGCAATGATTCTAACGGCAACCCATTCTATGGCGCGTATGATGCCCAAGATATGGCGCAACAATATGAGGAAGAAATTGGGGTGAAGATGGTGCCCTTCATGCAGGTGATCTACTTGCCTGATGAAGATCGTTATGAGGAGATTTCCAAAGTTGCCCCAGACGTAAAGACGCTTTCAATCAGTGGAACGCAAGTGCGCGAGAATTACTTGGGCAAAGGGGTACAGTTGCCGGAATGGTTCACTCGTCCACATGTGGCAGAAATCCTTGCTGAAACCTATCCCCCAACTCATCGACGTGGGATGTGCCTATGGTTCACGGGGTTGAGTGGGTCGGGTAAGTCTACCACTGCCCAGATTTTGACCTCGTTGATCTATGAATATGGGCGACGTGTCACCATGTTAGATGGGGATGTCGTGCGCACGCACCTGTCTAAGGGCTTGGGCTTTAGCCGAGAAGATCGTGATGTGAACATCCGACGCATTGGCTTTGTGGCAGGGGAGATCGTCCATCATGGTGGGTTGGTCATTTGCGCCGCCATCAGTCCCTATCGCGCCACCCGTGATGAAGTTCGTAATATGATTCCAGACGGCTTCATGGAGGTTTTCGTGGATACTCCCCTAGAAGTCTGCGAAGAACGCGATACCAAAGGGCTATATGCGAAGGCACGTCGCGGGGAAATTACAGGCTTCACCGGCATTGATGATCCGTATGAAGCCCCAACTCATCCTGAAATTACATTGGATACCGTGAAATTTACGCCAGAGGAAAATGCTCGATACATCATCAAGGTGATGTTGGAGATGGGCTTGTTGCGCCAGTCATAACGCCCAGATGAATGGGGTGGGTTAGATTGCCCACCCCGTTTAAGCAGGGCTAGGACTTTTGTTCCAACTGTGCTAGTTTGCTAAAGGTATCCTGTAAAGTTGGGTAGAGGGTCTTGTATAGGGTGTAAACTTCCTCATACGCCTGCACTTGGTGAGGGATGGGGTCGGTTTGGTCAACGCGCCGAATCATCGCTTCAACCGCGCTAGATGCGTCTGGGAACGCGCCCACTCCCACCGCTGCCAAGATCGCCGCGCCAAACGCGCCACCTTCGGTAGTGTTCACCGTGTAGAGCGGAATGCCCATGATGTCGGTGAGCATTTGTCGCCAGATCACGCTTTTTGCCGCGCCTCCACTCACGACTGCTTCAGTGGGGTTTAAGCCCAAATCACGCAACAGATCAAGCAGATCACGCATCCCAAAACTTACCCCTTCCATGACGGCGCGTGCCATCTCCGGCAACCCATGCCGAATCGTTAAACCGACGAACGCACCGCGAGCGAGTGGGTCAGGGTGGGGGTTGCGTTCGCCACTGAGATAGGGCGCAAAGAGCAACCCACGTGAGCCAGTCGGCACGTTGGCAACGGCTTGGTTAATCGTCTCGATGCTCATCCCCTGGGCGATCTCATCGCTGAACCAACGCATGCCTCCCGCAGCACTGAGCATAACGCCCATGTGAAACCACGTGGCTGGCACCGGACCGCAAAACGTATGGAGTCTTCCGTCGAGTTCGGGGGAATAACGGGCACTGCTGGCATACGCTACCCCACTGGTGCCCACCGTCAGGCTCACTTGGTTGGGGCGCACAATCCCATTGCCGATGCCCCCGGCAGGTTGGTCGCCTGCGCCTCCCACAATGGGGGTGCCCGCGCGTAAACCCGTTAGGGCGGCAGCGGTTTCGCTCACGACAGAAGCGACGGTCTGGGATTCCACAAGATCAGGCAACCATTCAAATGGAATCTCGGTGGCGTTAAGCATCTCGCTTGACCAATCACGACGGTAGTTATCCATCAAACTGATGCCAGACCCATCCGCAACATCGGTGACGAACGCACCGCTCAAGCGATAGCGAATGTAATCTTTGGGGAGCAGGATGTGCCGTATCTGGTCGTAAACGTCTGGTTCATGTTTGCGTAGCCACACCAACTTGGGGGCGGTAAACCCCGGAAACAGGCGCGTGCCGATCAACTCATGCAGGCGATCTGCACCGATCAACTCGGTGATCTCATCACACTCGGCATAGCTTCGCCCATCATTCCACAGGATGGCAGGGCGCACGGGTTCACCACTGTCATCAAGCGCAACCAAGCCGTGCATCTGTCCTGTTAAACCAATGCCCATCACGTCACTGGCAGAGATCGTTTCTAAAACGGCTTGGAGGGCGGTTTGGGTGGCGTGCCACCATTCGCGCGGGTCTTGCTCTGCCCAAAGTGGGCGTGGGGTAGAAAGCTCGTGAGGGTGGGCGTGTGTGGCGGCGACGCGCCCAAGTTCGTCTACTGCAATCACCTTAGAAGCGGTGGTACTAACATCAATGCCGATAAAATAGCGTACCATAAGAATAAGTCCTTGTGATAAAAGATAGCATTTGCGAACAAATGGTTGGTTGTCGTTAGAATCAATCAGCGTAAAATTGCTACAGGTATAGTATAACTGGTTTGATGAAGGTTCTTAAACACCTATCCTGTAGGGTGAGAAAGTGTGTAATGGATCAATTCACAATTCGGCGCGTGACTGTTGAAGATATTCCGATGATCTTGGGGCATCGCCAAAAGATGTATGAGAACATGGGGGAGGATACGCCAGAGATGATTCAAAAAGCGGTTGAAAGTTTTTTGGAATGGGTGCCTTCTCAAATCGAAAATGAGACCTATATCGGTTGGGTAGGGATAGTGGACGGGGTGGCAGTTGCCAGCGTGGGGATGTTCTTGTATCCGTGGACACCCAGCTGGAAGCCACGTTTTAGGGCGTATGTGTTGAATGTGTATACCGAGCCAGAGTATCGGCGACGTGGGATTGCCAAGCAACTGATGCAAACCCTGATTGAGTTTGCCCGTCAAAAAGACGTTGAGGCAATCACCTTAGCCGCAAGTGATGCTGGGATGCCCCTCTATCGAGAGCTGGGCTTTGAGTCTTTTCCTGAAGATTACCTCATTTTGCGGTTGTGGATGTAAGGTGTGGGACTTTGCCCCTGTAGTTTTGTAATCTCGCTTACATTTCTTAAGGGTTCAATGTATGCTTAAAGATTAGGTTTTTAGCTAAAAATACGCTTAGAGGTAGTTAAAATACGATGCAACCCCAAATCCTTTCCCTTGATGAAAAGGTGAGTGGGATGCCTTTCACGCATCCTGCTTATATCGAGATTGAACGGCGACAACTCCAATATATGTTGATGCGTTTACATTGGATCATGGACACGTTTTTTTGGCGGAAGAATCAAACCAACTATGCTCCCTTAGAACGTAACTTAGTAGAGGCAGACGGGCGCAATCATCGTATCTTGGTCATTCGTCCCCACTTGCTATCTCAATCAACTGGCTTATGTGTGGTCGGGTTCTTTGGGCAACGGGTTATGGATGGTGATATGGATGAGGCAGATCGCCGTGATGGGATGCTCAATAACGAGATGAACGCGCATGAGGGTTTATTGAGCTATAGTTCCCTAGAGCTAACCAATGGGGATTATGGTAACTGCGTGGTGTTCACCGATGAAGAGGCGAAGAACAAATGGGGCTTTAGCCAAACGCATAAAGAAGTGGTGGAAGACCTTTCTCCCAATTACTATGAGTCGGTACGGCTATATAACGGAACGTTGCCCAAAACCATCATGGATGAACACCTGCTACAGTTGAATCTGGTGAAGTATCTTTGTTATCAGCATAACCCGCCGTGGTTTGCCATTCGTCCATTACAATCCCAACCCGTTTCGGGTTAATCTTTTTTAGGACAAGTAAATTCGCATAGTCATTAGACTACAACACGCACAAGACGGATGATCGAATAGTGAGGGGTCATCCTCCGTGAAGATCATCCGTCTTGTTTGCATTTAGCCTGTTGATGCGGTGGGGGTTAATTCTAAGCTGGGCGTGATGAGGGGGATGGCTTCAGTTGGGGTGGGCGTGTCGGGTATTGCGCGGTACTCATACGCCGGCGACCACACCTTATCTGACCGCCAGAAGTTTGGATGTTGTCGATTGGTGAAGCGGTCAATCGGGTTCAACTCTGACCAGTTTGTGCCATCCGGCAGAATGGTGGTTGGGCTAAAAATAGTATTCCCCGCAAATTGTGCCCCTTCTAAATCCGCCTCCCAAAACTGCGCCCCGTCAAAATTGACCGAGAGAAATTGTGTGCCAGAAAAATCAACGTGCCATAGCTCGGCATTGGTGAAATTGGTGTCGGTGATAACCGCGCCAATGAAGCTGGAATCCTGCAGAATGGAGCGTGTGAAGTTGGTTTCATTGATGACTGTATTGATGAAGAGGGCTTCTCGAAAATTTCCCATCTCAAAGTTCACTTGCCAAATGCGTGCCCCTGATAGGTTTGCTCCCTCCAGCATGGCAGAGGTTAGCGTGGAGTTCCATAGCTTGGCATTGGTCAGGCTTGCTCCTGCCAGCGAGGCTTCAAACAGGTTGACTTCTAATAATTCCACCCCATCTAATTGAATGCCTTCGGTGTTGGGGTCACGGTCTTGTAACACGGTGGGGAAATCATTGGCGGCAGTGGCAACGAAAGAAGGGGTATTCAAGAGCTGCATGAATTGTTCGGGGAAGACCACAAAGAATAAGATGATCGCGCTCATCCCCAGCAACACCATCACCAACGCCACGCGCCGACGCACCACAAAGCGACCCTTGCGCGGTGTGCGACGGTTATGAGAGGACATCCCACGCACAAGGTTGATTAGCGGTTCTTGAATCAAATACAAGAACACCATCACCAACGCGGTGAAAACCATAATGAGAAAAACAACAACCAGCATTTTCTAACCCTCGTTCACTTCACACTTATCATAGTGCGAAACTGTCTTTTGAACAAAGGAAAAATGCGTGTGCTAGGGGAGTCCGTGCATGAGAGGGTGTGGAATCAGGAATGACCCCACACCGAATCAAGATGCGTTACATGGTATTTCTGTAGGCAGAAGCAACCGCGCTGGCTTGTGAGCTAACCACGCGCACCCAATCTTCGGAAGCGGTGGATAGCAACTGGCGCAACTCTGCGAAGGTATGGACTCCTAAGTCAGCCAGTGTGCGTGCGGCATAATGCTTGAACTCATCTAGGTAGAACGACATTGAATTTGCCTTCTCCTCAAAGAAGCGATAGCCGGCTCGCCCTTCGACATTGCGCGTTCGTCCGCCAGAACGCAACCGCTTGGCGGCAAGTTCGGGGTTTGCGCTTTCGATAATCATGGTGGGGGCACTGGCACTTCCATGATACGGCATGGTGATTTTGCCATTGTTATGCTCAAAGTAGAGGTCGCCCTGTTCGATCACACAATGCGCAAATTGTTGGTTGTAGGAAATGAGGTCAATCCCTAACAGGAACAAATGCCCTAAGCTGGTGCCCACCCCGCCTTCAACCGCAATGGTGATGTCGTTGAAGCGTTCATCCGTCACCACTTGATAAACTTCTTCCAGCGTGGTGACTGCCATCCCGTTGGTGGCGGAGGTGCATTGTCGCCCGCCCCCGTGCCCAAAGAACAACCCATCCACGCGCACATTGGGGGCGATGAGTTGTAACGCTTGTTTGTGGTCGCTCACTTGTCCAACGAATAATTCAATCTCATCACCGAATGCCTGACGGATTGCCTCTGCTGTTTCGATGACGCGCGGATCAGAATTGATGGTGTAGATGCGGAATAGGCGTACCCCTGCGTGTTCATACAGATAACGCGCACTAGCCAATTCTTCTGCCACATTCCCACAACCAATCGCTGCGCCGATGTTGCGTGTCGCGCGAAGTTGTGCCACCTCTGATAATCCTATTGAGGCAATCACTTCTTGCGCAGAACGGATGAGGCTTGCTTGCTTGTCGATGTAGCCGGCGAGAATATTATTGCGATGGGTGAAAACCGCATGATGACCGATTGCCGCCATCACCAACACATCGCGCCAGCCCGACACAGCGGGCATAGACCCCAGCGCGAACACACTACGGGGATACTTGCCTATCTTCTGGAACAAGCCGGTGTGCGCACTGACCGTTCGGCTCATGTAGCGTTCCGATGAGATCTTCTTATAACCCAAGTCTTTGAAAGAATAGGTGCTGGTGACTTGTTGATTCTGATTGATTCCTAGCACGCTTTCCACCGTGAGCGAGCGTTTATTGCTACGGGGGGCAATTGGGATGGTGCCATCTTCTAGGGCGGTGAGCATGGCATGCACATCTTCGCTTTGATTGTCCAAGAAGAAATCGGCGCGTTGTGCCAATGCCAAATGGCGACGCTCCGCCCCATATTGCCACAGGATCGGCGTGCCGTTGTCATTCAGGCGTACCACGTTACGATCAATGTCGGTGAGGATTAATCCCAAACTAGGGGAATCGGCATCAACGATATAGCGCATGTAGTAGCGGATGTCCTCTGTAGTGGTGTGGATTGGGGTATAGTTGGGTGCTTGATAGCTAGGATTGGGTGGGTTAGCTGTGCCCAAACATTCTAGCGAGAAGGCGAATTGCATCGCTTTTTCATCATGGAGCGCACTCAAATTGACCCGCGCTAACTCTTGCTCATACGGCTCGGCAATTTCAAAGATCGGATGTTGGAGCGTGACGGGGTGATCGCGCAGGTTTTCGAGTGCCTTACGGCGCATGGAGTGTTGATCTTTGTCTTCGTTAGACATCTCGGCAAAGGTGCGGTTTTCGCCTTCAGGGATGAATAGATCATCCCAACCGAAGCCATTGCTCCCGCGAAGCGTCTCTGCAATCGTGCCGTGCGTCACGCCTTCGCGTAGGTGTACTTGCTTGCCATCAAAGATTGCCAAGATCACCCGTGCCACCGCACGCCGATCTTTGTCCTTGAGCCACGTTTCCGCAATCATACGACGCATTTCAACTTCACTGGCGAAGTCTTTGATGTACGTACCGGGACGACCGCCCAAGCCCATCATCTCTAGGGAGGTTTCTTCAATATAGATCGGGTTATAACCGTTTTGCTTATGCGCCTCAATTGCTTTTTGGCGTGCCACCTTATGCGGATCAAGGGATTGAATTTCTTCTACATCTAATTTCTTGCCGATGATCTGATAAGTTGAAAGGATGCGTTGAATTTCACGCAGTTTGTTTTCGTTGGTAGTGGCAAATTCAAGCGTTGGTTGCGTGTTGTGGTTGATAACGGTATTCACTACGCGCGGTTCAGTGCGATAAAGTTGTCTGGGCATGGCATCATCTAAGTTTATAACGGACACAATTTTTAAGTATAAGGAATAGTAAGCCATGATGCTACTGTAGGAAAAATAAAGCGATCTTAGATGCTTTACCTAATTAGCCTATCAAGTTGGTGAGTGGTATAGGGAAATGATAAACCTTTGCCTTCAGATTTAGTGTATACTTAATCTTACTGAAAAGATGTTTGTATTAGTTGAATCCATAGGAATTATGTTATCTAACAAACAAGAACGTAAGCAAGAAATGCGAACTGACTTGATCCTGCGTGCCGCTGCACGCTTAATTGACAAGATAGGATATACAAACTTAACGATGGAGATTTTGGCGGATGAGGTTGGGATTTCTCGTCCGACATTGTATAAACACTTCGCTAATATTCAGGAGGTGGTGGCGACGATCGTCATACGGGGTTATGAACAAGCGATTCAATATATGCAGGCAATCAATCGCCAGCCTGCGATCCGCCAACTAGAGGCAATGCTCCGCTACTTATTCAACATTAGCCATGAGCCGAGTGGCTTTGGTTCTACGCTCATCTATGATGAACTTCAACGGGTGTTGAATGATAACCAAGAAGTGAATAGCCAATATCATCAGATCATCTCCATGTTGAATCGCTTGATTGAGCAGGCAAAAGCCAGCCGTGATGTGCGTGATGACTTAGCAAACGAAGTCATCATTGCCATGATGTTTAGCCTTGTTGAGGTGTCGGCACTGGGGCGCACGAGCCAAACTAAGTTACGCTACGATGAAATCGTTGACCAAGTGGTGACAGTTTTCTTTAACGGCTTGCGCCCCAAGCACTAACCCTA
>JBMOEO010000081.1:0-17426 GCA_049318945.1 Phototrophicaceae bacterium | reverse complement strand
ATGACAATTGCCCTCACTTCCGCCACATAGTGCATTGGTTGGTGGGGAAGCAAGGGCAACCGTGACGCAAGTTAACAACGCACTCGCGCACCGTCTTGTTCAGCAGAAGCGCGGATGGCATCCCACAGCTTCGCCATGCGTAAGCCCACACTCGGCGGGCACGGATTCTCGATTTCCCCAGCGCGAACCTGCATGAACTGTTCCCATGCACCACGCATTGGGGGCAAATCTATGGGGCTAAAGTCACTTTCCCCATCCCGACGCACCGATAAGCGTTCTCCCCACTGACCCGTGCGGATGATCGCGCCTGTCAGGAATATGCTGATTTCTGACTCGCATGAGTGGATGGTATCTCCCGAAGCGTTGATCGTCACCAACGCGCCCCCATCCAACTTGCCCACCATCGCCCCGATGATGTCCACTTCCATGCCACGATTGTCTAGCCACGCCGCCACCTGAGCGAAGTCTTGCCCCACGAGTGTACACACGGTGTTGAGCATGTGTGCGCCCGTGTCAAACAAGAAGCCTCCCCCAGACATGTGCGGTTGAACGCGCCATGTGTCCGCGCTGAGTGCCTTCCAATTTTGCCACACTGTCCCACTCACGTTGAGCAACTCCCCTAGCTCCCCTGATTGAATCAGGCGGGCGGCTTCACGCACTTGGGGAGAAAGCCCACCTTGAAACGCCACCACCAACAAGCGGTTGGTCGCTTCGCTGATGCGGATGAGGTCTTCGGCTTCGTTGGCATTCATCACCATAGGCTTCTCTAGGAGTACATCCAAGCCAGCTTCTAGGCATGCCTTCGTTTGGGCGTGGTGCAAAGCGTGGGGGGTGATGATGAAGGCGACATCCAATTGCCCCGCAAAATCAACCAGCAACTGTGCAAGGTCAGGTTGATTGGGTGGGAGCGGATGCTCAAGCGATTCTAGCTTCTCACAGGTGAGCGCATATTGTGCTTCAGAAGGTTCACACACGGCGACGATCTGCGCCCCGTGTTGGATCATCAAGGGTAGATGGGAACGTGCCATCCCCCCTGCACCGATCAAAAGTGTGCGGACAGTCATTTAAGCCTCCCCTTTCTGGTGGGTGAACTGGGGAACATGCCCAAACTGTAAAGCAGGATTGGTGGTGGGGGCGCACCAATGCACCGCGTTGCGTAGCACGTGCTGAACGTGGGCATGATAGTAGATGGGATAGGTTTCATGACCGGGGCGGAAGTAGAAAATCTTGCCCTGCCCACGATGGTAGCATAACCCACTACGGAAGACCTCTCCCCCTTCAAACCAGCTGATGAACACCAATGAGTCTGGCTCTGGCACATCGAAATATTCCCCGTACATTTCCGCTTGGGGGATTTCAAAGAAGGGGGGCAACCCTTGCGCAATGGGATGGGCAGGGTTCACCGTCCAGATGCGCTCTAGCTCTCCGGCTTCACGCCAGTGTAGGTCGCAAGTTGTACCCATGAGCTTCTTGAAGACTTTAGAGAAATGCCCAGAGTGCAAGACGACCAAGCCCATCCCACCCAACACACGTTGATGAACGCGGTTAACAATGTCATCTTGTACCTCGTCGTGCGCCATGTGACCCCACCACATCAACACGTCGGTTTGTTCTAGCACCTCATCGGTTAGCCCGTGTTCGGGTTCATCTAGGGTTGCCACACGCACGCTCAAACTCTCATCATGGCGCAACGCCTCCGCAATGACGGCATGGATGCCATCGGGATAGACTGCTTGAACGTCGGGGTGAACTTTCTCGTGGCGAAACTCATTCCAAATGGTAATTCGTAACATCATTTTTTCCTTCGTGTAAGTCAATAAAACTCCCTCTTCTCGAAGAAAAGGGAGCCTCGCAATTGTACTGAATTAGTATGCCTTAGCAAACAACGCCACACGGTCAGCAGATTCACCAGTGAGCAGGTCTTTACCGTTTCCGTCGGGTTGCTCAAAAGGATAACAACGCAATGTTGCGGATGTTTCTTCTTTGATGTGCAGTTCGTTCGCGCTATTTTCGTTCCACCACACACGGGCGAAATTGCCACTTTCGATCACCTGCTTGAAGGTGTCCAGATCCGCCACATCAATGATGTGTTGATCGCGGAAGGCGGTGGCATCTTCAAGCAACGCCGTTTGAATCTCACGGAGTAGGTCTTGTACTTGGTGAGCGAAGTTGGCTTGTGGGACAAAACGCTTGCCCTCTTTGCCTGCCACGTCGCGCCGTGCCAAGACCGCGCTCTCCTTCTCAACATCCTTGGGTCCAACTTCCATCCGAACGGGAACACCGCGCATTTCCCAATCGTTGTATTTGAAGCCGGGGGATAGGTCACGATCATCAATATGAACACGGATGCCCGCTTCCTTTAGTTCTGTCACCAAGCGTTCAAAGGTGGGCATGACTTGGCTACGTTGGTCAGCATCTTTGTAAATGGGGATGGCAACCACTTGAATAGGAGCAACACGAGGGGGCAACCGCAAGCCCTTATCGTCTCCGTGTGCCATGATGATTGCCCCCACCATGCGCGTGGATAAGCCCCAGCTGGTTGTCCAAACGTGTCGGCGTTCGTTCGCGGGGTCAAGATATTGAATATCAAATGCTTTGGCGAAGTTTTGCCCCAAGTTGTGGGACGTGCCAGACTGCAACGCCTTGCCATCGCGCATCATTGCCTCAATGGTGTAGGTCTTGAGGGCACCGGCGAAGCGTTCACGCTCAGACTTGCGCCCCTTGATGACGGGAATAGCGGCTTCATTGATGGCAAAGTCGGCGTAGATGTCCAGCATCTGAAGGGTACGCGCTTCTGCCTCTTCGTAGGTGGCGTGGGCGGTGTGCCCCTCCTGCCACAAAAATTCAGTGGTACGCAAGAACGGGCGCGTGCGCATTTCCCAACGCACCACATTTGCCCACTGGTTAAGCAACAAGGGCAGATCGCGGTAGGATTGTACCCAGTCGCTAAACGCCTGCATAATCACCGTCTCCGACGTGGGACGCACAACCAACGGCTCTGCCAATTGTTCGCCCCCAGCAATCGTCACCACCGCCAATTCAGGGCTAAAGCCTTCAACATGCTCTGCCTCTCGGCGGAGGTAGCTTTCGGGGATGAAGAGGGGGAAGTAAGCGTTTTGCACCCCAGTTTTCTTGAAGCGCGTATCTAAGCCGTTTCTAATCGCTTCCCACAATTCATAGCCATAGGGCTTGATAATCATACAACCGCGCACTTCGCTATTTTGTGCCAAGTCCGCTTTATAGACGATCTCGTTGTACCACTTGGAGAAGTCCTCACTTTGTGGCGTTACTGCATTCGCTGACATATCATCCTCGTTAGATTATGTTCAAGTAAAGATTGTGCCAAGTGTATCATATTCACACTGGCGCATTATGCCTGTCGGCTTTTGTCCAGTTGGATGAGTTCATCCAATGCGGTGATGGCAGATTGCTGGGTGAAAACCACGCGCATATACACATTCACCGTGACAAGCTCCGCGATGGTACGGCGCAAAGAATTGCCCTCATCACAATATTGGTCAAGGTATGCTCGCATCTGCACTTCCGGCAGATCAGACGGAACATCCATGACGGGGTTGCCCTTGCTATCCCGTTGCGATTCATCCCCCGTGAAGTTGACGAATACCCGTTCCCCACTGGCAGCGCGTACCACCGCCGCGAAAAGGTCGGCTGCATGAATCCGATCGGGAGAGATCACCACATCCCCTTTCCATGATTGCGGACCAAAGCTAACCGTCAAGGTATCCATCTCAGAAGCGAAGCGCATGAGATAGCGACGCATGTTGTTCCCATTCTTGACAAACTCTTTGAAGTGGGCACGCATGGCATCTTCGCTACGGAAGATGTTTTTAGGCACAAACAAGGGATAGCCTTTGTTGCTATGAATGGGGAGGGATTCTTTATTAGGGTCTCCATTGGAGAAGAACAACACCAACGGTTCTTTGTAGCGGAACAGATCGGAGGCAATCTCTAAGCTAGTAATTCCGCCGAGTGTATACGGGCTAATCTCATACAGGTTAATCTTGGCGGATTGGCGTGCTGCCACTTCTAAGGGACCATGAATGGCAAAATCATATTCTACCCCATGTGTTTCAGGGTGAATCTGTGGATCAAAGAAGTAGACCCCATTGTCTGTAAGATGGTCGTTCACACGATCACGAATGGGATTGCGTTGCAATACACCGCGATCATCGAGGTAATTACACGCCCCACCTGAAAACACCTTCACTCCCTCAGCTTCATCTAAATTGCTGGGCATACTCCAGTTCTTAGTCATCTATCTCACCACCAATCATGTTATTTATTTAGAGATGATTATATGGCTAGATGGACAAAATTACGAACATCTGACGGCGATCCCCCTATCAAGATGCTCTCATGCTAGGTGGGAACGTTGCAAATAGGATACATTGACGGTCGCTTAACGGCGGGCAGAACTGCCCGGCACCCACCCATGCGAAAGCGCACGAATGGGTTCAACATCAATGAAGGCGGATTCTGAGATGGAATGAACCAGTTCAAACAAGGTATGCACATCCCGATTGACCACGCTACTACGGATGATGTCTACCGCCCCATCGCGCCCCTCCCCATGTGTAACCGTCACCCCGAAGCCGGCTTCACGCAGGCGGTTAGTGATGCTCTCACCATCATCATGGGTGATGATGGTGACGGTGCTATAGCTAACGATGAAGCGTGACTCTAGCCACATGCCCACGTAGCTTCCCACCGCCGCCCCCAAGCAATACGCCAAGAGGTTCATCCAGTTGGTCAAGTCACTCACCACACTTGCCGTTACCACCGCGAAGATGAACGCCTCAAAGAACGCCATGACCGCAGCAAGCGTGCGTCGGTCGCGCCCAATGAACACCAAGCGAATCGTCCCGATGGTGAAGTTTGCTAAGCGCAACCCAAAAATAAGCAAGGCAAAAAGCAAAGCCTCTCTTGTGATAATCATGATGCTTCCCTAATCGTTATGCAGTTTCATCAGATGATTGGTTGAGAAACTTAAACTCAACTTGCTGAATCAGTTGGGGGGATACCCGTCGCACAAAGTTCAAGTCCGCGATGGATTGCTCAAATAATCCCAAGCCCTTACATAGCAAGGCGCGTGTATAAAGATAACGCGGATTATTGGGGTCTTGTGACAGCGCGTGAAAAATGTCATTGAAGCCCTTTAAGTAGTCCGATTGCGCTTCATATAACATTGCGCGTTGGTGCAACAAATCAGGATCAGCGGGCGTTGCCTCTAGTTGATGATTGAGTTCTGCTAAGGTAAGGGGCATGGCTTCAAGGGATTGGGCAAGTTGAGGGGCGGGCGGAACTTCTTCAACCATCACGGGGACAGGAGCAAGCACAACTTCCTCGCTATGTGCGAATGGTGCTTCTGTTTCCACATCTTCCTCCAGCGGGCTGGGCTGTGGCTCTTCCGTTTGCAAGAACGGCTCTTCCGTCTCTTCCTCTTGCACTACCAGACTCGGCTGGGATTCCTCTGCCTCTTCTTCCGCATGAATAAATGGCTCTTCTAGTTCTGTTTCCACCGCGTCCAATTTGACTGACGGCGGTTCAATCACAGGGGCGGATGGTTCAGCAACGTCAACAACCGATAATCGCTTCACCGCCTCTTGCGCATCTTGATCTTGTGGGGTGAATTCTAGTACACGGCGATAATCTGCCAAAGCCTGCTCAAGGTGTTTAAGCTGTTCATAGGCATAGGCGCGGTTGTAGTAGGTGTTTGCCTCATCCGGATTGAGCGACAAGGCGAACGTGTAATCCTCCACCGCATGGGCGAAATCACCCAATAATCCATAAGCAAAACCACGATCATAGATCGCATCATCAAACTTCGGATCCAGTTCAATGGCGTGGGTGTATGCCTCAATCGCGTCCTCATGGTTGCCAAACTCGCTAAACGATAGCCCACGATAGTAATGATCTAGCGCGGTCATGCCATCCGTTTCGGCAGGAACAATCGTATTATCAGCGCGAGCGGTTTCGGCATAGACTTGAAACCGCTTAGGTGGTTCAACAACCTTGACTTCGGTTGGTTGCAACAAATAGGATGCGCTGACCAAAGCCAGCACTGATTCTTTAATGTAGTTATTGGGAACAACCCACGACTTCATCTGTGAAAGTTGGCGGAGCTTGCCCACCCGTTCCCACTGCCCTTTAGGGGTTAGGGTGAATCCCTCCAAGAACAAGATGGTGATGTTGCGTTTCTTTTGGATGGCGTGGTCAATCTCTTTGCGGAAGCGATCCGTGCGCTGTTCAATCTGCCGAAAGCTATCGGGCGCAAGAAGCAAGATGAAATGGGCACGCGCCTCAATCTGTTTTAGGACGGTCTGCTCATCCATGTTGGCTTCAGAACGCAACACATTAAACCCATATTTCTCCAACACTAAGGTTATCGTTCGCGCTTGCCATTGATTCAAGGGATGTCGATAACTTAGGTAAACCGTCCGCTGAACAAACTTTGCCATCGCTTTTTCCTTATTTTCTATTTTGTTGGTCATGATAGCAAAATGCCCCCCCCACTTCAATGAAGCTATTGTTACAATCAGCTGTGAAAGATAACTACAAAAGGATCAAAAAAATGTTTGAAGAACGCTTACAGAAATATGCTGATGTTATTGTGCGCGTAGGGTTGAACGTCCAGCCCGGTCAACGGGTGATGATCGGAAGACCCGGACGGCGTGGGTTTGGTGTGCCGTTGGAAGGGTTGCCTTTGGTGCGTGCCATCACTCGCGCTGCTTATCGCGCTGGGGCACGGTTTGTAGAAGTGAACTGGGATGATCCAGAGATCGAACGCATCCGCATGGCAGAAGCGGTTGATGAAACGCTCACCTACTACCCCACCTATCGGGTGCAAGAAGCAATTGATTACATGGATAATGGCGACCCAGTGGTTTCGATTTATGCTCATGACCCCAACTTCTTCAGCGAGGTCAACCAAGAGCGGTTGCGTGCGTTACAACAGTTGGATTCCATCAGCACACAAGGACTAAGCCAGCGTGTGGGAGCGGGCAGAAGCCCGTGGATAGTGGTTGCCAGCGCGGTGCCGGGTTGGGCAAAAGTTGTCTTCCCTGATCTACCCGTTGAAGAAGCGATGGAGCAATTATGGGAACAAATCTTCACCCTCTCGCGCACCAATAGCGATGACCCCGTAGCAGAATGGCAAGCGCATGTGGAACGCCTGAAAACACGCGCCCGTTACCTCACCGAGAAAGGCTACACCGCGCTGCACTACCGCGCCAGCGGAACAGATTTGCGCGTGGGGTTGCCAGATGGGCATCAGTGGTTGGCGGCAAGTATGCGCTCGGAATGGGGGGGCTTCAACTACATTCCCAACATCCCCACTGAAGAAGTCTTCAGCATGCCTCATCGTGAGCAGATTGATGGAACGGTGCGGTCTACCATGCCCCTTAGCCATCAAGGCACTCTCATTGATGGGATCGAGTTGCGCTTTGAAAATGGGCGCGTGGTCAACTCTTCCGCCACACGCGGAGAGTCCATGCTCAACAATATCTTAGAAACGGACGCAGGCGCACGCTCATTGGGCGAGGTCGCGCTTGTTCCGCATAGCTCCCCCATCTCACAATCCGGCGTGGTCTTTAGCAATACCTTGTTTGATGAGAACGCCTCTTGTCACTTTGCGTTGGGTTCTGCTTACCGCTTGACTATGGCGAACGGGCAAGGAATGAGCAAAGAGGAATTTGAGAATAGCGGCGGCAACACCAGTTTAACCCATGTTGATTTCATGGTTGGCAGTGCCGAGTTAACCGTTGAAGGCATCCTAGCGGATGGCACGGTTGAAACGGTCATGCGCGACGGTGAATGGGCGTTTGAGATATAAGGCTAGGTGTGGGGTGGCGCAGAGTATATCGTGCCACCCCATTGTTAGGCGTAGTGACGGATGCCTTGCCACTTTTCTATATGGCTGAAGTCTAAGTATTTGGTCAGGGTCAGGGTGATTGTTCCTTCACCCAGCAACGCCCCCCTTAACCGCCCATTGTGTAAACGGATGCTGTGGTAATGTTCGGGAGAATATCCCACCGCCTGACGATGGACAGCATCATACCCCCAAGCGTCCTTCGTATCGGGGGCATCAAACAAGACCAAATTCCCCCACCCCACGCTAGGAATGTACACGTTGTAATACACCATCAACCCACGATTTTCCCCCATCTGCCCGATTAAGTGAGTCTCCATATCGTTGATGCGCGTGTGGTCAACCTCGCGCGACTGCCCAAAGAATCCGACAGCGGTTAGGTCATACGCGGTGGGGAGCTGATCTCGGTGCGGCAGTACCATCTTGTGCTGGGTATGTTGATCGTCCTCAAACTGGACATATTGGTAATTGCCCACCACCGTCTGCGCCAATAGGCTAGGGAGCAACTGGCGCAATAGCCCCAACATACGATTCAACATGGCAAGATCGGCAATGCTGTGGTCAGGATGGGTGAACGGTCTGTTATGGATCAGGTGGTCATGCTGAAGAATTTCAGTCATTCGCTATCTCCCGTCAATAAGCTACTACTGTATTGATAGACTTGGCGTAAGGGGGCGTAGCGTTGGTCATCAATCGCCACCCACTGGCGCACCCCTCCGCTGGTGGGGTATTGGGGGGACATGTGCAACAAAACCGAGCGCAATGCTTGGCGCGTAGCTGGTGGCAAATCAGGGTGAACGATCCACGGGGGCGCGGTGTGCAACTCTAAACGCTGAATCACGCGCACCTGTTGCATAAGGTGGGGCTGATGAACAAGCAGATAATTGTAGACGCTATGGTCAAGGCTGGCGACATCCGCCCGCCCGTCTGCTACCCACTGCGCAGAGTGCGCATGCGTCCCACTGGCAACCACTTCTGAAAAGAAATCCAGCGACTCCCCTCGTTGCGCCAAGTGTGACAATACCCCGTGATACCCTGAATAGGAACTGCGCTCATTGATGACCCAACGCGCCCCACGCAATCCCTCCCAATCATGGATCGTGCTATCCTGATGGACAATCAAGTTAGCGAAGTAGATCGGTTGCGTTTGGGTATCAAACAGTGGCGCACACAATGGCAGATAATCCACCTCACGCTTGAGCAGGGTATACAACAAACCACAAATCCAACCCATCTGAACTTCACCCCGATGGAGTCTCGCCTGCATTTCTTCCCAAGTGGAGGCATGATTCCATACCACCCGTTCACCCAGTTCTATGCTCAATTGGTGAGCAACTTCGCTACATATAGAGTGGGTGTTTTCTCCTAAGCCCGTTATCAGTTCTAAAGCCATTTTCATCTCACAAAAATATTTAAGTTCGCACTACTCTACTGAATAGTTTATAGCTGTGTCAAATGGATGAATACGGTTTAATCCTCTAGGGTGGCGTGTAGTGCCATCCATAGGTTGCCCTCAAAGCGCGGGGTGCGCCCATAACGTGGGAGTGCCCACGTCACCCACACCGCTAAGGCAACCATTGCCAAGCCCAACGTCACGCCCACAGCAACCGCCCCATTGGCAATCCAGTCGGCATATTCCAACAGCCCCATCCATGTGAGCAAGTTTCCCCAATCATGCGCATCTTGATCTAAACCGAACAGCAACTTTAGCTCACGTGCTTGGGCATCCCGAATGTAGACGGAAACATTCAAGAAGCTATGTGCCGCCACCGTCCAAAATAACAAGAACTGCACCAAGTGTTTACGCAAGAACAAAGCATATACCCCTAGCCCCAGCCAAAAAGCAATCTGCCAAAATGACCCGCCCAACACCATCAGGAAACGCCCGAAGGGAATACAGATGACATGCCCCACCTCATGAATGCCAATGGTCAAGTACCATGCCATTTGAGCGGTGAAGCCTTGCTCGGTGTGAAGGAAGTGGTCAACCAAAGGAATGAGGAAGCACAGCCAGCAGATGGTTTCGATCCACGCCAGCACGGGGTTAGGATGCTGACGCGCCCAACGTTGGAAATGTCGCGTTATGGCTTGCGCTGGGGTGAACGCATTTAGCCCACGTGGGCGCAATTCGATGAGGATTCCGATGGCGATTAAACCGAGTGTAACCGTTAAAAAGATGACAATGAACCAATAGGGCATCATGCAAAACTCCATCAAGCAATTGTTTGCTTATTGTATTCTGAAAAAGGCACAACCTAAGACTATGATGCTATTGTTCTATTTATAAGCGTTTACTGCGAAATAGGCAGGCGAGTGTTAGAGTAAGTTGTCAATGTTTAATTCACAAAGAGGAAAGCAGTTATGAAATATATCGTCACTGGTGGCGCAGGTTTCATTGGGTCACACATGGCAGAGTATCTCATTCAAGCTGGGCATGATGTCCACGTCATGGATAATTTACTGACAGGGAAAAGACAAAACCTAACCCATTTAGAAAGTGTGGGTAACTTCACCTTTCATGAAGTGGACGTTGCGCATCATGATGTTATCATCCCCATCTTTGAGGGAGCAGACGCGGTGTTCCATTTTGCCGCTTTGCCCTCCGTGCCACTTAGCGTAGACGATCCACTCACCACCAATCATCACGGGGTGGATGCCACATTGGGGGTGCTGATTGCTGCCAAAGAAGCGAAGGTGCGCCGCGTGATCTATTCGGCTTCATCGGCGGCATACGGAAACGTCACCGAACAACACATCCGCGAAACCAGCTTGCCCGCGCCCATCTCTCCCTATGGGGTGGCAAAGTTAGTGGGTGAATACTACTGCAAGGCGTTCTATGCGTCGTATGGTTTAGAAGCGATCAGCTTGCGCTACTTCAATATCTTTGGCTCTCGGCAAGACCCTAACTCCGCCTATGCCGCCGTGATCCCCAAATTCATCACCACGATGCTTAAGGGGGAACGCCCCACTATTTTTGGGGATGGGTTACAAACCCGTGACTTCACCCATGTGGACAACATCGTGCATGCCAATTGGTTGGCGGCGCACACCCCCCATAGCGAGGCATTCGGAAATGTATTAAACGTGGCAACCGGCACCAGCATCAGTGTGTTAGACATGCTCCAAGCGTTGAACAATGTACTGGGCACGGACATTCACCCCATTCACGCGCCAGTTCGTTCAGGGGATATTTTGCATAGTGGTAGTGACATCACCCTAGCAAAGCAATTCTTAGACTTTCAACCCGTCGTAGATTTTCAAGAAGGCATCGAGCGCACGGTCGCTTGGTATCGTCAACAACTGTAACCCACCCAATTTGAGAAATGGAGTTTTAAGCATGAGACCGTTCATCCTGACTATTTTGATGGTGCTTGCCACATTGCCCAATTGGGTACACGCTCAAGCAGGAGTTGCCATTTTTTCCATCAATGAGAAATTCGTACCCGAACTAGGCATAACCGACGAAACCACCCTCCACCTACACGCTGGACGTGGGGAGTATGTGGGCTTTCAGATTGCCATCAGCGGAAGCGGTAGCGTTCCCGCCCCTGCCATCACCAGCACCGCCTTACAGGTGCAAGCGTATGAGCAATACTTCTTCCCCATTCAAGACACCAAGCGACTCGCCTATTCCCCCGCTTACATTCACGCCAGCCAAATTGCGGACGGGCTACGCGCTATGGGAGATACGCTCACGCAAAACGCCGATGGATACTTTGCTGTGTGGGTGGATGTGTTCGTCCCCTCCGAAACCGCGCCCGGCGAATATAGCGTTGAGGTGAGCGTGAACGGTGTGAACCGCTCCATCCCGGTCACTGTGTATGATGTCACCCTGATGCCTAGCGGTGCAATGACCGTGATGATTCCGCTTTCGGATGGCTTCACGTTGGATTTCTACTCGGCAATGATGGGGGTAGACAAGTCAGCTTATCATGATGCGGTCAATCAGTTGCTGGCGGACCACCTGTTGGTCAGCGGTAGCTTGAATGGGACACCCCGTAAAACCGAAAGCGGATGGGATTTTTCTGACTTCACCGCGCAGATCAACGCCATCCCTGTTGGGATGCAATTCCATACGCCCATCCCGTTTGATGAGGCAACGGGGAAATACTACATCAACACCCCAGCAGGCATCCCGTATGTGCTGACGGATTGGAACGACCCCGTTTTCACCGCCGAACTTGAAAAATTCTTCACCGATCTACATGCTTACCTTGCCTCGCTTGGGCGTTTAGAGGATGCGCTGGTGTATCCTAATGACGAAAGTTTCTGGGTAGCGGATGAGCCGGACAACAACGGACCTCAAGGGCATGAACATCTTGCGCGTTGGACAGCAATCATTCAACGGGCAGGGTTGCGCGTTACCGCCTCGCGCGTGTTGCCGGTGGCATGGGCACCTGATTGGACAGACCCCAACTTGCTCACCAATGATTCTCACGTGCATATTGATTACTTTGATGCCGCGCCGATTTTATTTGCCGATTGGGCACGCATGCCGGGACGTAGCACCAGTGTGTACCTCAACCAATACGGAGACTTGATTGACCTCTCCGCGGCAATTCATCGCGGTCTGATTTGGCATGCGTATGGGCGCAATGTGAAGAACATCACCGGCTATGCCGAGCTAGAATGGGTGGATGAAAGTTTCGGGCTGTATGATCCCTACACCAACCCCCAAGCGGTTGAGTCTGTTTTCGGCTATGGCGTGGGTGCGTTGATCTATCCTGACCCCAGCCCCTCCACACGCATCAAGTTCCTGCGCGAGGGTGTGGAAGATGCACGCTTGCTTCAACAATATTCGGACACCTTCGGGGCAGATTTGGGGCGTGAGTTGGCACGATGCCTGACCCCGCAGGAAATCGCCTATAGCCAACCTGATCCCGCCCTGTGGGAAACTGTTCACACGGCGTTGCTCCAATCCATTAGCAGTGGGGTCTTGATTGATCCTGCCAGCACCTGCCTTCCCGCCCCCACCTATGCCGAAACGCGCATGCTGGTTGACTTTGATGGACAGCCCGGTGAATGGGAATACAGCGACGTGAACGCCACTGACGTGAGTTCACCTTTCGGAACGGGGAATGCCATGCAGATGGAATTTTTGAGTGCCAACGGGGAGAACTCTGCGTTCTGGTGGTTTGGCAATACTGACTGGAGCGGTTACAGCGTGATTCAGTTGGACGTTTCCAACGAGAGCGATTACTTCACCGCGTTGGATGTTGCACTAGGCGACGATGATAGCAACTATCTGTTGTTGCGTGGGGATTCTAACCTGATCCCACCCCGCACCCAGATGACCTTGACCATTCCGTTAATGCTTTTCCCCGACGATGAAACATTCAACTTCAGCAAGGCAACATATCTCGATTTGAATGTAGGGGTAGAGATCACCCGTCGCAACGGGAACGGTGAAGTGAATACGTACAACACCGGCGACCGCACCCTCATCATTGATAACATACGACTGGCGCGTTAATGTCTATGGAAAAGCGTCCCTATCGTGTGTTGCTGGTTGACCTCGCCAAGACTTTTGGCGGGGCAGAAATTCGCGTTCTCACCCAAGCCCGCGCCCTACAAGATTTGTGCGCAGGATGTGATGTGGTGACGCTTAACGGAAGCATGTTGCATGCTCGCCTACAACATGAGGGACTTCCCCATCAGGTCGTCCATAATCAACGGGGCAACCCAGCCACCGCACTAGAGTTACAGCAAATCATGACCAAGAAGGGCTATCATGTGGTGGATGCCCACAATGTACAGTCCATCCTATGGGGTATTCCTGCCGCCAAGTTAGCAGACGTGCCCAATCGCATTGCCACCATTCATAGCGATTTCGTCGCAGAATATCCCGGCATGAAAGGGAGAGTTTATGGGGGGGTGCTAAAGGGCACTCGTACCATGCTCACCCACACCATCAATGTCACCGAAGTGTTACAGGAACAAGCGGTTGCACGTGGGCAAGGCAACAGTAGCACACTCATTCCCAATGCCGTCCCCGTACCCGATTCCCCCACCCTCACCAAACAGGTTACACGTGCGGATGAATGGGGGTTTAGTGCGGATGATTTCATTGTGGCAATCATCGGGCGGTTGGTGGCGGTCAAGGGGCATCGTTATCTACTGGAGGCGATGGCACAGCTAGAGGATGTTCCCCACGTCAAGCTACTGATTGTTGGCACAGGGACACTAGAGCAAGAGTTGAAGGAACAGGCAACCCAGCTAGGGTTAGGGAATCGCGTTCACTTTGCTGGGTTTCGACAGGATATTTTAGACATCCTAGAGAATGTTGATATGTTGTGCATGGCATCTTTGAGCGAGGCATTGCCCTATGTCATTCTGGAAGCGGCAAGCCGTGCCCGTGCGGTGGTGGCAACCCGTGTGGGAGGATTAGCAACCTTGCTGGAGCATGAGCAAACGGGGTTACTTGTTCCTGCTGAAAACCCCACCGCACTGGCAGAGGCATTACGCAGGCTGGCAACTCACCCCACCCTGCGCCATGATCTCGCGCTCAACTTATATACTATGGTGAAAGAACGCTTCAGCTTAGAACGTATGATGACGCAAATCCTAAGCGTGTATGATCTTTACACCTAGCACCCTGATGGGCGGGTTCATGATGAACTCGCCTATTTTTTCCAGTGCATGGCAAAGCTAATCGGGATGCCTAAATACTTCTGCCACTTGGGTTTCTGGGCAACCCACTCCGCATCAATTAAGCCCTCTTCCAGCTGACACAATGTCCAACCGTGTGCCATCCCTGCCTTGATGTGATCGCTCAACAGGTGAACATAGGTGCGGATGGTGGCAGGGTTGCCATCTGCGCGGTTATAGTGCGTGGGAATGCCCATCATCATGAAGAAGGGATGATACCCCACCAGCACAAACTCCCCTGATGGGCGCGTTAGTCGTGCCGCTTCAGCATACAACGGGGCAAGCGCGGGCAAATGTTCATCCGCCAAAGACTGTATGCACAGGTCATAGCTTGCGTCTGCTAAGGTGGTGTGGGTGATGTCCCCACGAAACAGCTGGCGATAGATTTGTTTGGCGTGTGCTTGCTCTAGCATCTGTGGCGTGAGGTCAATCCCGTCTAGGGGTGCAACAGTGCGTTGCTGTAACCACGCTCCGATGCGCCCTGTTCCACATGCTAGGTCTAAGATGGCTTGGGCACTTCCCCAAGAGACTTGAGACAGTTGCCCCAACAGGCGCAAATCCATCAGGTCTAAAACAGTTTGCTCATACGTGGTAGCCCATTCGCCATAACCCTCTACCACTTCAGTGATGGGATAGCGTCGTTGATCGTAAAGTGTGTGATCCATTTCAAGTACCCTTCTCGCGTCATTCATCGCATTGTAATAAAAAAACCCCTCTCGGTTGAGAGGGGTTGTGAATGATCGGGAGAATTAAAATGGCTTAGGCGTTGGGTGTCGCTTCTTCAGTGGCAGAAGCGTTGTCATTACCACCCCGCCCCCCACCGAAACCCCGACCGCCACCAAACTGACGACCCTCAAACGTACCGTTCAAGCGTGCTTCCAAGTTACCGAAGGCGCGTTCACTCAACTGATCTGCTTGCTCTTGGGTGAGGTTGCCATTGGTGACGGCTTCGGCAAGGGTGGTTTCAAGTTGTGCTTGAACAGCATCATTGAAAGATTCCACCGTTTGACCGTTTGCTTCGATCAACTCAGCAAGGGTTGCGCCGCCTTCAAGCGCGGTCTTGATTTCTTCTTGGGTCAAGCCGGTGTATTCTTGGAGTAGCTCATCACGCTCTTGACCGATCAAGTTACCCTGTCCACGGTTGCCACGTCCGCCACCGTTGCCACGCCCCTCAAACGTGCCGTTCAAGCGTTCTTCTAAGTTGCCCAAAGCGTTTTCAGCAATGCGATCAGCTTGTTCTTGGGTGAGCGTTCCGCTGGCAACTGCTTCGTCTATTTGTGCCTGTACAGCAGCAGAGAAGGATTCTATGGTTTGACCATTTGCTTCTAGCAATTGTGCCAACGTAGAACCACCTTGAACGGCTTCCCGAATCTGTTCTTCGGTCAAGCCAGTGTACTCTTGTAGTAGCTCACCGCGTTCTCGATCCAGATTACCGCGCCCCTCAAACGTCCCATTCAAACGTTCTTCAAAATTGCTCAAAGAATTTTCAGCAATGCGATCAGCTTGTTCTTGGGTGAGCGTTCCGCTGGCAACGGACTCGGCTAGGTATTCATCTAATTCTGCCTGTGCAGCTCCAATGAAGGATTCTACCGTTTGACCATTTGCTTCTAGCAATTGTGCCAGCGTAGAGCCACCTTGCACTGCCTCTTTGATTTCTTCTTGGGTCAAGCCGGTGTACTCTTGTAGGAGTTCCGCGTTAAATTGAAAGCGTGGTCCGTTAGGGGTTGAGGTGGCATCTTGTGCGCCAACCGCCACAATACCAACGGTGAAAAGTGCAACGAGAACAAGTAGGGTGAAAAAGCGTTTGGTGTTCATGGTGTAGGTCTCCTTCAAGACTAGGGTAATTGCTTGGGTCATTTGACCTTATCTAATATGCCTTGAGTATCGCCCACAGTTGTCACGAAACTTCATCAACGATGTAACCAGTTTGTAAACTCCCCTTAAGTATATCTCAATAGTTACGGATGAATAACTCATTCCCCTTTGCGGCAGATGCCTGTTTATAGTTGTTCATGCCATACTGCAACTGCCAAGCACTTATATCCGCGAATGAGAATAAACTACGTATCATGGGAGAATCATCATAGGTGATGAGCCAGCGATGGGAGCAACGTTGCATGGCATCCGCGAAACGCTCATGATCGAACATGGTATGAAGTTCACCGCGTTTGCCATATAGCCGTGATTTGGTAGCACTATAGTAAGGTGGGTCTAAAAAGATAAAGACCTGTTCCCCTTCAGCAAACAAAAGCGTCTCATAATCAAATTGGGTGATGTGTGTATTTTGTAAGATGGGGATGATTCTCTCCAATCGTTCAATGGAAGAATCGGTAAAACGCTTCTGAAACGCCTGTTCAGAATATCCACCAGCATCCATCACCCCGCTGAAGGTAATGCGATTCATCACAAAAAAACGCACTGCTCGCGCTAAATCAGTTTGCGTGTTTCGCTCATCTTTGAAGTAGTTGTATAGTGTACGCCCATCATCGTAGTGGTGTTTATAATGCCATAACCTCTCCAATAATGCGGTCGGATCATCGCGTAAGCCCTTCCAAAAACAAGTCAAGTCGCTATGAATGTCATTGATCCAATAGCGTTGAATATGCTTATTGAAGATTCCCTTCACCGATAAAAAGACCGATCCCCCCCCTATAAAAGGCTCTCGGTATTCTTGTATGTGTAGCGGTAAATGCGCATGAATTTGTTCAATCGCACGGGACTTCCCACCAGGGTAACGTAGTGGACTCTTGATGATTTTACTCATGCGTGATTTCCCCTAACTTGAACATAGGTTGATACACCACATTACGGATCACACCTTCTAAAATCATCATAGCAAGGCTACTCTATTCTCATCTAAGTTAGTGGTCATCATTCTACCTACCGAACC
>JBMOEO010000080.1:0-17465 GCA_049318945.1 Phototrophicaceae bacterium | reverse complement strand
GATGATTCACCACGGCGTTCCGAATAGGGACGGGATGGACGGTCAGACGATTCACCACGGCGTTCCGAATAAGGACGGGATGGACGATCAGACGATTCGCCACGGCGTTCCGAGTAGGGACGGGATGGACGGTCAGATGATTCATCACGACGTTCCTTAGATTCAGATGTTTCGTCATCCCTAGAATCGTTGGACTTCATGACTGTTTTACGCCCCATCATGGGTGCGCCTCTCCCTTGAGAAGGGATAAAACGGGCACGAGGAGCAGCAGGGCGATTCTTATACGACTCGTTGATTTTACTGCGAAGTAACTTGTAATCCTCTGAGGGCAATTGCAACAGTTCCACTTCTTTTTCCGTCAGCGTGCGATGTTCACCAGGGTGCAAATTCCCCAGCTCTAAGCGTCCCATGTGGGTGCGCTTCAGTTGGTGGACGGGGTAGCCCAACGCGCTGGCGGTGCGGCGGATCTGACGGTTTTTGCCTTCAATCATCACAATCTCTAGCGTGGTCATATCGCGGTCGCCACGCTTAACGCGCACCAAACAAGGCGCGGTTATGCCGTCTTCAAGTTCAATTCCATTTTCCCAACGATCTAAGACTTCACGCGGTGGAAGCCCATACACCTGTACGGAATAGGTGCGTGTGTGGCGATATTTGGGATGAGTGAGTTTATTGGTGAGTTCCCCATCATTGGTCATCACCATCAACCCGGTGCTTTCAGCATCCAGCCGCCCGATGGTGAAGAGATGCCCTTCCACTGGAATGAGTTCTCGAATGGTTAAGCGATCATCTTTGTAGTGTCCTTGATTGGTGGAAACCACATTGTGTTGTTTGTTGATGGCGATATAAATCTTATTTTGTGAGATGTGCAAACGTTGTCCGTCCACCTCAATGATATCGCGCGACGGATCAGCTTTATCTCCAAGTTTAATGGTTTTGCCATTCACCGTGACGCGCCCTTGCTCAATGAGTAATTCATTGGAGCGACGCGAACCGATGTTTGCTTGTGCCATTAACTTCTGCACACGTTCTTCCACTTTAGTATTGTCCTGAATTTTATAGGGTGAATTGAATGATTGAATGATTATAGCAGAGTATTGCGAGGAGATGCCCCCCATTTTAGGAGGGCATCAATTTGTTAGAGGTTGTTGAAGTGGTTGTCGTGTACTTCTAAAATTCGTTCATCACGGGAGAAGTAAATCACGCTATAGATCAACAACGCAAGTATCATTGCAATGATTGCGCTGGAAGGAGCAAGTTGTGCAATGGCGGATATTTGGTTAATGGTGATGAGGATAACAGCCATCACCCCAACTTCGAGCAACTTTTGGCGATTCAACATCGTTAATCCTCAGTTATGTGCTTAACATTGATTTAATATTACGCCTGTTTTTTTAACTTGTCAATAGGGTTGGTCGCTTATTTTTCAGATTCTTTCAACTGAATTTGGGTTAAATGTTCATACACGGTGATGATTGCGCTGTTGTCTAATTCCGCATGACCCAGCTGTAACATCGCCGTATAAAGCTGTTGCACCAATGCGGTTAGTGGGAGGGGAACACCGTAGGTTTTGCCAGTATCTAGCACAATGCCCAAGTCTTTGTGTTGCATATACGCCTTAAAACCCGGCTCGCGGTTGCCACTGAATAAACGCGGTGGCTTCACATCCAACGCCCACATCTGCGCCGCACCGCTTTGGATGGCGGACACCATTCGCTGGGGGTCTACGCCAGCTTTTTGCGCCGTGATGAGTGCCTCCGCAAGGGCGGTCATTTGTGCCCCCACGATAATCTGATTGCAAACTTTGGCAATTTGCCCCGCGCCGCTTTCTCCCACCCAAACATACTTTTTGCCCATTGCAGCAAACAAAGGTATCGCCCGTTCAAACGATGCTTCTGCCCCGCCAACCATGATGGTGAGTGTGGCATTCCGCGCCCCAATATCCCCACCACTCACAGGGGCATCTAATGCAGAAACCCCCACGCTCGCCAATTTGTCAGCAATCAGGCGTGCAGTTTCTGGTTTGATGGTGCTGTTGTCAATGAAGAGCAAGCCTTCATGTGCCCCTGCCAAGATGCCTACTTGTGGGTCAAGTGCCACCTTCTCCACATCTGGCGAGTCGGGTAGGTTGGTGAAGATAACGTCTACCTGCTCCGCTACTTCTTTAGGGGAATGTGCCGCCGTTGCACCTTCCGCTACCAATTGATCGACGATTGCTTGACTGCGGTTGTGCACCACCAACGGGAAACCCGCCTTCATCAAGTTACGGGCGATTGCCGCGCCCATGATGCCTAGCCCAATATAGCCTACACGTTCCATCTTTGTTCATTCCTTTCGATGTAAATTTCTGTTTCAACCTTGATTAGCACTTTTACCAAGATAATGATAAAATAAGTATAAATTTGTTTATCTCATACAGTGGATGCTAACTATGGTTTCTCGGATTTTGATTGTTGAAGATGATCCTGATGTGGCGCGTTCTCTCCAGTTAGAGCTAAAACTCAACAGCTACGAGGTGATTGTAGCCAACGATGGCTCTAAAGGGATTCAACGCTTTCAAGAAAGTAACCCGGATCTGGTCTTATTGGATTTGTCATTACCTAACATGGATGGCATGACAGTTTGCCAACGCATCCGTGAATTGTCGGATGTTCCCATCTTGATGATGACCGCGCAAGAAGTGACGGAGCATCAAATTGCAGAAGGCTTGAACTTGGGCGCGGATGAGTTCATGCGCAAGCCCTTGCCTACGATTGAGTTCCAAGCGCGGATACGCGCATTGTTACGTCGCTCTAAGTTATTCGATCAAAACAAGTCGCAACCCTTGCGCTATGAAGATGAATACTTGGTGGTGGATTTGAACTCTCGCCGTGTTTCTACACGAGGAGAAGAAATCCGCCTTACGCCAACGGAGTTCAAACTGTTGGCAACCTTCATCCGTCATCCCGGTGAAGTGTTGACTTTCCAACAGTTGCTAGAACAAGTGTGGGGTTTTGAATACACCACTGAACACCACTACCCACGCATTTATGTTTCTCACTTGCGTCGCAAAATTGAACCCGATCCCAAACACCCCACCTACATTCAAAATGAGTATGGGGTAGGGTATCGTTTTGTCGATGCCGAACCCCACAGCGATTTACTCTAGCTCTAACAGGAGCGTTGGGGAGTTCAAAATTAACGTATTGTCCGTGCCGTTAGTGGGCATCTCCGACGCAACCACACGAAATTGAATGAGCGTTTGGTTGGGTTGGAGATAATCCGTCACCTCAATGGGCAGGCATTCTTCAAATGAGGTGATCTTGCTGTCAGCATCGGTGGGCTGAAAAGCCAAGTTGGCTAGGTTTTCAAACGCTGTTGTCCAAATACCCACCTCGAAATCGACATTTAAGCCTAGCCCTTCCCAACTACAATTGTGGAAGTTGAGCCACGCTTGTTTGATCGTCGTTGCTGTTGAAGGGGTGGGAAGCTGGAAAGTTAGCACCGTTTGAATGGGGACTTCCTGTTCACCAAATAGGCGATCCCCCACATCATAGCCAGAATTGAGAAAGCCGATGTCGGCATTCGCTGTGATGGTTCGGGATAGGTCGTGGTTCAAGTAAGCGAAGCGGTGCGAGATGCCCTCCGCTTTGAGGATCACTTCTAAGGTGTAGTTGCCCACGCTTTCACCCTTGCGCCCCTCATAACGGGTTGCTGTAACCGTATAGTACCCTGTATAGGGCAACACAAAATCCTCAACGGAGGCATTCAAGTTTTGGATGCTGTGAATGTCGTCGTTAAACGCAATCTCATTTCCGATTGCGTCGCTCAAGCGTAACGTGGGGTCAAGCTCCCCTCCCTCAGCAGAGAGCAAGATGCTAATCTGATCTCCCTCATTCCCTTTGAAAGCATAGTGAATGGCGTAGTCTTCGTTGGTGATGCGCCCTTGAACCGGCAACCCATAGCTGATGCGTCGTGTGAGAGGGGTGGGAATATTTCCCCCTGGTGATTCTTTGACCAATACGGAAAAGTCACCGCTGGTTGTGCCGAACATTTGGCGGTAGCGTGTGGCAACAATGTAATATCGCCCATCATCGTTGAGCAAGACATCGCGTAAGCCAGCATTGCGGTTGTCCATGCCCCAATCATCGTTACGGGTGATCTCGCGCCCTTGTGAATCTAAGAGGATGAGATATGGATCTAAATCATTGGAGAGGGTGTCCATCGTCACATTGATGAGTTGCCCCGCCAAGCCCTCAAACGGATAGAGGGTTGCCAATCCGTCGCTAGTGAGCATCCCTTGTATGCTACGGTTTAGTTCAACCACACCTTCCGTTTGGTAACGGGTGACGGTAGGCAAGGTCTGGGCATCCAGCGAAGCAACGGGGGCAACGCGCGTTGGAACGACTGCCCCTGCTAAATCACGTTGGTCGATGGTTGGGCGCGGACTACAAGCAACCAATAGCCACAAACAACAGCATGCCACCATGCTTTTACGTATCATATCTACTAGGTTCATTGAACCTCTCCCTGATCCATAACGATTAGAGCTTGCCTTTGGTGCCCTTTAATCCACGTTGTGCGGTTAACTCAACCAAACTGGTTTGGTAATTATAGGTGTTTCCGCGTTTATTCCGATTGACGGATTCTGCAATGCGTAACAATTCTTCCACCACTTGACGCGGGGTTAAGCCTTCTGCCTGCCAAAGATAAAACGAAAGGGAGCCGGGCAACGTGTTGATCTCATTCAAGTAAAACTCCCCGCTGCTTTCGTTGAGCAAGAAGTCTAACCGTGCGATCCCACTCCCATGAATGGCTTGGAAAGCCGTCACCGCCGCCCCTTGAATGGCTTCGGTTAATTCTGTGGAGATGGGTGCGGGGATGATGCGTTCTGCGCCTTTCATGCCTCCGCCTCCTTGCAAGTATTTTTCCTCATAGGTGAGAAATTCATCGTAGGAGATGGGGCGTTCTAAAACGGATGGGCGCACGGTGTATCCGTTACCCATCACTGCACAGTTAATTTCAATGCAGTTTTGAGCGGCAACCTCCACCAACACTTGACTATCAAAATTGAACGCCATCGTTAAAGAACTGCGTAGGGATTTTTCATCGGTTGCTTTGCTAATCCCGATGCTGCTGCCCAATGTGGCGGGCTTAACGAAAACGGGTAAGCCTAAGTGCTGGATCACCTGTTGCAAAACGCGGTTATCGTCTTGATCCCATTCATCACGGGTGAAACTGACCCCATCTAAAACAGGGATTTGATATTGACGACAGACGATCTTGCTCATGATTTTGTTGTTGGCAATGGCAGAAGCAACCACTCCACACCCAACATAAGGAATATCCGCCAACTCAAACAATCCTTGTAGCGTGCCATCTTCCCCATGTGAACCATGAATGGCAGGGAAGACATAATCAAGGCGTAGCGTGCGACTTTTGCTGAATAGCCCCGCGCCGGGGTTGATGATGATGCCGTGATCTTTGGTACTGGGGGAGAGGATCACCTCTTGTACACCCATCAAATCCGTGAGGTTGAGGGTGTAATTCTTTAAGTCCATCAACGGTACGCCCGTAAACCACTTGCCATCTCGATCAATATATAGAGGCACAACATCATAGCGGTTATAATCAAACGCTCGCATAATTTGATGCCCCGTCACGATGGATACATCATGCTCAACACTGCGTCCACCAAAGACGACACCTACTGTGGTTTTACGATTCGCACTCATGAAAAACTCCTGTTTAGATTTGAAAGGTTAATAAGTATCCGGCAGATCGTTCAAAAATAGAACCGTATCACCAGAAACAAGATGGGTTCGATACCACTCAATCGCTTGGGCTAGGGTTTCAACTTGGATGATCCGCTCGCGTGCAAAGTTTGCATTGAGCAATCCTTCGTAAATCGGCTTGGTTTGCTCAATCCCCACCAGTATAACATCACTTACATACTCTACCGCATACTCACCCAGTTTGAAGTTCTCGCTAGTTTGTAGCTCCCCTAGCTCAATCATCCCCGGCGTAATCAATAAGCGTCGCCCGCCCTCGTGCATGCCCAACACACGGATAGCACTACGTGCCCCAACGGGGTTGGCACTGTAGGCATCGTTGATGATGGTGATGCCGTTGGGGGTGACTTGCTTAACCAAACGACTTTCTGATGGTTGAATGGCACGAACGCGCCGCGCAATTTCCTTAAGGGTGATGCCTTCATGCAGGGCAAGCGCACTTGCCAATAGCAGATTGGTGATGTTGTGTGTGCCCAGCAACTGCGTTTCAAAGTGGATGCTCTCTTGTGTGGCGCGGTCGGTGACATCGAAAGCCAATCCATCCGCGCTTTCCACCATGTTGGTGGCGATGAGGCGTGCCGCAGGATGCCCCGTCAAGCTCACCCCTAGACGGGTGGCAGGGTGGGGGCGTTCAAACATTTCTACCAGATAGGGATTGTCCAAGTTAAATAATGCGACCCCATCAGCAGGCAACGCCTTGACCAATTCATATTTTGCCCGCGCTGTATTCTCTAATGACTTGAAGCGTTCTAAGTGTTGAGGTCCGATCTCGGTTAAGATGCTGATTTGAGGATGGGTGAGTTGGCAAATCTGAGCAATTTCGCCGGGCACATACGCGCCCATCTCACAGATGAAGTATTCGGCATCATCATTCATGCGCGTGTTGATTGCTAGGCACACCCCCATGAGGGTATTCCAACTTTTGGGCGTGGCAAAGGCGCGGTAGCGTGCATTCAGGATTTGCTCAAGGTATTGTTTGGTGCTGGTCTTGCCATAGCTACCGGTGATGCCAATCACTTTTGCCCCCACTGCCTGAAGGCGACGGCGTGCTTGCCGACGGAATCCTTGACGGATGGCTTCTTCAACAGGGAACATTGCCCAATTCCCCAGCACCAACCAATCAGGAGCCATCCACCACACCAGCCAGCCCACTCCGCCCAAACCAATCAAATGCCAATCGGTGAGCGGTTGGGTGATTGTCCATGCCACCACACCCAACAAGGGGAGTGATGCCAACACGAAGCCCGTCCCCAAGAGGCGTGTGGCGCGGTCAGTACGTTTGAACCCTTTTTTAACTTCTGCTAGTTGATATGGATAAATGACCACCCCAGCACTGATGAGCAAAATAATGCCCGTCACCCAGACGGTATCCCCGATGAAAGTAGCCACCATACTACCCACCAATAGGGCAACGATGGCGCGTGTGGGTAGCCAGCGTGCCGTCTTGCCAAACACCCAACGCAGGTAGCGCATGGGCATATACTCTTCAATTTGAAAGAAGCGCGTGTGTTGATAAATCCGAACACATGCCCCAGCCCACCAGACGAGGGCAATTAGGATGAGAAGCCAGTTAGTCATGTTTGTAAAAGTAATCCACAATTCGTGTAACGTCCAACAATCTATCGAGGTAGCTATAATGCCCCGCCCCCTCTAGCGTCACCAACCCAGCATTGGGGATAGTCGCTTCTAGTTTTTTCGCCTGCCAAAGAGGGGTATCTTGGTCAGCTGTACCCCATACCAACAAGGTTGGTTGGTTGATCTTACTTGATAAGGGGAGCAAGTCTTCTTCGATGACCGCTAAAAAGGTTGCTTTCAATTCTCCTGCGTTCAGATAATCCGTGCTGGCGGTGCGATTACGGTAGGCAGTTTGCAACTGCTCTATGAGTGGATGATCGGGTAACTTATCTTTGAGGTAGTGGTAAGTAACGAGGGGAAGTTGTTTATACCACGGCTGGATAGCTTTTACCCCTGCGGCATCGCATAGAACAATCTTGCCAATGTGATGCTCATGATTGGCACCCAAGACAATGCTGATGCGTCCTCCGAAGGAATGCCCAAATAAGTGAACGCGCTCAAGGTTTTGATGCGCCATGTATGCCAAGACATGTTGAGCGTAGTTATGAACTGACCACGCTTGGGGGGGAAGTCCGCTTTCACCAAAGCCGGGTAAATCTAACAGGTGGGTGCGATACCCCAATGGCTGCAGCTGTTGCGCCAACGGGAGCATGAGGTTGAGGTTTGCTCCCCAGCCATGCAACAAGATCACGTCTAACCCTTCACCCATAACAAGGTAACGGGTGGTGATACCACTTAGGAGGATTGTTTGAGTATTGGCAACAGCGGTCATACTATGGGTTCACTTCTATCTCTGCGCCTAATGCGGTCAATTTGTCCAACACATTGGCAAAGGTATAATTGAAGTATTGCGCGTTATCAATCACAGATTCCCCTTCTGCCAACAAGGTCGCCCCCAATAGCCCCAAGCCAAAACGCGGATCTGGTGCGGGGATGTAGTCCGCATACAGGGATGCCCCCCCAATCACTAGGGCGCGGTGGGGGTCTGCTAGGACGATATTTGCCCCCATGCGCTTAAGCGTGTCCACAAACAACAGGCGATCACGGAATAGCCGTTCGTGAATGAGTGTTGTCCCTTCGGCAATGCTTGCCACGAGGGTGATGATGCTCACCAAGTCGGAAGGGAAACCGGGCCATTCTGATGTTTCAATGGAAGCGTCTACATCTTCCTCCCCATCCGCCATGATGAAACGCGCGTGTTGAGGAACAATAATGCGTTGGTCGTCACGGTTGAAGCGTATGCCCACTTGCGCGAAGGTGCGCCCAATCACACGCAAATCAGGGAGCTGGGTGTGGGGTGGTGGGGTGATTTCAAGCGTTCCCCCACATAACGCGCCGATAGCAATCATGCTGGCGGTTTCGATATGATCCACTGAGAGGGTATGTGTGGCAGGGACAAGCGAGCGTTGCCCGATAATGTGCAGGCAGTTTGAACCTTCGCCATGAATTTCTGCCCCCATGTTGCGAAGCAACCGCACAAGATCGTTAATGTGTGGCTCACAAGCAACATGGCGTAACGTGGTGGACTTGCCTAGTGCCACCGCCAACATGATGGCAATTTCGCTGGCGGTCACGCTGGGGCGGTCAAGGATGATGTCTGCCTCATCCCAGTTTTGTGCCACACATGCAAACCCATCTTCATGAATCGTCACCTGTTGATGGAGGTCACGCAATAGGTTAAGGTGGGTGCGGATGCGGTGTAGCGGAAAACCTACCTCAACCGTGATCTGACGTTGACGGGTGAGCAAGGCGGGAATATATAAGAGTGATCCTACAGCCCCTTGCATCATGGCTTCAGTTAGCCCTGATTGAGTAAGTTGGGCGGTTTGAAGGGTGAGCGTATCGGATGTTTGCCAATTCACCACTGCCCCTAACCTTTGGGCAACTTCTAAGAAGTGTAGGGTGCTGCGGTTGGTGGGGACATTCTGCAGGGTGATCGCATGTTCCGCCAGCATGGAAGCCGCAATGGTGGCTTTAGCGGCGTTGGGGTTTCCATTTGGCACATACAACCCATTGAGTGGTTTTCTACCCTTGACACGAATTTGCACAGTTTTTCATTCCAAGTTTGCAAGAAAGAAACGTGGGCATTATAACAATAGCATTTTATTGCTGACGACCCTTTAGTTGGAGAAGGATTAGAAATGCTGGCAACCTTGACACAATTGGGGCTATGGATAGTTGCGTTTTGGCAGGTGAGTTGTTGTGATGTCCCGCTGACTGCGAATCGGATTCAAGACTTCCATTCGGTTCTGCAGGTTGATTTTGCAGACCTCGCTGAAAGTAGCGGGCGGATAAAGAGTGGGTGGTTGCGCGTGCGCCATGATGGACAACAAGTGGTTTTGTTGACGGAAACCAATAGTTTGGTGATATGGGATATTGTGCAAAATACAGCAATCGCAACGTATCAAGTGCAGGGGCAAGATGGATTGCCAGCTAACATGATGGATGCCTTCTGGACACCGAGTGGGCAGATGGTCTTGTCGGTGCATCACGACGGCGCAACTTATACGTTGGCGCGTTTTGACGTGCAAACCGCCACCCTAGAGAGTCACGCATTGGATGCGCAACAGGGTATTCCCGTGCGCGTGTGGGGGGATGACCAACACGCATGGTTAGAGTGGATGCCCTATGACTCCACGCAAGTTCCCTATGTCACCGCTCTGAATGCCGATGGTCAAGTGGTGCAACAATTCGCTTCTGTTGCCGAACAAGACCGTGATTCTGTGGTGCGGATTGGGCGGATGCCTGCCCCGTTAGCGATCACCGCCAACGAACAAGGCACGGTACGCCTGTGGAACTTAGAGCAGGAAGCGTTGCTCCATGAAGTGACACTCGATCAGATGCCCGTCTTCGGTCATATCAATGGGGTGAATGGGCGCGAGTTGGTTTGGCGCGATGCGTACAGCGATACACTCAATCTGGTGGATTTTGAAAGTGGTGCGCAAACACAAGTTGCCACCCTCAATGGGCAGTATGTCCAAGCGTTATTGCTGGGTATTGAGGCGGATGTGGTGCTTGCCGTCAATGTAGATTTGCAACCGATTGTTTGGGCGTGGGTGTTGCCCAACCCTCAACCGATTGAACTAGGGGAGTATCGCGCGTGTGGACGCACGCCTGATATGGTACAACTAAGTGAGAATGGCACAACGCTGGTGATTGGTTGTGATACGGGTATAGATGTTTGGCGAGTAGAAACACCCTAAACAGGAGGGATCACCATGAATATTGGGGCAATTCAGTTGCTATATGGTTATAACAAATGGGCGAATGCCCAATTATGGCGTTGCATGGAAACCTTGAAAGCGTCGCAATTTACGCAAGCGCACCCCTATTCCTTGCAGTCTGTCCAGCGTCATCTTGTCCACATGGCAAGTGTGGATGCACGCTGGTTTGCACGGGTGCGGGGCATTGCCGAGCCTGCCATCCTGCAAGCGGAGGACTTTCCCACTAAGTTAGACGTTTGGCGGATGTGGGATGTTGTATATGATGAGTTGTGGTATGCGTTGCAAATGTTGACGGATGAGCATTTACACGCGACCTTCTCCTATTCGTCGCGTGGGGTGGAGCGTCAAACCTATGGATGGCAAATTCTTCTCCATGTGCTCAATCATAACACCGACCACCGCGCCCAAATTCTTTACCTCCTGCATCAAATGGGGTTGCCCACCTTTGAACAGGATTTCATCTACTACCTGCGGGAGGTAGTGCCCTCTCGGCAGGGGGTTCATGTGGAATTGCCCCCGTTGTTGTCGCTCATGAATTATGACCGCTATGGGATTCATCGCCTATTGACTGAATCGCTGGCAACGTTAAGCGATGCCCAGTTAGATGAAGATAGAGGCTATTCCATCCCCACTGTTCGGGGGCAACTTGCCCACTTGCTCCATGCACAAGGTTACTGGTTGAGCAAACTCAGCCATCAACCCCAGCACGAGACCCTTCGCGGGGGGCATACCTCGATTTATGAATATGTTGCCCAATTGACGAACGATCAACTGATGCAACCGTTTGAATATACAACTGCCTCTGGCTTGCGCGTGGCAAACGTTCGGTGGGAAATCTTGTGGCAGGTCATCAATCATGGCACGGATCATCGCGCCCAAGTGTTGGCGTTCTTACACCCCTTGCAAGCTCCCACCTTTGAGCAAGATTATATGATCTATCTGTGGGAAGCTAACGATTAAGGCGTGTGTATGCTTGGGCAATCTGTGCGGCAACGCGCCCATTGTTAACCAATAGGGCTTTGTTGGCATCCAGCGCGTATCCCCCCGTCAGGTCTTGAATGCGCTTCAGGACGAAGGGGGTAATGTCTTTCCCTCGTATGCCTTGTCGGTCTGCTTCTTCGGTGGCTTGTTTAATGACATCCTTTGCCAGCTGTTCTGGCAAGGCGTTCTCTTCTGGAACGGGAACACAGAATAAAATCCCGTTGTTCATCTTCATCTCGCTGGCATGATGAATGATCTCCGCTGCTTGTTCGGGGGTATCCACCCGTGCATCCACCGATAAACCGCTATCACGGGTGTAGAAGGCGGGGATACGATCCGTCTGATAACCAATGACAGGCACACCGTTGGTCTCTAACACCTCAAAGGTGAGCGGTAGATCTAAGATGGACTTTGCCCCACTACAAACCACACTGACGGGCGTTTGACCTAGCTCGGTTAGATCTGCTGAAACATCGAAGGGATGCCCAAGATGTACCCCCCCAATCCCACCGGTGGCAAAGACTTTGATGCCCACGCGATGGGCAATCACCATCGTGCCGGAAACCGTAGTGGCACCGCTTTGCCGTAGGGCAACCACAATCGGTAAATCGCGTCGGCTGGTTTTACGAATGTTCTTGCCCCCTTGCTTGCCTAATCTTTCTATTTCATCAGCGGTTAGCCCAACTTTAATTTGCCCGTCGATGATGGCAAGTGTGGCGGGCAATGCGCCCCCCTCTAAAACAGCGTTTTCCATTTCCATTGCTGTGAAAATGTTATCGGGATAGGGGAGTCCGTGTGTAATGACGGTGGACTCTAGCGCGACAACAGGTTGGTTTTGGCGCAGAGCTTCCTCAATTGTGGGGTTCAAAGCAATTTGCATGGTTATCTCACCTACTAAAATTCTATTTTGGGTAATTATACACAAATGATCCCCTATGTTGTACAATGACACGTCAGTGCTAATGATGGAATTCTGCTTGTGTCTAACCCGCTTTCTATGCCTGAACAGCAACACCGCCGAGAAGTATTTAGAGGGATTGTGCTTCCTATGTTGGTGGGGGTGGGCGTGTTCATTGTGGTGATCGCGCCGATATTCTTGTTGCCGAATGCCAACCAAGTGGGGATTGTGGCAGATGTCTTGACAGTCGTCTTCATGCTCTTTCCCGTTTTTGTGTGTCTCTTCCCACTGTATCTGGTGTTGCTGATGTTGGCGTTTGGGATTGGTCATGCCAATTATCCCGTCGGTCGCTTCTTGCGTCGGGTCAATCGGTGGACGACAACAGCAAATAAACGGGTTGCTACGGTTTCTACTCAGGTAGATGAGGTGGTGATACAAGCGCGTTCAAGCATAGCATGGATTGAAGACCGCTTGAACCGAACCTTTCAGCCTAGCTCTTCAACAAAACAAGATGACCAAAATGAAGATGGAGTTTCCGATCAATGAAATCACCACAAAATCTTGCCACCCCACCTGTCGAGCAATCCTCCCCAGCCCAATCAATATGGTGGGTGCGGACACTATTGTTATGGACATTGCTGGGCACAATCATAGGATTGCTTGCTGGCTTGCTGTATAACCGCGAAGCACAAGAGTACGTACAAAGCAATCAAGGGCAGCCACCTGCTCCTAATCGCGCGGAACTGTTTGGGTTGGTCTTGGCATTGATTGGGATTGTGCGCCAAGCCGCTGAACTTGGGCGACCAGAGCAAGACGAATAAGCCATGTGCGGACGCTTCACGCTAACCACCACTCCCGAAGCCATAGCGGAACAATTCCAACTAACCACGATGACCGCCTCTCTATCACCGCGCTATAACATTGCTCCCTCACAGTCAGTTGGCATCATCACCAATAGCCAACCCGATCACTTGCAACCTGTGCAATGGGGGCTAATCCCCAGCTGGGCGAAAGACCCACTCATTGCCAACAAGTTGGTGAATGCTCGGTCTGAAAGCGCGTTTGAGAAACCCTCATTCAAGTCCGCTTTGAAGACGCGCCGCTGCTTAATCCCGACAAGTGGCTTCTACGAATGGAAAACCGTAGGGGGCAAAAAGCAACCGATGTATATCTATTTAGCGGATGCTCCCTTATTCGCTTTTGCTGGCTTATGGGAAACATGGGAGAACCCCATCAATGGGGCAACCGTTGTAAGCTGTAGCATCCTGACGACTGAGGCAAATGAGGATATTGTCAACATTCACCATCGGATGCCCGTCATTGTTTCGCCTGATGATTATGCCATGTGGCTTGGCGCAGGGGACTTGACCACCCAACAAGCGATCATGCGCCCCTATCCAAATGGGCATGTTGCGGCGTATGAGGTGACGCGGGACGTGAACACGCCTCATGTGGATGCTCCCTATCTTGTTCAGCCATGGGCATCCAACGATGAACCGAGCCAGATGAACCTGCTCTAAATCGGCTCATCCTCATCAAGCAGGTCATCATCATTGTGGAAGTCGTCATCGTCATCTTCATCAGCATATTCCGCCGATGGAGATGAGATGTTTTGGCGGTTATGCCGTTCTGCAACTAATGATAGTGGGTCTCGTTGGGTGGCAGAAATCAATACACGGCGCATCTTCCCCCCCGGCTCAGGCGGTCCGATAGCTCCTAATTCAAAGAGCAAATCCATAATGCGAGCAGCACGCGGATAGCCGATGTTGAGATGCTTCTGAAGCATAGTGGCGGAAGCCTGCCGCGCACGAATCACCGCTTCAAGAGCCTCTGCCAACAAATCATCCGTCTCAGAAAGTAGCTCTAGCTTGGTTAAACTCTTCTCCCAAGGAGCACGGGGTTTCTCGGCGGTGTCACCTTGTGCTTGCTTCTTGCTTGCCCAGTCTCGCCAATGTTGTACCATCTGGCGCACTTCATCATCGCTGACGAAACACCCTTGAATACGCTTGGGTCCCGAAGCATCCGACGCAAGGAACAACATATCCCCATTACCCAGCAAACTCTCTGCCCCGCTTGCATCCAAAATCACGCGCGAATCAACGCTAGATGCCACCGAGAACGCGATGCGCCCCGGAAAGTTCGCCTTAATCAAGCCGGTCAAAACATCAACACTGGGGCGTTGTGTGGCTACAATCATGTGCATGCCAACCGCACGCGCCATCTGTGCCAAGCGCGTCAGGTGGTGTTCCGTATCTTCTCCGTAGTTCATCATCAAGTCTCCCACTTCGTCAATCATGATGAGGATGTACGGAAGGGGTTCAGCATCGCGTCCTTTTTCAGCCTGTTTTTCATTGTATAAACTGATGTTACGCACGCCTGCTGTTTCTAGCAATTTGTATCGGCGATCCATCTCGCGGGTGCACCAACGCAATACGCCAATGATGCGCTCCCCATCCGTTTCAACGGGACCCAACAAATGCGGTAAACCGTTAAAGCGCGATAATTCCACCATCTTAGGATCAAGCAACACCATCTGTAATTCATCAGGGGTATTGTCCAACACCAATGCCATCACGATTGCCGCCAAACACACCGACTTACCAGAGCCGGTTGTGCCTGCTACAAGGGTGTGAGGCATCGAAGCGAAATCTACCGCGAAGGGGTTGCCAGCGACATCGCGCCCCAAAGGAACGATGAGTGGGTTCTTGGCTTTTTTGAGCGTGCTTTGATAGTCTTGGCTTTCATACACAGAACGCAACGCCACCAAACTGGGGACTTTATTGGGGACTTCAATCCCCACAAAGTTTGTGCCGGGAACGGGGGCTTCAATGCGTAACCGCTTGGACGAAAGCGAGAGGGCAAGATCACTTTGATAGGATGCAATCTTGCTAATCCGTGTTCGATCCACCTTCTCATCATCCTTCCCCTCTCGATAGGGGCGGACAGCATATTGCGTGACGGTGGGACCAACTTGTACATCAATCACGTCAATATCAATATCGAATTCCAGTAGCGTATTTTCGATCAATACCACGTTCGTATTGATCTCGGTTTCATTCGGTATCTTGAGCGGAACATCCGCCAACAAAGTGAGCGGTGGGGCATCGGCTTTGCGCTTGATGGATTTCTTGGTTTCTTTGATCGCGCTTAATGAAAAGTAACGCTTGATGCGCCCATCGGGACGGCGCACTTCTTGATAAGATTCTTGCACCGTGCCCGTCTTGCGCTTGGGTTGTTGAATCACTTCCCCGATGATGCGCTTCTTTTCGTCCTCGATAGCGCGGTTGAAAAGGGGGTGTTCCCCTAAACCGATGTCTCCCTTTTCGTCGGCAGACTCTCCCTTAGATTTGCTGGGTTTGCGCAATGAAGGGGGGAGGTGATCGAGGTTGGGTTTGATGTGCAGAATGGGCGTGCTTAACACGGGATCAAGCGCGTTGCCACTTCTGCTGGCGCGGTATCGTATGGCGGCTTCACGCTTAAGCCGTTCATTGCGACGGCGTACACGGTTGCGATTGGGTTCTTCCGCCAAGCGTTCACTCAACTTTAGGAAGACAGATTCTGTGGCTTCTAAAAACTGTTTGAGGTTGCTGTGCGTCACCCCAATCATCATGGCAAAACTGATGGCAAAAGCGAATAAATAGAATAGGCTAACGGGGAATGATCCAATCAGTTCTACAATCGGGGCAGAAAGTGCCCAGCCTACTAATCCCCCCCCTTTACCTGACCGCGCCAACGCTCGCATCTCGAACGTGCCGGAGACAAACAGGTGCATGAGTGCTTGCGTGGAAAGAAACCAAACCTCGGTTGCTACAACGCGGTAGAGGGGGAATTGAATTTCAATCCCCATGTTGGGTAAAAATAGCGCAATGCCCAAACATAAAATGCCGATTGATACAATGATGCTACCATATCCAAAAGCGGTGGTGATGGCATTTGCCCAGGCATTGGTGATAAAGGCATCCCCAGCGACGTTGAATACTGACAACAACGATAGGATGCCGAATAGAACCAGAATGAAGGCTCCAATTTCGCCAATCCATGGGGGGAAGCTATCAAAGATGAAATCCCAAAATTCTGAACCAATGCTGTCATTTGGATCAGGATTCGTGGGAGCTGGGGTAGGTTTTTTGCTTTCTTCTGCCACTGCACACGACGTTAGATTCTTGATACATTGCTACTATTATAGCGCATTCATCTATCAAGTGATCTTACGGTTTAGGGATTTCTGGGGTGTTCTCATGAAATATCTTTGAAACTCAAGCCGAATCGCCGCGCCGTCGGTTCAATATTGAGGATTCGCGCAGGGTAGGCTTTGCCAACTTGAAGGGATTCGGCGGTCATCTCATCTAACTCGGAACAGTGGATCAACCCTTCCAACCCGTCCGCGATACGGACGAATACGCCATATTTCACGAAGCCACTCACCACCACCGCGATCACTTGCCCCACGTTATAATGGTGATGCACGGTTTGCCATGGGTCAGGCTGAAGGCGTTTGATGCTGAGTGCTAGTTTACCTTGACGTGGCTCAACTTGTAGGATGTGGGTGCGGATGGATTCATATAGGTGTAGGAAATGATTCGGGTGATTGACGCGCCCCCAACTGATTTCGCTGATATGTACTAGCCCCTCAATCCCGCCTATATCCACGAATGCTCCAAAGTCGGTTAGGTTGGTGATTGTCCCTACAATTTCTTGCCCCACTTTTAAGCGACTCAATCGGATGAATCGCTCGCCGGGTTCAATCTGTGCCGCCCGTTCAGACAGCACCAACCGTTTGTGTTCTGGGGCAATTTCAATAACCCGTAGCTTTAACACCTGCCCAATTTTATTTTGTAGCAGAAGCGTCTTATCTGATTCGCTAATATCAGATGGGAAGTCAATTAGCTGGCTAGATGGGACAAAGCCATGCAAAACATCCCACTTAACTAGCAATCCGCCACGATTATAACCATGCACGGATAGATGTAAGTTGAGGTCACTGGCTTTAATCTGTTCAACAGTTTTCCATGCCTG
>JBMOEO010000079.1:0-17891 GCA_049318945.1 Phototrophicaceae bacterium | reverse complement strand
GGAGAGAATCGGCTTTTTCCCGATTCCCCCTCTAATTTATCACAACTTATCCCAATTTCCAAAGAAATAGGGGTTCGAGTCCTCAAACTTAACAGAAGTTTAGGATTGATTATTCAAACTTATGCTTGATCTTCAGTGGGTTTTTCTGCTTCTACAGGTTGCACAACGGCATCTTCAACAGGCTGGGCAGGAACTAAGGTGGCGAGGGTTGAAGATGGGTTTGCACCAGAAACCGGTTTTTCAATGCGGGGTTGCACCGTGCTAGGTGTTTCAACTTTTGCAGGGGTAGCCATTTCAATGAATGAAACGTTAATCGAGGGAGCGTGTGCCAAGCGTACCCCTAGTTGCTTGATGACAACCTGTTTGATGGCGCGGTCAATTTCACGTTGCTTCTTGGGTAGATTAATCTTTTCGCCACTCATATTCAGCTTCGCGTTGACCACGATGGCTGCCCGTCCGTTAGCCGAGCGTGCTTCTACCTCCGCGCTCTCAACTTGGTCAATCTGGCTGACGACTTTCAAGATGCCACGCCGAACAGACTCATTGTCCAGAAGGGTATTGCGATCCCCCATGTTGACGATCACCCCACCTTTGGTTTGGCGCGGTTGGCGATTCAACTGTACCACCATACCGATCACAATGAAGACGGTTAAAAGCGTTACCAATAGGACACGAGTTACCACATTGTAACTTTCAACCATTGATGCTAATTCCCTTGCAGATTGCGGGAAAAGCAAGAGTGTCACCAACATGACCAATAGGATGAACTCACCGAATACCACCACTAAACCACGAAGAAATTTCACCATAGTTTGTTCCTTTCACATTCGTTTATAAGATATGCTTACTGCTCCAGTCTGATAACCACCACCAATGTGATGTCATCATCAGGCGCGTGCATCCCGGCAAATAGCTCCAGTGAGCGCATAATATCTTCGCAAATGGATTGTGCGTTCGTCAAGCCAGCACATCGCCGAATGGAATCAATCAGGCGTTCGACCTCATAGTATTCCCCGTGTGAATTGCTTGCCTCAATCACTCCATCGGTGTAGTAAACGATGAAGTCCCCCACGTTAAGATGAGTCAATTGTGCTTTGAGGGGATTGTTGGCAAACCAACCCAATGCCCGCCCGCCACGCTCCAGCTCTTCCACTTGCCCAGTTTGGGCGCGATAAATCAAAGGGGGCGGATGTCCAGCGTTGACGTGTATGCCTGCACCATCCGGAAAGAAAACGGAATGATAAGCGGTGACGAACATGCCATTACGGGTATCATCCAATACCATGTCATTGGTATGCGATAAGGTATCCACGGGGGTGAGAGAATAAACCGCATTGGCGCGGATCATGGTACGGGTGACAGCCATGAGTAAGGCGGCGGGCGCACCCTTATCAGAGACATCAGCAATCACTACACCTAGCCGATCTTGGTCAAGCATGAACACATCAAAGAAATCACCCGCGATTTCTAAAGCTGGCTTAGATGTTCCTGCCACTTGATAGCCAGGGAGGATGGGCATTCGATGGGGGAGCAACCCGATCTGAATCTCACGCGCCATTTGTAATTCACGCTCTAACCGCCCTTTCTCAATGGCAACCTTGTACAGACGCGCGTTTTCTACAGCGGTGGCGGCAACAGCACAGGCGGCTTGCAACAATCCCAAGTCTGCATCTTGAAAGATGGATTGATATAAACGTGAATCCAGATAAACCGCACCAATCACCCGATCATGCACAATCATGGGCACACACAAGATAGCACGTAATCCGCGCATGATGATGCTTTTACCCACCACAAAGCGCGTGTCTAATTGGGCATTGTTGGTCAGAAGGGGTTGGCGCGTTTCTAAAACGGTGTTCACTACCGAGGTGCTATACCCCTCTTCTTCTATGGTTTTACTATCGAGTCCTCGTGCGGTGATAACCTCTAACCTAGCAGACGCATTGGCAATCATCACAAAACCGCGCTCTGCTTTTGCTAAAAGAATCATGGCATCCATGAACTCGTTCAAAACTAGATCAAGGTCTAGTAACGAATTAATCTTCAGGCTGAACTCATAAAGCGTCTTCAGATGTTCTGCTGATAAATTGGTGATGGGGGTAGCAGGAATGTTGTCCATAGTCTATCCGAGATCAATTGATGTCTGTCTTGTACAGTACAGAATTAGGTTGAGCAACAAGGTTATTGCATCTCAAAAGTGTAACACACAATTCAAAAACGGAGACAGCAAATTCAAGGTGAGCTGGGTGATAGCAGGGAATGAAGAGGGTTGAGGTGAAAACAAAAAAGAGCCACTCATTACTGAGTGACTCTTTTTGTGAGCGTACCCGAAGGGATTTGAACCCCTGACACCTGGTTCCGTAGACCAGTGCTCTATCCGCTGAGCTACGGGTACGTGATGTATTTAAGATAGCATGTTCTCACCTCATCTGTCAAGGACAAATTTATCAGCTACGGGATGGTTTCAGGAATTCATCCACCATCTCCACAATCAGTATGGCGGCACGGTCATTCAAATGGATGTGATCGGTTAAGAGTGCCAACCGATTCGCTTTAGAAATGGCATCCCATGATTGACGGAGTACCTCATGCTTCAACAATGCCCCGTACATCAAACTGAAGTCGGCTGTGTAAGCAGGTGGGGTATGGGCATGGGGAAGATGCGCTTTCATTTGCACGTTGAGGGGCAAAAGTGGGAGATGGCGTGCTTCTGTAATCTCTTGAAGTGTGGCGTTATATTGGTCAACAAGGCGGTTCATCTCGCTGGAGAGGTCTTCTCCCAAGAGGGGGATTTGTAGCACGGCGATAGACGCTTGGGTTTCCGTTTGCAAACGGTCAAGGATCTGCTCAACGTTATGGCGATACCACGCCAGATCAGGTGTTTGCGGTATCTTTTGACCTTCACGGTATACGGCTTCTACCTTGTCGCTATAGGTTGCGTTGACATCGTTTGTCCCAATCAGCAGGGTGACATAATTCGGTCGGCAAGCAATCACCTTATCCAAGCGTTGTGCCACATTCCATGCAAGGTCGCCGTTGATCCCCGCGTTGACGAACTCATATCCCTGTGTGATATAACGCGCCCGTAGTTGCTCAACGTAGTTCGCGCTGATAACCCCATGCGTGATGCTGTCCCCCACACAAACCACCACCTTCTTGTGAGTGGGTTGCTTTTGTATCTCCTCAAAGAAGGCTTGGGGATTATTTTGGGGCTGGCGAAATGATTGAGAAAAACGACTCAAGGATCGCCCAATGATATAAATCAATACACCTAACAACAGCGTTGGGATTATCACATAGATCGGTTGCATATATAGCCCTTGCGTATCATTGTTACCGAGAGGATTCCTCACAGAAAGGAGGAATCTGAAAAGCGATTCGGTCTAAACAACTGAACTCGCGGATCAAACGATTGCTCCGCGCCCAATCCAAAAGCCCTTGATCGCTATCAATCCGCCACAGGCTGACGTTGCCGTCTAGGGTTGTGGCTACAAAAGCGCGGTTATTGGGCGAGAAAGCCACGCCCGTCACCCATTCACCCACGGGGAAGCGTCGCAATTCCTCCCCGCGTTCGCTATCCCACAAGACGACATCCCCCAACGCGCTCCCCGTCAAGACCAACCGCCCATCTAAGCTATACTGTGCCGCCGTCACCGCCCCACCATGACCATACAAAATGCGTCGGTTCTCGCCATCACGGGTGAGTTCAACGCCACCGTCTTCATAGCCCACCAATAATTGCTCCCCATCGGGACGGATGGCAAGCATGGTATAGCGGCGCGTGGTATTGCCAAATGTCGCTAGAGTGCTACGGTCTTCAGTACGGAAGAAGTGAATATAGTAGGGGGTTTCACGTAGGTTATTGTCCCCTTCGATGATGGCGATGCTGTTGCCGGTCGCGCTCAAACGGATCAACTCAGCATCCCGAATGATGTCACTTTGCAATGGATACAATAAACTTCCATCTGTTGGACTCCACACCAGATAGCGATCATCCGCGCTAAACCCTTCACTGCTCAAGCTGATGTCACGGAAAGAAAAAGCAACCGATCCATCCGCACTAAACCATGTTTGCTGTCGATCAATGGGCAGGGTGTAACTTTGCATGATGTCTTGTGTCTCTAAATCAACACGCGCCAACCCACCACTCACGTCGGGCACGGTCATGAGTGCTGAACGACCATTGGGGAACAAGATCGGATAGTCTCCTAAATCCAAAGCGATGGATTGAACGGGGTCAGTCGTCAGGCTAGAACGCACCACCCGCCCTTGAAAATCTTGGGTCAACAATACTTCATCGTTCACATACACCACCTCTCGAACCGGCAGGGTGTGTACTTTCAATGACCACTCCAACGCCCCATGCGCCAATTCCCACTTGGCAACTTGCCCATTGTCATAAGCAGCATATACAAACCGCCCCTCCGCATCCAATACCATATCCGTCACCTCTAAAGGCGTGACGGGTACGATGAAGGCAAGTTGTGTTGCCTTTTCAATAGTGGGGTCTACAGTGAAAGGAACAGACCAGATCGCCCCCGTGTTCGTTCCAACCAGTGCATGGGTTTGATCTTTGAATTGAATCGCTGTGAATTGCTTATCGGATTCATGATCGTAAATGGTGAAAACACCATTCAAGATGTCTTCCCAGTAGATGATCGTTCCATCGAGAGAACTGGTTAGGATGGCGGAATCCTCAAAGATGTCGATGGCAGTAATGGCGCGAGTATGGCGTTTTTCAAAACGCTCCCAAACACCCGTCTCTGCATCCCATATATACACCGTCCCATCAGCATCCCCCGAAACCAGATATGCTCCATCTGGGGTATATTGAACAGCGGTAACGCGGTTGAGATGGTTTTGCAAAGTCTTTAGGCGTGTGCCATCCACCCCATTCCAAATGATGAGATCAGTATCAGAAGAAGCGGAGGCTAGGCGTGTACCATCAGGACTGAAGGCAAGGTCGCTCACACGTCCCGTATGTCCTTCTAATAGAATCGGTTCAGACGGGCGGTTGATATTCCACAGATAAATCACCCCTCCCGCATCCCCGCTGGCAATCTGTGTTCCACTGGGGCTAAAGGCAATGCTTGTCACCCGTGAATCATGCGCTAAAAAGGTGCTAACGCGCTCCCCGTTTTCCGTATTCCATACCGCCACGCTGGTATCATGCGAGGCAGTAGCCAGATACTGATTATTGTAGGAGAGGGCAAGGTGGCTGACTGTTTCGGGGTGTGCTTTTGCATCCACAAGGTTGATGCCTTCGGGATTGAAGAAGCGCAAGAGGCCGGGTGAATAGGCAATCTCACTGAGAACCCGTTGAATGGCAGGCGGATACAGTCCAGAATTGATGATGTTGTGCGCTTGCATCGCTAAAGGGAGTGCCAAGAGTTGAGGATCACGGTCATCAAACTGTTGCTCCGCTTCAAAAGACAGGCGTAGCGATTCTGAAACCTGCCGTTGTCGATCCACCTCACTTAGCACCACACTCTGGGTTGCCGATGCCTCTGTGCTTTGTAGCAAGATTTTATCGCGCTCGGTGGTGATGTCTTGAAGCGTGGTGAGCGTGCGTTGAGTTTGCCAAACCAGTGTCACCAAGCCGGCAACCGTCAAGATGGCAACCGTCACCAACAGGATAGTCAAGTTGCGTAGCCTGCGCGTTTGGCGTTGAAGGCTTTCTAAACGCGCGTTGCGTTCGTCTTCTGCACGACGGCTTTCTAAAATGTAGATATTGTGCAGGGCGGTGGGTTCGGGTTGTTTGTTTTCGCTGGTGAGAATCCACTGTTCTGCCTCGCTCAATTCCTCGCCCGTTAACAAAAAGCCCGATGTGCGGTTGTAGTTAACCCACTCTTGCGCTCGCGTCAAAAGGCGCGTGTGTTCGCGTAGGTATTCCAAATCGGTTTCAATCGCGCTGAAGATGTCCTCTAAACCCTGTTGGAAATTTGTCCCCTCCATCATGAAAATCCAGTTGAGCGTGCGAAGATAATCCCAGTTTTGACGGGCGGTATCCTCAAAGGATTTGTCATACCAACCCTTTAGCACCTTCAAAAGCAGGTCTTCATTCTGGGGATCGGTGATGTCCTCGCGGATGACGGGGATGATCCGTTTGTTTTGTGAGCGAGCATATTGGATTTCTTCATTGACGTATTGGCTAGATAGTGAACTAGAGGAGACAACGACAATCACTGCCTCATGATTGTTGATGGCAGATTGAATCTCCTTCCACCATTCTGAGCTAAAGGGAATATCCTCCCAATCAACCCAAGTATCATAACCACGTTGCTCAAAAGCGTTGAACAAATCACGAGTGAATTGTTGATCGCGCCGTGAATAGGACAGGAATAATTTTGCCAATGGTTCATCTCCAATGTATTGCCAATCCAGACGGAAAATATGCTTTGTAAGTGTAGCATAGAATGTAGGGAGTATGCCTTGTGTTATACTGAACAGACCTTGTAAACGCAACCGCAATAGGAAGGATATATCCAAAATGACCACACAAACCTACACGCTCAACCTCATCTTGTTGGAGTGTTTAGAGGGGCAAGAATTTGACGGGGATGAGCCATACATCAAACTCAATGGGGAGATCATTTGGCGGTGGGATTTAGCAGGCAAGAAGATGCACGACACCCTGAACGCTCCTTCATGGACGAATGCCTTTGACTTACGCAACGGAACATTTCGCACATTAGAGGGGTGGGCACCCTCCCCACACTACCAAGCAGGTCAGTTTGAATTTAAGGGATTGAGTGGGAAAACTGTCTTAGAGCTTTGGGAATCTGACGAACATGAGACGCTACGGGGCGAAGATGATTTCTTGGGGAACTTAATTGTCAGCCTAGATAGCATTCGACTGGGAGATCAGATTGTGGAGTTCAACCAAAACGATGCGCTGTATCAGTTGATTTATCGGGTTTCTTTAGATGTGTAATTCAAAAATCTAATGCAATACTGATAAAGACAGTATAGCCTTGTATCGTCCAATCAGTAGACTCTTACAGATACAGGTGATCGTTGTGATGAGAGATGAAAGGTTGATTCAATATGCCACTTTATACCTATCGCCGTGCAGATGGTAGCACATTTGATTATCGTCAACGTTTTGGGGATGATCCGCTAACGACTTGCCCAACCACTGGGCAAAGTGTCAACCGCGTCATCCATGCTGCTGGGATCGTATTCAAGGGGTCTGGTTTTTATGTGAACGACAGCAGAGGCTCAAAGTCTAGCTTGAGTAGCAGTAACCCCAATCCAACCGCTGAAGGCACGTCCAACGCAACCGCCTCCAGCCCGACTGAAACACCCCCTCCTGTTGCCCCCAGTGAACCCAAAAGCGAAGCCAAAGCCGAAACGGCATCGGCTTAGTGGGTCAGTCCAAGCGCGTCCGTCCCATCGCTCATGTCCGATGGGATGATGTCGCCTTGATGTTGCTTTTACGAAGACGCTACATCAAACCGCTTGAGCAATTCCACCAGTTCATTGGTGAATTGAATGGCTAAGACAGGCTTATTCAAAAACTGGTCACACCCCGCTTCAAGGGCGCGTCGGTGAGAATCCTGATCCGCCATAGCCGTGAGGGCAATGATGGGCACACTACGGGTAAAGGGGTTGCTTTTCAAAGTGGCGATCAGTTCCCAGCCATCCATGACAGGCATCGCCAAATCAGTAATAATGAAGTCCGGCGTTTGCGCCATAGCATTCAAAATCGTTAGTGCCTCTTTCCCGTGCGAAGCCTCTTGCACTGAAACGCCGTTCGCCTTCAACAGGGAAACCATGATGCCCCGTGCGTGAACTTCATCCTCTACCACAAGCCCAACCTTATTACGTAAGTATTGGAAGGTTATTGCCATTTTTCACCGCCTGACTAAAAACTAAGACAACTGAAAATTTATTGTACGTCAATTATCTATAGAATCGTATAGTTGAGTTATGCACAATTTAAGATTGCATGTTATCTATAAGTATCTTTGTTTCTAGCAGGCGCATCACCTGCTGGAAGATGGGGTCTTCTTGGGGGTTGGCTTCTCCTAGTAAGAACGCCTCATGCACCGTGATGATGCCAACCAGTTCACCATACAGACTATTGACATATAGTTGCGCCTGACGCTCATCAGCAAACGGTATCCCTAGCTGATAAAGTTGTATAGCAAACTGATCTCGCGCTTGAATCAATTGTTGATGAAAGGTGCGAACCTTCTCTAGTTCAACGGTCGCGCTCAAAGAGGTATGCAATAGGGGAAGATAGCGAACGGTATGCCAGTAGTCCTGCATCAACGTTCTTAAGCAAGACACAAACAATGAGGTATCCCAATGATCTGCCTGATGCTGCATCAACATGCGTGCTTCAAAGATGAGGGCTTCTAGGTTTTGGATGAGCAATTCCCAAAAGACTTCCTCTTTGGTTTCAAAATAGAAATAGAAAGTACCTTTAGCAATTCCAACATAATCAGCAATATCTTGCACGCTAATTTCTCGATAGGGGCGCACTCGCAATAACGCGCCCACCTGCACAAGAATTTCCTGCCGACGCAACGCCCGCACTTCTGGACTCAATGTGGGACGACCCATCTTGATGCGTTCCTTGTATGTTTTTCGATGAGGATATGTGTTCTAACACCTTATATCTTATGATACCCTATCATTATGGTTTTTACCAATCGGTAGCTTTCTTCAGGGGTGATAGCCTGCTATCGTGCCCCACTTGGGGCAAGATTCCCCCAGTCCAGAAAATTCTTGCTTTCGTTTTTCTAACTTTTGGGTGATAATGAATGTTTACTATCTAGCAAATAGATTTTAAGGAGAGTTTGTTTTGGGTGTCTTATTAGAAGTGAAAGACCTCGTGGTGCGGTTTCATACCCAAGAAGGGGTTGTGTATGCCGTCAACGGGGTGAGTTATCAGCTCAACGAAGGTGAAACGCTCGGCATTGTGGGCGAAAGCGGCAGTGGAAAAAGTGTGCATGTCTTGGCGATGATGGGGCTAATCCCCCAACCTCCCGGCAAGATTGAACATGGGCAAGTATTGTTTGAAGGACAAGACTTACTCAAGATGTCCCCACGCCAATTGCGGAGCATTCGCGGTGATAAAATCGCCATGATCTTCCAAGAGCCCATGACCTCGCTCAATCCTGTTTTGACAGTGGGTGAGCAGATCATTGAAGCGATCCGTTTACACAAAGGCTTTAGCCAAAGCGAAGCACGCAAGCGCACCGTCAAGTTATTGGAGATGGTGGGCATTGCCGATGCGGCGCGGCGCGTGGATGATTACCCTCACCAGTTTTCGGGTGGGATGCGCCAGCGCGTGATGATTGCGATGGGCTTGTCTTGCGACCCCAAGCTGTTGATTGCCGATGAACCCACTACGGCATTGGATGTCACCATCCAAGCGCAAATCTTGGACTTGGTGAAAGACCTCAAGAAAGAACTGGGCATGGCGATGATTTGGATCACCCATGATTTGGGTGTGGTGGCAGGTTTAGCAGACACCATCAACGTGATGTATGCAGGGCGCGTTGTGGAACGGGGCCCGATTGAAAAGGTATTTGGCAACCCTGCCAACGCTTACACGCTGGGCTTGTTGAATAGCCTCCCACGCTTAGATCAAAGTGGCACAGAACAACGCCTCATCCAAATCGAAGGTGCCCCCCCTGATATGCGCGTTGAGCCAATTGGTGATTCGTTTGCCCCGCGCAACCAATACGCCACTGAACGTTGCTTCAAAGAAACCCCACCTTTGCGAGTGGTGGATGCCAATAACCCTGACCACTTCACCGCGGCGTGGTATGATCTGCGTGCGCTTCGTGCCCAAGAAACCCAACAGGAGACGGTATAGCTCATGTCTAATGTAAGCACCCTCTTAAAAAATACGTCATCCATTCAATTGGGTAAGCCCTTGTTAGAGGTCAAACACCTTGTTAAACACTTCCCCATCAATAGTGGCATCATCTTTCAACGCCAAGTTGGGGCGGTTAAAGCGGTGGATGATGTGAACTTCACCCTATATGCTGGCGAAACGCTGGGCTTGGTGGGGGAAAGTGGCAGTGGGAAAAGTACCACTGGGCGCACCATCCTACAATTACACAAGCCCACTTCGGGCGAGGTGATTTTTGAGGGGAAAGACTTGGTGACGATGAATGCCACCGATTTACGCAAGACGCGCCGTCGCATGCAGATGATCTTTCAAGACCCCTATGCCTCGCTCAACCCCCGTATGACCGTTGGGCGGATTGTGGGTGAACCGTTGGAAATCCATAACGTGATGCCCAACAGCAAAGAACGTCAAGAATACGTTGAAAACCTGCTTCAACGGGTGGGCTTAAATCCATACTATACCAACCGCTTCCCCCATGAGTTCAGCGGTGGGCAACGCCAGCGCGTGGGAATTGCGCGAGCGTTGGCACTGAACCCCAGCTTCATTGTGGCGGATGAGCCGATTTCAGCGTTGGATGTATCCATTCAAGCGCAAGTGGTCAACTTGCTTCAAGACTTGCAAGAGGAATTCCAGCTAACTTACTTGTTCATCGCCCATGATCTCTCGATGATTCGCTACATCTGTAAGCGTGTGGCGGTGATGTATAAGGGGAAGATCGTTGAGTTGGCAGATACCGATGAGTTATATGACAACCCCATCCATCCTTACACACGCACCTTACTTTCTGCTGTTCCCATTCCCGATCCCGTGATTGAGAAGGAACGCCGTCGTATTCCATCTAAGCCAGAAGACTTCATCGAAACCAGTTCCGACTTGGTGGAAGTATCCAGCGGTCACTTTGTAGCCGCCTCGAAGGCGCACCTCGCACGTTAGCTCTTTGATGAATATTCCGCCCTCCTTGCACAGCGTGCTTGTGAGGGTGGAATGTTTCACCTGCTCACATAATGGCAGTCTGCTGAGCAAGGGGCATCTCCCACAACTAACCACAAGCATGATAAACTTCGATAAATTTTAGACAATTGATAGCATAATCTTCATTAGGATAATCTGATGACACTTGCACATGAATACGCCCAGCAACATCAAGAACGCTTTTTGAATGAGCTACAAGACCTCCTCCGCATCCCGTCCGTTTCCGCCATGAGGCAAGAACACACCGCCGATGTGAAACGCGCTGCGGAATGGATCGTCCGTTACTTGCAACAAATCGAGATGCACACCGTTGAGTTGATCGAGATTGAAAATCATCACCCGTTGATTTATGCGGATTGGATGGGCGCAGGTGAAGATGCTCCCACCATCTTGATCTATGGTCATTATGATGTTCAACCCGCCATGATGGAAGATGGTTGGGATACGCCCCCCTTTGAACCCGTCCTAAAAGATGGCAAGCTCTATGCACGTGGCACATCTGATGACAAGGGGCAACTGATGGCACAGGTGTATGCGGTAGAAAGTTTAATCCAAACGGGAAGCTGTCCCGTCAACATCAAGATGCTCTTTGAGGGAGAGGAAGAAGTCTCCTCAGGTGCATTACATGAGTACGTTCCCACCCATCAAGAAAAACTCGCCGCGGATGTCTGCGTGATCTCTGATACGGCGATCTATACCGAAGACCAACCCAGCATTGTCTATGCGTTGCGTGGCATCATCTACTTCCAGATTGACTTGCACGGACCCACCGCCGATTTGCACAGTGGTGGATTTGGGGGCGCGGTGCATAACCCGCTACAGGTGCTGTCTGAAATGTTGGCATCCCTCCACAATGCAGACGGTTCGGTCAACATTCCCGGCTTCTATGATGATGTCCTCCCCTTGAGTGAAGCAGAACGCACTAAGTTACAAGCCACCAACGTGAGTGAGGAAACCTTCCGCGCCATGACGGGTGTCCCCCAATCTTGGGGCGAACCCGACTACACCCTTTCGGAGCGCGTGGGCGCACGTCCCACCCTAGAGATTCACGGGATTCTGGGTGGATTCGTTGGGGAAGGACCCAAAACGGTTTTGCCTGCCCATGCGATGGCGAAGGTCAGTTGCCGTTTGGTAGCGAATCAAAACCCCAACCACATCCTAAAACTGGTGGAAGACCATATCCGTAGCATCACCCCGCCCACCGTCACCATCACCTTGCAACCGCTCGGTTCAGTCGGCTTCCCTTCAGTGATGGGGCTGGATCATCCTTCGATGCAAGCCGCCCATCAGGCGTATACCAAAGGATGGGGCAAAGAACCCTACTACGTGCGCAGTGGCGGAAGCATTCCGATTGTCGAGGACTTCCAACAGAACCTGAATGTGCCGGTGATTATGTTGGGCTTCGGCTTGAGTACGGACGGCATTCACGGACCCAACGAACATTGGCGCGTGAGCATGTTCTATAAAGGCATTGATACCGCTATCCACTTCTTACAGGAAATGGCGACTATTGCTCAGTAATATTCTTTGAGACGATGGTAAACTTGAGAGGGCACAAGAGATAATCTTGTGCCTAAACCTCATCCATCTATCAAAGGAGTTCTGGACGTGCGTCGTTTGATTCCAATCACTTTTAGTATCTTGCTTCTATTTGTTGCTAGTGTACAAGCACAAGAAACGGATCGCCCAGCCGAAGTGCTTTCTGCCTACTTCGGTTTAGACGATGCCCTTCCGCGTGTCGTCAACCGTATCTGTCGGCGTGGGGCAGGCTTAGTCCCATCATATTGATGCCAATACATTAGAGCCAGAAGACTTCGCCGTTATCACCGCATCTGGTCAGGTGAACACCCCACGTTGCGTTACGTTAGGTCCGGCGGTAGATGTGGGCGAACTACGTACTGCCTTGTTGATTGGACAGTTTGGCAATGCACAAACAGACGCGCCCCAAACCGTTGAGATCGTTGGTGACATTCTATCAGGGAGCGGTGATCCCGGCTCCGTAGCTATTCCAGAAGGCATCACCCCTGTGAACTTCATCGGCATGACGGTACAAGTAACCCCGTTGGAAGCCGGTCCCTTCTTGGTATCTGGAGAAAATGTTCCCGAAGCAGACTGGGTGCTTGATGCTCGCGGGCAACAAGGGCAAGGAAGTGGTTGCCCAAGCGAAGGTACACAGCAAATCGTGCGTGCCAAATGGTCGGGCGGCGTGGCTAAACCTGATGGTAGCGAAGTGAATGATCTTGAGCGTGAACAATATCAAGTTACCCTAACACAAGAAGACGGAACGGAAACAGTGGTTATACCGTTCGCACTCGGTGACTTAGATGATGGGGATAACAATCACCTCTTATGTTTGGACACGCTGGGAACGCCTACGCTCATCCAATTTTCAGCAAGATATTTAGTAGACCCCAACCGCGATACACTCAACCCCGATACCTCCATCGCTGTCATTGATATGTTAGACATGAATGAGTAACCCATGCGTCGCCTTGTAAGCATGTTTCCACAGGGATTGCTCTTGCTGGTGGGACTCATCAACTTGGTTCGTGGTTTAGCGCATTTGCTCACGGAGGATAGCGCGGCGACTGAAGCCGGTATCAGCCTGCAGAATGCAGGGGGCGTGGATATTATTTACCTATTCGCCATCATCGGCGGTGTTCAAGCCATCCTTGCGATCTTCTATATTTATACCGCGCTATTTGACCGTTCCCACCTACCGATAGCCCTCAGCATAGAATTGGCAAAAACAGCCCTCAACTTGTTCATTGGTTTTGTGTTTAAGCCCTCCCAAGCCACCCTTGTAGTGGGAAGTCGTCAGGATACCACGCAACTTATCCTGTGCCTTATCGCCTGTGTCATTTGGTGGGGGGTGCAACGTCGCGCCATCACCTACCCCAACCAACACACACATAAAACTGTTTTCACGCTGAACTGACCCTTTCATTTGGGGTCAGTTCCCACCACCCTAGACCTTCCAACAATTGTTAGGTAACTTCGGCTGATGAAACAATCTCCTACCCCAACCCTTGTGCCTGCTGTGGTGATCCTGTTGATGACCACTGCCCTTGCCAGCGCGTTGCTAACTGTAGACGCGGTTTGGTTTGATGAAGTCATGACCTATTTCTTTCTGGGAGCGGGGCAGTTTGAACCCGTGCGTGATCTGGCTGGCTTCTTTGAATGGCTGTTGTTGGCGGATCGTTGGCCCCCCCTATACTATTTGCTCTATCGGCAATGGGGATTGATGGTGGGCTGGAGTCCCACTTTAGGGCGGATCTTCTCGCTATACTTTGGGTTGCTCACCTTAGCGACTACATGGCGCGTTGCCCAAGATTTTGCGCCGTCGGGATATAAGAACCTGCTCTCCCGTCTCGCTGGCATCATCTTAGCAACCTCTGCCTTTTGGATGTACTACAACCACGAGTTACGCGGTTACACACTCTATCCATTTCTGTTCATGCTGACCTTTTGGCTGTACTGGAAAGTGAGCGAACGCCCACGCTCACGCGGCTTAGGGGTGGCGTTCATGGGGGTGACGTTGTTGGGGTTGTATACTCACCTCGCCATCTATCCGATGGTATTCACCATTGGCGTATATCATCTGCTCTTCCGTCGCAAAGATGCGGTATGGGGGAGGGTGTTGGTGTGGCTGGTTTGCGTCGCCATTTTGACCGTGCCGTGGCTGGTGGTGACATGGTACAAAATCCAACAAGGGTTACAGATTGGTGTCACCAGCAACGGGTTAATTATGCGTAGCCTCTTACCTAGCTTTGGAAATGGGGTGGCATGGGTGCTGGCGATTGGGTTAGTTGCCAGCGGATTCATGCCCCTAACGCGCAAACATGCCTACCTCATCTGGGTGCTGTTTGGCTCGCTGGGGGTGACGTTGCTCATCAATGCCTATTCACCGTTCTTGTTTCACCTGCGCCATATCATCGGTTTGCTCCCCTTGTTGATGATCGTCTTAGCGGGGGGGATGATCCGCATCATGCGGTGGAATCGCTTGTTAGGAGTGGGATTATTGGTTGTGTGGATGGGAAGTGGCATTTGGAATAGTTTCCACTTTGACTACATGAATACCTTGCCAGGGCATGAACCCACGCTCCCCATTCAAACGGCACACCTGTTCACTCGCTTGGCGAACGATTGCCTTCAAGCGGAAGATGCCGTTCTGCTACATGTTGGGATTCCCTATCGAGATGGGGAAGAGTGGGAATGGATTCATGACATCGTGATGACTTACTACTGGCAAGAAGTTGATTTCCGCTTCAGCCACATCGGCACGCTCCAACCCATCACCAACGGAAACCCGGTTCTGGCGGAGGAGCGACGCTATCAGATTACGGACTTGGCAACCTACACCGATGCCTTACGCGAGTTCATCGGTGATGCCCCACGTGTATGGCTCATTGACCGCATCACCCTCCCACGCGATGATTACGCGCTGGCACTGATGGGAAGCATGGACGCGCTCGATTGGCGCGAGTCGGTGGTGTTAGAACGCGATGGAACACGGGTGAGTATCTTCACGCCTGATGACCTCACCCGTCCGAATTGCACGCTCGATTAGGAACGAACCTGTATGTGATTCAATTGCGAAAGCGTGCGCACTTGCTCATCAGCGCGGTAGCTACTGCGAACAAGGGGTCCGCTTTCCACCCACTTGAATCCCATTTCCAAGCCACGATCTCGGATGAGGTCAAACTCTTCTGGGGTATAGTAGCGACGAATGGGCAGGTATTGCTTGCCGGGGGCAAGGTATTGCCCCACCGTGAGAATGTCTACCCCACACTGAGCAAGATCGTGCATAACCTGTAGCACTTCTTCGATGGTTTCACCTAAGCCCACCATGATCCCGCTTTTGGTGAGGACGAGCGGATCTAAGCGTTTGGCGTTGGTCAAGGTGGTCAATGCCCATTCATATTGATCTTGCGGTTGAACTTCTTTGAATAAGCGTGGGACGGTTTCGACATTATGATTCAGGATTTCTGGCTGAGCATCCATCACAATTTTGAGGGCAGACTCGCTCCCCTTGAAATCGGGAATCAAGACTTCAATGCTACAGCCGGGTTGCAGTTGGCGAATGCGCTTGATGACCATCGCAAAGATGGGTGCGCCCCCGTCAGCGCGTTCATCACGGTTGACGGACGTAATCACCACATGGCGCAACCCCATCGCACGTACAGATTCCGCTACACGGTTGGGTTCTGCCCAATCTAACGGAGAGGGGCGACCGGTCTTGATGTCACAAAAACCGCATGAGCGCGTACAAGTATCCCCCATCATCAAGAACGTGGCAGTGCCACGCCCCCAACATTCCCCCAAGTTGGGGCAATTCGCCTCTTCACACACTGTATGGAGCGTTTGACTGCGCATCAAGTCGCGCACGCGCTCATAGTTTTCACCGCTGGCGGCACGCACCTTGATCCATGGTGGGCGACGGCGAGGATGGGCAGGGTCAGGTTGCCAGTTATCAGCGTTCTCACTCACGATGGGAATGAGGTCAGGCTCAATCATGCTAGACATGCGTTGTTCTCCAGTACAAAACTATATCCCTCCATTGTAACAAACAACCCGATGCTATGGCGCACTGGACTTATGGAGCAAGTCCCCATCCAATCACATTGGGGGCACCGTAAGTGGGGTAAATGCCGTCGCTCATCTCGGTGATTTGCCCGCTTGCCACATTGAGAACGAGCAACAAGTAGCCTTTGTTGTCATTGGGGACGTTCCCACCAAAAGCAAGATGCGTTCCATCAGGAGACCAAACCAAGCGCGGAGTGGTGGGGGTGTGTTCATCGGTAGCATAGCCACAATAGGCGCGAGTTTGCCCCGTGTTGACATCAGCAATGTGAATGCGTGCTTGCCCTAAGTTGCTTTCAACATCTGTCCCTAACACTTCTATCACCCAATAAGCAATCTGCGTGCCATCAGGCGACCAACTCAAATCCCCCACTGTGTACCCGTTGATGCGCGTTGCACCATACGCAGTCCCTAGCTGGGTGAGTTGGCGCGATGACATGGCTGGGTTGGGTTGCGTGAGGAAGATTTCACTGCCATAGGGGTAGGTTGTAGAATCCAGTGGTGTTTTTTGAACATACGCCAACGTCATGCCATTCGGCGACCACCCCAGATTATTGTAATACTTCTCATCCGTGCCGATCACCATCGGCGTATAGCCGGCAATTCCACTTAAACCCCGCACGCGCAAATCCTCAAGATAGCGTGTGAAGCCCCCCGCGCCGTCGGGTTGCGTCACCACCGCATAGTAACCGCGCGGTTGCAGGCTGATAACCCCTTGTGCGTCCAGATAGTCGGGGGGACGGGTGAGGTCAGCTTCAGGCAGGAGATACAATCGCTGGTCAACCGTCCACACGGCGAACGTGGATTCATCCCACCATTGCACCTCATTTGCCCCGTTCACCAATGGCGTGCGCAACGTGCCATCAAAGCGCATCTTGGTATAGGTATTGCCGTTGAGCGTGTCCAACCATGTCACCCAAACGCGATCATACGAAAGGTGACAATGCGATCCGCATGGGTTGGTATCGGGCAAGGGATAGCGATTTCCCTGTTGAATATCATATACCCACAAAGACAACCCATCAAACGTAGTGAGGATGAGACCGCTCGGTTGGAAGTCAGTAGCGCGGGGTTGTATCCCATTGGCTGGGCACACCTGCACCACCTCTTGAGCGTGTGCCAGTTGCCCCGTCCCCATCCCCCATAGCAACAACCCCCACAGCAATAGCCAACGTCTCATGATGGGGTGTCCAGTTGACCATATAACAGACACACCCGACCCGATCCATCCTGCACATGATCGACCACGATCACGCCGTGAGGGGTGCTGTAGCATGCACGCGGTTGGTGCAACACACCCACCCAGTCTTCATCCTGTGGAAGCATCGAGCGATCCCACGCATCAGATGGGCGTAATCGCTCAAAGGTGTATAATGGCGCGGTATGGTATCGGTTGGTTTCCTGTGGATCAACATAAGCAACCGACAGGCGACGAACGCCCCATGCCACCCCGCCAAACTCACAA
>JBMOEO010000078.1:0-17970 GCA_049318945.1 Phototrophicaceae bacterium | reverse complement strand
TACGCATCCCTTATGTCCTATGGACACATCTGCTGGGGGCGGTGGCATTGGCAGGGTTGGGAGTGGTGGCATATCACTATGCGCGACAACATACCGCCTCCTCTTCATCCATAGCAAACTGGGTTGCCATCAATGTGATCTTGACATGGCAACTCATTTGGTTTGCTGGCTCCGGCATGGAAACGCTGCTCTTCTCATTGTGGGGCTTCATCGCCCTATTGATGGCGGTATCGCTTGACTTGCACCAACGCGGAAGTGCATTGCGTTTTGGGCTATGGGGAGGCATCGGCGTGTTGATTCGCCCAGAAGCGGTGGTCTTGCTCATGCTCATTGCCGCGTTGGTGGTTTGGCAAAATCGCCATGAACTACTCTTGGTGATGCGTTGGGGAATGGTGGCAACCCTCGTGCTAGGAGGGGTGCTTTTGCCTTATCTGGCGTTCAACTGGCAAGTGACGGGGGGCTTATTGCCTACAACCTCACTTGCCAAACAGCGCGAATACGCCCCCTTGTTGCAACTCCCCATCTGGCAACGCATTGGCTTGGTGAGTCAACCGCTTTGGGTGGGGGGGCAAATTGTGCTAGTGCCCGGTTTGATGTGGTATTTCTGGGTACATTTGCGCATGGGTAATCGCTCGCGCTTATGGCTTGCCCCGTTGTGGTGTGTGGCATTGGTACTGTTGTATGCTTTGCGCCTCCCGGTGAACTATCAACACGGGCGATATGTCATTCCCATTTTACCCCTGATCGTAACGCTGGGCACGCTCGGTACGTTTGAGTGGGTTCAACGTGGGCGCACGCGCTTTCTTGCTCGCGTTCTTTCACGCGCGGTCTTGGCAATTGCTTTCATCACCACCGCCCTAATGGGAACGGTCATCGGGGCGCAGGTTTACGCGCGTGATGTAGCGATCATCCAAGAAGAAATGGTGATGACCGCCCAATGGATCAAGGCGACTTTGCCAGAGGATGCCCTGCTTGCCACGCACGATATAGGAGCAGTGGGGTACTTTGCCCCCCGTCCCATTGTTGACCTTGCCGGCTTAATCTCTCCCGAAGTCGTTCCGCTCTTGGGTAATCCTGACGGCTTATGGAACTTACTAGACGAGCGTTCCGCCCAATACTTGATGGCATTTGCTGACCAAATTCCTAACCAAGACCCGCTTGATTCGCGCCTATGTGAGCTATATCGCTCAAATGGTAAGACTTCCCCCAGCATACAAGGTCCTTCGATGGGAGTTTACCGCTTGGTTTTCCCCCCAGAAACTTGCTAAAGCAGGGCAATCAACTATCAAAATGTAGATAAAGTATGGACTAGCCACATGTATGGTTGCTGTTTTTTACGTAGTAACGGTATAATATTTACGGATGAAACGTCTAAAAGCGATTTGTGAGGATAAATCTTGTCTTCGTTATTTGATAAGTTGAATTTGTTAGTGCGCTCACGCATGAACAGTGTTTTGGATGACTTGTTAGAAGCACCTGCTAAAACTCTGAATCATCTTGAAATGCGCAAGCAAGTATCGAAAGACCTCGACGCATTGCGCCAACAGATACAAAACGCCTTGGCGTATGAACAAGAATTAGAATCACAGGTGCAAGAAGCACGTCAAACACGCGATCAATGGACAACCGAAGCACAGCAGCAAGCCACCCAACACCGCGATCAACGCGCAACGACACAATTTGAGCAGAAGCGTACCGAAGCGGAAAATCGCCTATCCACGCTTGAGCGGATGTTACAAGAACACCGTACCGCTTCTGATACCCTGATTCAACAAGTGAGCAAGCTGGATCATATCCTTGCCGAACAAGCCAACATCGCTGACTCTACAGCGCATGCCACCACCCCTCCATCTCCGAAGCCAGCTACGCCAGTAGACGAAGATGAATCTAAGATGGAACAACGACTCAACCGCTTGAGTAACCCCTCCACTTCCAAGCCGAAGCCTTAACGGGGTGGTGCATGTTGTTTCGTATGGATGATGCAGTAAACCCCGATACGCTCTTTAGCGAGATGTTGCAACGATTTAAGCAAGTGCATTCGCTTGATGAATTGGTTAAACAACTCATTGCAGATTTGGGCGAAGTTATCAACTTATTGGCATATCACGCGGTCGTGTGGAATAGTCATGGGCAAGTTGTTGTACAAAAGTCTTATCCCCATGATGGGGTCTTGGTTTGTGATTCCTCTAGCCCAGAGCAAATCTTCACGCCCCACCCATTGGGCGGGCAACAATTTTGGGTGGGGTTTTGGCAGGATGGGCGGTTGCTGGGCAAGGTGTCCATCTTGACTGATGTGGTGCGTTTAGAACCCGCCACCCATGATGGGTTGTTGATCTGGCGCAAGGCGGTTGAGTTTTGCCTGTCTGACCAACTCATCATCCATCAATTGCGACAAGACCTAGAGACGCTCCAACTACGTCAAGAATTTTCTATCAAGATTGCACGACGTTTGGCACAAGCAGAGTTGGCGGCGGGGATTGCTCACCAACTCAACAACCCCCTCACGGCGATGCTCGGAAATGTGGAAATGTTGCTGTTGGATGTATCGGTTGATGATCCCACTTATGCTCGGTTACAAACAATCTCTCAATCCACAACGCGCATGGTGGATGTCGTGCGTCGCTTGATGTCTGCTTTGTATCCCCCCAAGTCGTATTCCGTCCCTCAACTTACCAACTTGATTGTCTCCGCTAATGAGGCGATACAACTCATCCATAACTTCATTGAAGCGGGCAAGACGACCCTCATTGTTGATTTACCCAGCGAACCCATCCCAGAAATCTGGGCGGAATCGGACGCGCTGGTGGAGCTATTCCTCAACTTGTTGATGAATGCACGCGATGCTGTCGTTAACCGCGAAGGGGGAATGATTGGCTTTGCCTTGCAAGCGGATGTTGCCCGTAAGCTGTTGGTGATAGAGGTTTGGGATAATGGATGTGGTATCCCCGAAGAAGAGCATGAGATGATTTTTGAACCGTTTTACTCCACCAAACCTTCTACAGAGCGTTTGGGCTTGGGGCTTCATTTGTGCAAACAGATTGTGGGGCGTTTAGGCGGGGCAATTCATGTCACCTCGCATCCCATCGGTGGGGCGCACTTCACAGTAGAGATACCATTCAAGAGAGGATTATGACCATGCCGTATGTGATAGCGGTAGATGACGAAGCGGACGTTCTGGCAACGCTGGGGCGCACGCTAGAACGAGATGACATGGTGGTTAAATTGGTCAATGTTAGTAGCGAAGCCCAAAACATCATTGAGAAAGAACACCCTGATTTAGTTATTCTGGACATCATCATGCCAGAAGTGGATGGCATTACCATCTGTAAACGATTGCGCAATAACGCTGAATTTGCTTCCTTGCCGATTTTGTTCTTGACCGCGAAGGGGCGAATTGATGACATCGTTGCCGGCTTAGATGCTGGTGCCGATGATTACATCGTCAAGCCTTTTCATATTGCTGAGTTGCGGGCGCGGGTTGAAGCCCTTTTGCGCAGGGGATGGCGCGGTACAGCTGAAGAAAATAAGTTGGTCTTGAGTGGGTTAGAACTAGATTCTCAAATGCACCAAGTGTGCTTCAAAGATCAGTGTGTCCAACTGACCTCAACTGAACATCGCCTGTTACGCTATCTCTTGAATCATGTCGGCAAGGCGTTGTCCCCGTTACATTTGTTGGAACATGTGTGGGACTATCCACCGCAAATGGGGGATCCAGATTTGGTTCGCGCACACATTCGTAACCTGCGGGCGAAGCTCAAACAGATCAGCGGGAAACGTTATATCGAAACGGTTCATGGTGTGGGATACCTCATTGAGGCATCCTAGCCTACATGTAAACTGGAATGGAGGTGAATACAATGTATACCATCCTTGTAGCGGATGATGAGCCTGTGATGCTCAATATGGTGGAGAAGTTGCTCCGTAAAGAGGGGCATGATGTGATTAAAACCTCTTCAGCGCGTGGTGTTTTGAACGCGCTGGAGTTGCGTACCCCCGATCTATTCTTGTTGGATATTAACCTACCCGATCAAAACGGGTTGATGCTGTGTAGAGAATTGCGCGGTCATTCGCAATTGGCTGAAATCCCCATTGTCTTTTTAACGGGGGCGGCAAGTTCACCGGATGATGTGGCGGACGCGCTCAATGCAGGGGGGGATGACTACATCCATAAACCCTTTGCTGCGCGTGAACTAACCGCACGCATCCGCGCTCATTTGCGGCGCGTGGGGGTACGGCGCGAAGTGGGGATTCCGAATATTCGACTAAACCCGGAAAACTTCAAAGCTGTTGTGGATGGGCGCAATGTTGAACTCACACGGGTTGAATTTAACTTGCTGTACTTCATGTGTAAAACGCCCAACGAATGGCAAACGACCCGTAACCTGTTGGCAGAAGTATGGAGCTACCCCGGCAATGTTGGGGATGCCGCTTTGGTTCGGAATCATGTTCGCAACTTGCGACGCAAACTAGAGCCAGACCCAAACCGTCCCTCAATCATTCTGTCGCGCCATCGTCGCGGATACATGGTTCGGGCGCGGGTAGACATTGAAGGGAATCTTGAATACAAGGTTGAGTTGTAACAAGAGGTGCGACGATCTTTCGCACAAAATCTTATCAACTATCACACAATTTGCCCTTTCGATAAATGGTATCATGTTGGTGGAAAGCAAACTCTGTCAGTAGGATACCATTTTTATTGTGTTGAATCTTATGCGTAATTTTGCCCGAACTCTCATACGGATACTTGATGGCACACCCATTGAGTATGGGAAACACCATCGCGGACAGAGCACAGTTGAATTGGCGTTGATGTTGCCGATCTTTCTGTTGATGGTGACAGGGGTAGTTGAAATTGGGTGGTATACCAACAACTACTTAATCTTGTTAGAAGTGACGCGCGTGGGGGCACGTTTTGGTACGATCCAAGAAGGGGCAACCGCCGTTTTTAGTTGGGAAAAAGATCTGGACAACCGTAATGGTACGCTTGCCCCGTTGGTGGTGGGCACCGCGGCAGATGATCCCACCCATCCTAGCCAGCGGTTTCGTGATTGTCGTAACTCAACAGACATCGGGTTTTACAAAATTGTGGTGTGTGTGATGCTGGATTCTATGTCACCGCTCACCCTCAGTACCGATACCGCCATCCCCGATGATATTGTGGTCTCTGTCGTTTCCTTCAATCAGATTCTACCGCAAGCAGACTATGCCGCTAATGCAACCGCCCAAGCGTTTGTCGCCGCCAGTCAAGGCACACTAGGCGACACAGCACAACTCATCGTAACAGGACGCTATCCTTCCAATGCCAACGAGTGCGAATCTGTTTCCGAACATGATCCCTTTGACGTGGACAATAGCGGTGCAATCGGCATTTATGAAGTAGATGCCACACGCACACGCTTGCTATCTGATATGAGTGAACTGACGGGTGCCCCAGATTTGTATGATACTGCCAATGAATTACAACGCGGTTTCTCATGGACGGGCAAACACGTGATTGAGGGTACTGCTTGTATCGGTTCAGAGTGGGGCTTGGCGGATATTGAAGCGACGATTAACTTGCTTGGCTTTGGGCTAACTTCCACTGAGCGTGAGTCATTTGCGCCGACAGGGGCGATGGTCTTGGTGGAAATCTTCTGGAGGCATGATGTGCTTTTAGACTTGCCCGGTATTTCTACTATGGCAGGCTTGTTAAACCCCACTGGTAATGGTTCTGAAATTCAGCTTTGGGCGGCTTTCCCCATTCCGTCTGCTGAAGTTGATTTTGACCTAACTCAATAATAGGTTGAACGAGGTATTTTTATGATTCGTGTGATTCAAAAACGATTACACCGTAGCTGGCGACGCAATCAAACCGGACAAGCCATTTTGATTTTGGCGGTTGGGTTTATTGCATTAGCTGGATTTGTCGGGTTAGTCACTGATGTGTCTATTCTGTTCGTTCGCTATGCCGCTTTGCGTCGTGCGGTCGATAGTGCTGCCATTGCCGCCGCCGGTCAATTCCGACAAGATCGAGAAATTGTGGCGATTGAATTAGCCGCTCGTCAGTTTCTTGAATTCCACAATGTGGATGCCGGGCGCGTATTGGTAGAAACCTGCTTCTCGGTGGATCCTGACTGGGCAACTGAGATCGATCAGGATTTGAAGGATTTATACGATGAAGTCTGTACAGCCGATCAGCGCAAGCTGGTTCGTGTTACGGCTGAGATGGATTCTCCCACCGTCTTCTTAGGGTTATTGGGGTTCACCAACTTCACCCTGCAGGCATCCTCTATCTCTGAAACTGCTGTGTTGGATGTGGTGGTCATCTTAGATGTTTCTGAATCCATGATGAACGACACCAGCTTTCAAACATGGGAAGATCACCTGATTAGCGACCCCAACAAGCAATTTGTGCGCTATATGCCCCCGCGTGTTGAGGATCAATATACCGCCTATATCGCGTGGATCACCGCCAACAACCGCCCGAACTTCCTAGCAAGCCGTACCGATTTCTACTACCGTCTGTTAGAAGTTGCCACTGAAAGCACCATCTATTCTAGTAACTACGCTTTCAATGATGGCTTGGGGAATACTGTTCCGTTGAACTTTGCCCCCACTACTTATTATCTGTCTGGCTCAACGCCAACCATTGTTGCCAATCCTGCATCCAACGCCAACCTTGTTCCCATTCGTTCTGATTGTCAAATGCGAATGCACCCGATCTTACAAACGATTGATGACCCTACTTTGAAGGCAGAATGGAGAACGTTGTCAGGCGCAACCAGCGGTTATAATGTCAATACTGCTCCATTCAACACGGAAAACTTTAGTCTCTTCCAATCAACTTATGATTTCTATGGTTGCTGTAATGATCCTGCCGCTCAATCTGCAACCGTCAAAGTGGATGCCGATGGGAACATTGCCAACGGTGCAGGCGAAATTGATTTCACCGCACGCGATTGGGACTTTAGCGATTTGGTTTGCCAACCGTTCAAAGGTGCGAAAGACGCAACGCGCAAGTTCTTGGATCGCGTGGATTTCCTACGTGGGGATCGTGTCGCGTTTGTCACCTTTGATCGCTCCGCTTATCTGGTTGACCCCGATGGGGCGGTCTTCCGTGGAGGGGGCGACCGCTCTCACATGATTGAAGTGCGCGAGGATGCGGTTGCTACGTTGAACCAATTGATTGGTGTGCGCTCTGAGCCTTCGTTCTACTATACCGCCCCACGGGGTGACTTAAACAGTGACGGGGACTTCAGCGATATTGTTGGGGGCGTTCAAGAAGAAAACCCCGAATCCATCGACCTATGGAATAACTATGCCGAAGGCTCTGCTTTCCACGTTTCATTTGTGGCTGGCGATGTCAACGGGGATGGGCGAACAGACACAGACGAAGGGGTGAGCGTTGGGCGTGAACTCCCTAGCACGTACAATACTCAAAGTGTGGGCAACTATACCGGTCCTTATTTGGTGCGTGGGTCTTGTCCGTTCTCAAATGCTTCTTTCCGTTCTAGCTTGTGGTTGAAGAGCTATAACCTAGTGATGATTGACATGATGACTCCAGATGTCACTGTGACAGGAAGCCCGTGGCGAAATTACTACACCAATGAATTTGGCGCAGGGTCTGACTGGGGACGCTTGAGTTATGAGAATATCGCCTCATGTCGTGGTACCAATATCGGTTCTGGGTTGCGCGTTGCCAACAACGCTTTGCTTGACCCCGCTACCACGCGCCGCGAGGGTGCGGTGTGGGTTATCATCATGTTGAGCGACGGAGCGGCAAACGGAACAGAGCGTATTGATGTGGATCCCAATACTGGCGCAACCGATCCCTCTCCTTATAACCCTGCGCCATCTGCTTATAACCCTCAACCCGGTCAAGCTGGCTTTGTGGCTGGCGCGGGACGGCGTGGAGATTATGGCGCACTGGGCTTTTGTCCACATGGTACAGTTGGTGGCAATCCTTACGATTCACCGGGCGCACAAGGTTATGCTGATCCAGACCGCGACAACGTATTGTGCAACGATACCAAACCGTATGAGCGCAATTACTGTAATACCGATCGGGATGGGGATGGTATCAAAACAGAACTCGAACTTGATGGGGTCTTGATCCAAACGTTGGCTTCGCCCGGCACCTTCAGCTATGCCGGCAACGCCTGCCGTGAGCTTTATAACGCGGATGATTATGCACGTGATTGGGCGGATTATGTGGCGATGGAGCGCGGTTCAGATAGTTTGAACATTTTGCCCAGCATCTTCACCATTGGGTATGGTCTAACCTTCGATGACACCACTGGCTCAGATATTTGCCAAGACAATCTTGAAGACTGCTTAGGGGAAGAATTGCTCAAGTACATCGCAGATGTTGGTGACAATAACCGTTACGATGACGATTATCCCAAGATTGTGGAGCTAGATACGAACTCAAACGTTGTCTTGCGACCTGCCAACATTGAAACCACCTATGGCAATTATTTCAATGCGCCAGATGATTCTGGGCTAGATCAAGTATTCGATGAAATTGCGTCACGCATGTTCACTCGTATTTTCCGTTAAGGCTGTATCAGACAGAGGCAAATCATCTATGAATGAGAACATCAAAGATCAACCTACTGCAACAGTCCCACATGACTTACGCAAGCGTCAAGGGCAGTCGCTGGTTGAATTCGCCATTACCCTTCCCATTGTACTCATGCTCACCTTTGGGGTGATTGAGTTTAGCCGTTTATTTCAGTCGTGGGTTTCCTTACAGAATGCCGCCCGCAGTGCAACACGTTATGCCACAACCGGGTCATTTAGCCATTACGATGGTTGGATAGATACCAGTGGCAATACCGATCCTAATTCAATTGTGCCGTGTGTAGACGAAGAACGGCGCGGTTCTAAAACCTTGTTGAATCCATTGGAGGCTTCTAACGATAATGCCACCAACGGATATGATACCAGTGCCGCCAATTCTGAACGGATCTTTGCCACGTGGTATGGTGGGATTGATTGTGAACCCAGTGATGAAACGCACCAAGAGTTACGCCAAGACATCTTGCGCTTGGTTTCAATCATGGAAGAGGCGCGTCGTGGTGCAGGGGGCTTGTCCATTGGGGGGCAATCTCCTATTGATTATGTCACCAATGAAGCGACACTCTTCTATTTCTTGCGTTCAACTTGGCATCCAGACTTTCCCCATCTTTCCCCAACTGCATTGGGTAGCCCCGTTACGCCCGCAGATGTAGAAGCTGGCACAGCTTCTTGGGAGTTGTTGCGCGGTTATTTTGATGTCATGATTTGTAGTTCCAGAGGGTTCTTAGAGCCAGAAACCTCCAAAGCCGCTTTCCCGCGCGTTTCCACCAATACACGCTTCATCACGATCTTGGATGACATTGCGGTAAACTTCCCAACAGACAGCCTTCCAGAAACCAGCTCCTCCCTCTTCGCGTACTACTCAGGTGGTTTCTATGCCATCAATAATTTTGTGCGCCCCTCCATCAGCGGACTTGCGCCAGCCTGTGTGTTGAATGAATTACGCGAGGGGGATGAATCGGGTCAAGTATCCAACAACCCTGGTCGCAATGATGCTGGCGGAACAGCACGCCGTTGGCTAGATGCCGGCGGTCCTGGTGATCGTATCAACATTGTTGTCACCTACTATCACCCACTCATTACCCCACTTGGCATCACTGACTATGTTCCAATTCAGGCGCGTCGTTCGGGTGTGAATGAAACCTTCCGTGCCGCACGTGCTGCCAGCGCGTTGCTGTCTACGGTGGATGACCCTGGCGTTTTAGAGCCGCCCGATGATCCAGAAGGAACAGACAATCCAAACGAAACCGAGCCACCAGTTATCCCTTCCAATACCCCCCTCCCCACGGATATTCCGGATGAGTTAACTTTCGATTGTGCAAGAGTGGACATTTATAGTGCTTTGCCGGTCTTGTATGGCTCTTCCACCATCACCGTCCATATCAACAATCAAAATCCGCTGGATGCCAAAATCAGTCAGGTCTTGTTGAATTGGGGGAAGGCGGATCTATATCCTACTATGGCGATTCGCAAGATTCAGGTTAACGATGAAACAATGTGGGAAGGGCAGGATTATGATCCACCTACCAATAACCTTTCTGATCCGGGCGGTGTCTTCGGACGGGATTTCGTTGTGCCTGCCAATTCCGTTACCGCTGTTAAGGCGACGTACTCAAACGGACCCAGTGAATACACAACCGTTATTGCCGGCTCAACTTTGCATGGTTCACAATTCACCGTCATTAACCCCACCACCGGCTCGCCTTGCCCCACCATCTTGGAACTGAATACCACCAACTATAACCCCCCCAATGGTCCCGGTAATTTGCCCACTACTGAGGTGAATTGTGGTAGCGGTTCAGTAGGTTATTCTGCGCCTGCCAATCCGTTCCATGATTTTTCTGTATTCCAGTTCATTGTAGAAAATGATCGTAATACCCCCACACCGATTTCTGATTTCCGCATCAAATGGCGTGACTATTTCGCCCACAAGCGTGATACAGACATCCTCACCTTGATGCGTGTTTTAGTGGGCGGAAGTTCCGCGTTTGATGCAGAAGCAGTAGAAGTGTGGCGTTCGGATAGCACACTGGGAACGGGTATTTCAGGTACGGTATACACCAGCGGCGGAGTCTCTGCAGAAGTGACGGTGGATGATTATGTACAAGGAAAGCGCGATGGGCTATGGGTGGATAACTATATCATGCCCCCCAACTCAGTGCGCAATGTTTGGCTTGTTTTCAATGGGTCGGGCTACCTGCACAGTCGGCGCGTATATGCTTCTGATTTCAACGGCTCCACCATTTCTTTCTTGTGTTATCAAGGAACGGGCGGAAACGGTGGCGGTAGCTACGGTTCGGGCGTTGATCTGCCTGTGGATAACATCAACCCGCCCAGCAACAACAATACTGATAACGTCGCACCTGTTGCTGTCAATGACACCTACGCTACGCGCATTGACCAAGTGTTAACGGTTAGTGCTGCGGATGGAGTCTTGAAGAACGATCACGACAACAACGACACTACCGCTGGTCGCGTGTGTAATTCCTCTGCTGATAATCCTCCAGCGGTTTGCTATGATAGTGGTGGGAACTTCCGCAATGGGGATATGCCTTTGACGGTGGATAGCAACTGGACAACCAGTGCGCTTGGGGCAACGGTGACGCTCAATAAGGCGGATGGTTCATTCACTTACAATGCGTCGGGCGTGTCTAGTTTGCAGTGTCAGGCGGTGGCAACCACCGATACATTCCGCTACAAGAATAAAGATGCGCGTGGGGCGAAGAGTGGTGATGGAACAGTCACTATTACCCTTAGCCCAATCCCGAACGCAAACCAACGCCCATCTAAAAATAACGACGTTACCCTAACTGTTACGGAAGGGAATACCAATATCGCTGGCACTCCCAACTTGACATCGGTCTTCAGTGATGGGAACGGGCATACGGTCTATGTTGCCAATGCCGCTGTGAAGGAATATACCGTCACGGATGCCACAACTGGCGTGAGCGTGGTTGTACGAATCAATAGCGCGTCTGGTGATTGGCAAGTGGTGAGTGTTGGACAAAGTTCTTCGTTCTATAGCACCAGCACCCCGCTGACGATGCAAATCAATTACGAGGTGGATGATCGCCAATCCAGCTGTAATACCGCCAGCGGTAAGATAATCTTGACCGTGAACGGTGTCGGCACAGCACCTAATGGTAATGACTCCGGCTTTGATACTGGGGTGGGCAACGATTAACCTAGTGGCATAAACATCTATAAACTGTGAAATCCCCCTCAACCGAGGGGGATTTTTTGTGTAGGACTACAGCGTGATGCCTGCTTTACGGAACTTGTCCTCAATTTCCCAGCGCGTTTCATCGAAGGACATCTTCAAATAGGGGAAGCCCAACCACGCATTCATGAAGCCGAAAGTTGCCCCCGTCAAAACGCGGAACATGGGCAAGGTTTCGCGCACTGCCCACAACTCAAACGGGGGGAGGCTCAGTAGCTGGCTAAAGCCATCAATGGCAATCGGACCCAATCCGAGCCAGATATACAGCCAAATGGGCAAGGGACGCACGCGCTTTTGAAAGATCACATACAACACCCCACCCACAAACAACGCCCCATAAATGGAGATGTCGCGCTCACACACCGCCACTTTGTAGCCCATGGTGGGGTTGCCAATGTGGTCGCGTGCCGTCCATTGTAGATTTGCCCAGTCCAGCAGATCACTCGCTTTAGATGAGTCTGCATAGAGGTTTTGAATGTGGGCAAAGTCAGCTGGGGCGGTCTCAAGGATGATGTCCTCATACGTCACCAGCGCAGTGCCGGTATTGGTGCGCGGATAAACCGATTGTAACCCAAATAGATAGAATGACCGAAAGCCAAATTGGTGACAGAATGGTTTATAGAATGTATAGACCGCTTGGCTGGCAGAATCCCAACCGACATAGCTTAAGGTGGGGGCAACGAAGGGCATCAACGTGAAGATGCCCAGCGGAATCAACACCACCCATGCCCAGTGCTGGCTCATCCGATAGACGAAGCGATTCATCTGAATTGCAAAACTACGGCTATTGCTAGACATAAGCCCTCTTTATGAAATCATGATTGATTTATAAAGCATCATCAATCAATTCGTTGATTTGTTCTAGGGTTAATGCCCCCAAATGTACGTCTAAAATTGTCCCATCACGACCGATAAGATAGGTGCTGGGATAGTTTAAGATGCCAAATTGTTCTTGGATGCGCCCTTGAATATCCATAGCAAAGGGGAACGTTAGCCCCATCTCTGCGCGGAAGTCCGCCATCTGTTGGGCGGTCTCGCGGTTGTTGACGGCAAGGATCACCAAGCCTTGATCGGCATAGGTGCGATGTGCCTCTTCTAAGGCAGGCATCTCCACGCGACACGGACCACACCATGTTGCCCAGAAGTTAAGGAGAATCACCTGACCACGATAGCTCGATAACTCAACCGTCTCTCCTGTTTCGGTGAAGGTTCGGAAGTTTGGAACTTGATTGCCCACTTGAATCCCAATTGGTGTATCAGAAGGGGATTCAACCGTGGAGGATTCTCCCGCCACCTCTTCAATGGTGAGCAGTCCGCTAGGGCTGGGTGACTCCTCTAGCTCAACAGATGGGCTTGTTGTGTCTTCACCAGAAACGCAGGACATGATCTGTCCAAAGGGGATTTGCCCCGCCACAGCTTGGGTGAAACATTCTTCCAAGTTGTAAGAGATCACCCCCAATTCACCTGTAGCACCCAATGCGCTGATCCGTTGGAGTTGGTTGGTGGCAACCAAAATCCCTACCCCGATGAGGAAGAGTCCGCTCACGAATTTAATCGTCCCCATCGAACGGTTAAGGCGTTTGAGTACCCCTTTGGCACTGTCGAGCATGCCTGCCGTGATGATGAAGGGAATCCCTAACCCCAGCGAATATGCCAGCAACAACGCCCCAGCCCATGCGACGCTTCCGCCATTTGCCGCTAAGGTGAGGATTGCCCCATAGATGGGTCCAATACATGGTGTCCATCCTGCCGCAAAGATGATCCCCATCAACGATGAGCTAAGGAAGCCTCCTTGTTTTTTCATGGTGAGATCGCTACGGGTGTCAGCATAGAGCGCGATTTCTAAAGCATTAAGATGTTGTAGCCAGAATGTGGCAGACTGATGATATGCCCCACCAATCCCTAAGTAGACCAAGAGCGGAATGAGAACCACCAAAGCAATCCAGTAACGCTGAATGAAACTGCTAATCGTGCCATCTAAGGGTAAGTGGGGCAGATCAAACGCCCAGAAGATTAGCCCACTCAACGCCACCGTTATCAAGACGCTGGTGAGGGGTGTGAACCACGCTTCATGACGGCGTAGGTTGTTTAATACCGTGCTGAGGGTTCCCATGAAGTGCAACCCAAACAGGATAATCACCACCCCACCGGCTCGCCCAATAATATTGGTGGTGGCGTTCAAGTTGTTTCCACCGATGCTGGCGATGAATGCCGTTGAGAGTAAGCCAACCCCCACAAAGACTACGGAGAATCCCAACACAAAGAAGATGCTATGAATCAATGTGTTGAGGCGCAACATGAACCCACCGTAAGCATTGGTTTGGGAGTTGGCAACCTGATAGGTGGCACGCCCTCCCATGTAGGTGATGTATGCTGGCACTAACGGGAGAACACATGGAGAGATGAACGAGATTAACCCGGCTGCTAAAGCTAAACCAAGAGAAAGCTCCATTATATTATTTTCCTTTTCATCATGACTTACTTACTTTACTTATTCAGAAGCTATGAGGCTCATTTCTTTTACATTTGTAGATGTAAAAGTTTGAAAGTAAAGGGGCTACATAACGTGTAGGGTGCATGGGTGGCAAAGGCTTTCCCGCAACCAATGGCTTGCTTCGATGCTCACCTCAAGCGTGGGGAGCGCATGCTCCCTTCCAAAATCATGATGCCAATACACCCCATGCAGGATCAATCTGCTTAGAGGGGTGTCAAGCGTACCCAAGCACGGCACGCCCACGCGATCCGCCAAGCGGTAGCCTCCGTTGGGTGACGGCGTGAAGGGGAAGTCTCCCGCTTGTAAATCACGGGGATGATTAATCGGAAGCGTGGCTAAAGTGTGTGTGCCATCCCGTACTATCAATTGGTGGGTGGTGGTATCCAATACCCATGTTCCCTCGCCCAGTCTGTTTAGTGTGGGCATGCCCTCCCATTTCCCCCAATGCTCAACAGGCGACCATCCTATAGATTGATGGTCAACAGTCGCCACTTGAATCCATGAGCCTTCTTCGTCAGTGAGTTGATCGGTGACGTGCAATAGTGCGCCGTGTCCAAGTGTACTGTGGAAGGGGCTATGGTAGCTGGCATATTGATAGATGGGGGCGTGGGTGCTAATAACTTCTACACTGTCGCCATACGCTACTGACAGGTGACAACCGTCACACGAATAATGAGGCATGGGCTGTAGGGCTATTTTGGGGATTGTCCCCAAGTGCGTGATGAAGTTTTCCCCACGCTCCCCAAGAATCTCAACGGGGCGATTGGCGGATAGACTCATCGGGGTGGATACCCCAGATAAAACGCGCCCAAAGCGCGTCTCCGTTCTGGCATGGGCTGGCAGGAAGCCCCCCTGTTGCGAGGCAAGTATGCCCACCATATATAAAAACTGACGGCGGGATAAACTCATGCTGACACCTTGACCGATCGCTTGGGTTGGCTAGTGGGCGGTTCGCTTTCTCCATGCTGGTTGACGGCACAAACCTGTATATGAAACGTTCGCCGTTGTTTGGGTTGCCATGCTAACGCCCAATGATAGAGCGAGGATGAACCCTCTTGAGTGAGTTGTGCTAGGGCGGTCTCCCCATCCAACAGGATGCGGACGCTATGCAGGGGATGCTTGCCACCCCATGCCACGCCACCTAACAACACGCCTTCTTCTGATAGCTGGATGGTTTCTAAGGTAGAGCGTGGCATAGCCCACCCGTCTTGAGATGCCCCCCGCTGTTCCCAAAATCCGAGCGTGGGCGTGGCAACGAAGTAGATCTGGCTTAACCACTTGGGTTGTTTATAACCGTAGCGTCCGCGCACGATCAAGCGATAATGCCCCCCGTGTTCGGGCGTGAGTGGTTGGTCATGCTGGTGGGTGGCAATGAAAACGTGTGGCGCATCCTCCAGCGGTAAACTGGTGGTGTAGCCATCCGCGCTAATGAACTGCATGAAGCGTGCCTGAAGCGTTGGTTGCGCCCGTTCAACCACCTCAACCATGCACACCGCGCCCCACTCTCGCTCATACAACAATTGATTTTTGTCACAGGTTATCACCGATGGGAGGTGTTGTAGGGGTAACTTAGAAAAGTCTTGTGACGAAAACGTAAGAGGGATATTAACGAAACCATCCACTATCAGAATTGTATCTAAAGAAGTGGTATGGGGCGGGCGGTACAACTGCTGTTGGAAAGGTTGATAGGTTGCCATACAGTTTCTTTTCTATGGAGTAGGACACAATCATAATGGTAAACCCTAACGGTTGAGCGTTTCAAGCGCGATCACCCCGTTTGCTCCCACCGTGATGCCGTGACGTATGCGTGAGGGAATGTCCACGCGATCCCCAGCGCGTAAGATGAAGCGTTCATTGAGGGTTGGGACGCTCAATTCTAATGTGCCCTCCACTACGAACAACACCTTCTTAAACCCATGCGAGCGGATGGCAACGCGCTGATTGGGTTTGCCAATCCACTGGTAGGGACGGAATCCTTCTTGCTTGAGTTTGTCGGTGATGTTCTTGAGCGTGGGGTGTTGCATGTCACTCCAACGGGTGATGAGTAACGTCTCAACAGGTTGCGTCACCATGATTGCTTATTTCTCCCTAACCATAAAATACTACTTTAATAAAATGTAAACCACTTTGGCTTAGTGGGAGATAATTGTTTGCCAAGAATATAACACGGTTCATGAACTTGTTGACGCTTTCCCTCGTGGTCAATATAGTCCCAATCGCCAGAAGACTCCCGTAGGATGGTGTAATGCAGGCGTTTATATAGGCGTAACGCCCCCTCATTGTCTTTAGCAACGGCAAGCGTGACGTAGGAGATGCCACATTCTTGTAACAGGTTTTCGATATATTGCATCATGAGCGTGCCCAACCCCTCGCGCCGATAATCGGGATGGACGAAGAACGAATACAAGTAAGCACGCTCTTTGCCATCGGCAATGCGTTTATCGCTACTACGAAACAGCGTGAAGATGCGCCCCACCACCGCGTTAGCACTTTCAGCAATCAACAACAGACGCATCCCTTGTTGTTGCTCCACCAACGCTCGCGCATATACACGCCGAAAGTGGATGAACATGCCATCCATTTCTAGGGCGGGCAAGTCCTCCGCCGTCACCTTACGAAAGATGATCGTGCGTTGGCTGGTGGGTAGGGTGATGGGGTGGGGTGGGATAACGATGGCTTGGCTCATAAATCACCTTGTTTAATCCAAGTTTCCAAAAGGGTTAGCTCTTCTTGTGGGGTGGTGATGTCCCCGTTGAGCAGATGTTTACGCAGGCGATTGCGCACCGCTTTGTAGATTGGTCCCGGATGAATGCCCTTACGTTGCAAAACCGCCCCGTCAGTGTGAGGTTGGATGTGTCGCCAATCGGTGAGGTATGCTTGATATTGCGTGCGTGTGGGGGTGTCTAATGCACAATAGCGATTCGCCATGACCGACTCTAAGGGGAAGTTATCCAGAAAGAAGGTGGTGTCGGCAATATTGCCAAAGCGAACCTGATGCGGTTTATGGCGCAAGATGCTTGCCTGCTCAAACGTCTTGATGATTTTTCCGCTGAACAAGAACCGTTCCGCCACCGTCGCCACATACTCGCTTTCCACATGCGCAAAAAAGATCACCCACAACAGGGAGGTCTCCATGCCATCTGCCACCGCCATTGCCAACGCCTGCGCCACGTTCCCCTCTAGCAGAAGGGCGGGGTGAATTGCCTGTAAAATCCCGTAATCGGTTAATAAGTGTAGTGATCGCTCAAAGTGGGGTTCTAAGAACATCAGCGTTAATTCATTGCGCAACCGTTCCCCAGTGACTTCCCGAAGCGTGGCATGGGTCAAGCGCATGAGGTGTTGGCTATAGGGAGAGATGTTGAAGCTGTAACGGGTGGCATAACGCACCGCGCGGAAGATGCGCGTGGGGTCTTCTTGGTACGAAAGCGGATGCAGTTCACGGATGATCCCACGTTGCAAATCTTCATAGCCATGAAACGGATCAAGCATCTGCCCAAACTTTTCCTGTGGGCTGATGTGGAAAGCGAGCGCGTTGATGGTGAAGTCGCGTCGCCGTAAATCCAAGCGGATGCCACTACGGTAGACGGTTGGCAGTGCGCCCAGGTGGGGATAATATTCATAGCGTGCGCTCACCAAATCCACAAAATGCGGAAGCCCCGCACCAAGCGCGTCTTTCCCCCCAAAGCGTGATCCGTCT
>JBMOEO010000077.1:0-18058 GCA_049318945.1 Phototrophicaceae bacterium | reverse complement strand
ATCATTGTCTTGGTCGCAGTTAGCTTTCAGATTGGGCTAAACTGGGGACAGCGTGGGTTGTTACAAGCTGGACAAGTCAGTTTAAGCCAAGAGGAAGAACAAGCGTTTCAAGCATTTTGGGAAACCTATCAACTCATCCAAGAAGATTATCTTGACCCCATCGAAACGGATATGTTGGTGGAGGGGGCAATCGCAGGGATGGTGGAATCACTGGGCGATCAATACAGTGGGTATATGAGCCGTGAGGCATATTCCTTGATGAGTGAAGACCTGTCTGGGGAGATTCAAGGGATTGGGGTTATCATCCATACGATCATGGAATTAAACGCCATTGAAGTGGCAAACGTTTTGAAGGATACGCCTGCCGAAAAAGCAGGTGTACAAGTGGGCGACATCTTCCTCCAAGTGAATGGAGAAGATGTTATTGGGGTGAACCAGCTAGAGTTAGCTTCATTGGTGCGGGGTCCAGTGGGTACAACGGTAGACATCACCTTCTTGCGCGGTGAAGAGCAAATCGAAATGACTATTGAACGTGCCGCCATTCCCGTCCCCACAACGGAATACGTCGTGCTAGAAGACAACATCGGCTATATTCGCATGTATGACTTCAATGATAATTCTCGCCCACAAATTGATGAGGCAGTGACAGCAATGAGTGGCAACAACCTCAATGGGTTGATCTTAGATTTGCGTGGCAATCCCGGCGGAACGCTGACCAGTGCCATTCAAGTTTCCAGCGCGTTCATCGAGGATGATGTGGTGCTACGTCGAGAATTTGCAGACGATCATGAAGAGGTTCATCAAGCGGATGGATCGTATGCCGGCTACACCTTTCCGCTAGTGGTGCTGGTGAACGGGCAAAGTGCCAGCGCGTCTGAGTTGGTGGCAGGGGCACTACAAGATCACGAGTTGGCAACCATTGTGGGCGAAGTAACCTTTGGAAAGGGCACCGTGCAAATCTTGCACACGCTCGGCAATGGTGGTGGAGTCCGTTTAACGATTGCCCGTTGGCTCACGCCGAACGGCAACTGGATTCATGAGCAAGGGGTGACACCCGATGTTGTGGTAGAATGGGCATTAGAAGACCGTTACTATACCAACATCACGGATGCTGAATCAGTCGCTGGCGACCCTCAACTACAAGCCGCCCTCAACGTTTTACAAGGTGAACCAATGGGCACAAACTAGCAACCTTGCCCGTTAGGATACCTAAAACCTGTTTGTTTACTTAGCCCATGAATTGTGTTAGGATTCGTGGGCGTTTTTTTTCTGGAGTAACCTGAAATGCTTAACATTGTTCTGCAAGTTGCAACCATCATCATCTCCATCATTTTAGTGGGGTTGATTATGTTACAAGTACGTGGTGGCGGTTTAGGAAGTCTATTGGGTGGCGATCTTTCCGGCGGGATTTCTCATACCCGTCGTGGGCTAGAAAAGACCCTTTTCCAAATCACAGTAGGCTTGGCAATCGGTTTCGTTGCCATCGCCATTCTCGCATTTTCATTCGTTAGTTAGGTTCACCCTTTCATGGAAGGGTGGGACTTAACCACCCTTTCCCTCATTTATAGGCGTAGGATTAGCACATGCTTCGTGGTTTTCGTTGGCAATTGTTTGCGTTAGTGGTTTCAGCAGGAATTTTTATGGGGATGCTGTTTAGCCGCCCAACAGACGATCCTACCCCTCCCCCACCCTCCACGGAAACCCCGATCCCCCCCACGCCATCTCCTATTCCCACCGCAATAGAGGTTAATGCCACCGTCACCGATTTGCCCATGTCATACCGTGAGGCGTTGATAGGGGATGTCCAACGTATCAATCCACTTTTCAGCTTGCACAATCCGAATGAGCGTGATTTAGTCGCGCTGATTTTTGAGGGGCTTATCACCACCAATGAATATGGTGAAACAATGGGCGCGTTGGCAAGCAATTGGGTGATTGATAGCACCTATACAGAATATGTTTTCACCTTGAGAGGTGATGTGCTGTGGCAAGATGGTACGCCCTTCACGGCACGCGATGTCGCTTTCACCATTGGGATTATTCAGCAACCCAGTTTTAGCGGTGAACCAACGTTGCATGATTTCTGGAAAACCATAGAAGTCCAAGTGTTGGATGATACCCACCTACGCTTCAGGTTGGTACAACCCATTGGCAATTTCTTGGATCACCTGCAATTGGGGATTTTGCCCCAGCACGTGTTTGGAGAGATGGATGCCAGCGCAATGGCAACGCATCCCTTCAACCTTTCCCCAATTGGCACGGGGCGTTATCAACTAGCAAGCATCAAGGGCACCGATAAAATCGAGCTGGTTGAGTTGGTTGCTGCCCCCACCTATCGAAATCGCCCCAATCAAGTTGCCCCGTTTGAACTAGACCGCTTAACCTTTCAGCTATTCCCCAGCGTTGATCTAGCAAAACAGGCGTTGTTGGAGGGTAAGGTAGATGGGCTAGGCTTGACTGAAAGCGAGCGGGTCTCGCTTGTCCCCAACACACAATTTAATCTGCATAGTACCACCTTGCCCCAAGTTGGGATGATCGTGTTCAATTGGGAGAGTGGGATAGAAGGGCAACCCAGCGTCTTTCGGGATGTCCAGCTTCGTCAGGCATTACAACGTTCGTTGGATCGAACCGCGATTGTTGGGCGCAACCTGTATCAGATTGCCGTGCTAACCGATTGGGCAGTGCCACTGGGTTCATGGATGATGACCCATGATGTACCCAGCTATCCTGCTTATAATCCGACGGAAGCCCTTCGCCTCATCCAAACTGTTGAGCTATACCCCGCTCCCCCTCCAGCTGTTGAGGAAACCAGTACGGATGCCACCCCAGAAATACCCCCCACCGCAACCGCAGAACCGCGTGGAGCGTTTCGCTTTGTGGTGATTGATGAGGTGGCTTACGTGAATATGGCAACCGAGATTAGCCAGCAGTGGTCAGCGATTGGCTTCAATAGTGAAGTGATCCCCCTAAGTCCCGATGAGTATCGCAACCGCCTTTCTTCGCGCGACTGGGACATCGCCATTGTGGAATACCAATTTGACCATACCACCGACCTATATAGCTTTTGGGACGAAGGCTCGTATCCCAATGGGCAAAACATGGGAGGGGTTGCTAACCGTGACATCAGCGAGGCTTTAGAGTCTGCACGGAGCAACCCATTCAGCGTCAATCGCAAGATTTACTATACTGAGTTTCAACGCGCCTTCGTTACAGAAGCAATCGCCCTCCCGCTCTATACGCCACTGTATACGTATGTCACCAGCAAAACTATTGAGGTTGCACACATGGGCTATCTTGGTAGCTTAAGTGATCGCTTCCGTCACATTCAATCTTGGCGCATTGTGCGATGAGGTTCATCTTCGACAGTGGCGTTCAACAACGGATCCAATAGATCGGCTAATTGTGTGTGCAGATAGGGTTTCACTAGCCAGTATTGCAGCAGTGCCTGATACTCTTTAAGTGCTGATAAATCGGGTTCGGTTTGCGTGCGAACAGCGCGGATCAACACATTTTTGGGGGTGTGATCTGGGGCAACAAACTCGATGACATCCACTTGATACCCCATGATGCGCAGGATCAAAGCGCGGAAGGAATCCGTCAACATATCCCCCATGCGCTCTTGAAACAAGCCATAACGGACAATCGGCTTGAAAACCACAGGCGTAGGTTGTTGGTCAAGTTGCGCCTGTAGGTGATGGTGACAACATGGAGCAACGAAAACAAACGCACTCCCCCATCTAATCGCACGCACAATGGCATCATCGGTGGCGGTATCACACGCATGAAGCGCAGTAACCACATGGGGAGCCATTTCCTGTTGGTAGGTATCAATGCGCCCACTCACAAAGGTAAGGTGGGAATACGCCAAGTCACGCGCGGTTCGGTTGACCTTGAGCATCAAGTCTTCCTTAAGGTCTACCCCAACGATCTCAACAGGAATCTGGCGGATGGCTTGGAAATAGTAATACATGCCAAAGGTCAATTGGGCACTCCCACATCCAAAATCTACCACCCGTAGGCACTCCCCTTCCCACCGAATCAAACGATCGGTTTCAGAAAGCAAGCGTAAGAACTCGCTAATCTGCTGATGCTTGCGTTTTTTATCGGCGCGGATATGCCCATCTTGGGTCATAATCCCACTTCCAATCAAAAACGGGCGGGCGCGATCATCATCTAAGAGCGAGGTCTTTTGGCGGTCATGCTGTAGGTGAAGTTGGACGGGTGCGTCTAAAGATTTGCGAGAGACCGCAACGTGCTGTGTGTTGGACAGGTTCACCGTGATTGCTTCAGTGAGGGTGAGCAAGTGCAGATGACGAAACGGGAGCGCGAAAAGGGCGTGAAGTTGTGCTACTTGTTCGGCATCTCGATAGTTCTTGACGATATTCTTCTTGTCATCAAACCATGAAAATTGTAAATGGTATTGCCCTTTCAATTCGATGGGGCGCACAATCGCTTTCTTCCATGTGGAAGTATCCCCCTTGCGCTTGCCGCTGAACGTCGCGCTGACAAATTGTGCAGGGTCAGAGATCATCTCAATCAGTTGTTGTACGGTCATTGGCAAGGACATCTTATGGTGACTCCTACAAAGTTATTCAAGATAAGGGTGGTTAGTAGATATACGATTAAGTTCAGGTGTGCTACACTTGATAGCATTATGCAGTCGTATGGTCATTATGGAGCGTTATATGTCGGTTGTCGTCTTAAAGCAAGCGGACATCTTTTACGAATTTAACAGCACTCAACTGGAATTAGTCTCCTCCATCACAGAAGAACGGGTTTATCAACCTAACGAGATCATTTTTGAAGAGAACACCGTTGGGGATGAGTTGTCCATCATCGCCGATGGAGACGTAGATATTCAAGTGAATCCTTCATTACTAGGCAAGAACGCCCACAACATTGAGGCACAAACCATCGCAACCCTACGACGTGGGCAATCCTTCGGAGAAGTGTCATTGGTGGATGAAGGCTTGCGCTCTGCCCGTGCCATCGCGGGCAAAGACGGAGCAAAGCTAGTTCTCATCCCACGTGGAAAGTTGATGCTCCTGTGTGATTCATACCCCCAACTCGGCTACAAGTTAATGCGAAACCTAGCCGCCGATCTGGCTATGAAGATTCGCAATACTGACTTGCAAGTGCGCGAATATTTGACATGGGCGCAAGGGCGCAAATTCTAGGGAAATCGGCGGGAGGTTGTCTCCCGCCAAAGTAGTTTAGACCAGTTTAACGAACTTCCGCTTACCAACTTGCAAGATGATTGGGAGCATGTCGCGCGTGATGACAGCACCCTGATCTTCTAGCGGTACTTGGTTGAGTTGTACCCCACCCTGCTTGATGAGACTCTTCGCTTCTTTGCCACTGCTCACCATGTCTAAGCGACGCAAGATAGCCACGACAGCTTCTTCGTCTCCTTCAAGTTGCGCCTCCATTATATCCTCTGGCAAGCCACCCTTGTCCCCACTGCGGAAGACTTCATCCCAGCGTTTTTGTGCCCCTTGCGCATCGGCAGGGCTATGGAAAATGGCGACGATCTCACGGGCAAGGTTCATCTTGACTACGTTAGGATGCAACGTGCCATCACTTAAGCCTTGTTCTAGGGCGGTCAATTGGTCTGTCTGCCATCCCAAGATCAACTTGTGATAGATGGGCATGGCTTTGTCGGGGATGCTCATCACCTTGCCAAACATGTCCCATGGTTCAGAAAGCAAGGGGATATGATTGCCCAAGCTCTTGCTCATCTTGATCTCGCCATCGGTGCCGGGTAGGCTTTCCCCCATGATGATGGCAACTTGGGGCTTCTGCCCTAGTGCTTGTTGGAGTTTGCGCCCCGCCACCAAAATATTGAAGAGTTGATCCTGCCCCCCCACTTGTACATCCGCTTCCTGAGCAACCGCATCATACGCCTGCATCAAAGCGTAGAACATCTCATGCAGGTGAATGGGCAATCCAGCTTCTAGCCGCTTGGCAAAATTCTCCCGCACAAGGAATTGTTGCACCGTGAAATTGCTGGCAAGGCGAATGATGTCAGCGAAATCCAACGGACTAAGCCATTCGTCGTTACGGCGCACGTGGGTAACGGACGAGTCCAAGATTTTGAAGGCTTGTTCGGCATAGGTTTGAGCGTTGATGTCCACCTGTTCGGGAGTCAGTTGGTCACGTGCTTTGTCCTTGTCAGAAGGATCACCAATCAAACTGGTGAACGTGCCAATCAAGAAAGTGACATCATGCCCGAACTCTTGAAACTGGCGCAATTTGCGCATGGTGATGGTATGTCCTAGATGAAGATCGGTGGTGCGTGGGTCATAACCACAATAAACACGCAAAGGGCGACCCTCTTTTTCCGCTTCGATCAAACGTTCCTTCAAGTCTTTTGCCATTGCTTGCTTGGTCTCGACATCGCCATAGGCAGTGCCAGACATTAACACGTCCACTTGTTCATCAATGGTCGCCACGTTACGCTATCCTTTTAGTTTGTGTGTGCATAAAATACAATTCGCCAAACAGTATAGCATAATCCAGCCCCCTTGTTGAGTCAGGTTGTGGGGGCTATAATCCCAACCATTGAGTATCAATCATTCCAAAGGATTTTCACGGCATGGAACGCATGACCAGCGCAGAGATCCGCGAGGCATTTCTGAAGTTTTTTGAAAGCAAAGGACATCAACGAGTGGACTCTTCCTCGTTAGTTCCTACTAATGATCCCACCTTGCTCTTTACCAACGCCGGCATGGTGCAGTTCAAAGACACCTTCTTAGGCAGCGAAAAACGCCCCTACACCCGTGCCGCCACTTCTCAAAAAGTTATGCGCGTTAGTGGCAAGCACAACGACTTAGAAGAAGTGGGACCCTCTAAACGTCACCATACATTTTTTGAGATGTTGGGTAATTTTAGTTTTGGAGATTATTTCAAATTAGAGGCAATGCAGTATGCGTGGGAACTTTTGACGGTAGTCTATCAATTGCCAGTAGACCGTCTAGCCGTCACCATCTACGAAAAAGATGATGAGAGCTATGACTTGTGGGTGAATAAAGTTGGTGTAGACCCACATCGTATTGCACGCTTAGGGGCGAAGAACAACTTCTGGCAGATGGCGGAAACGGGACCTTGCGGACCCAACACCGAGATTCACTGGGATAAATACCCCGAACGTGGCGAAGATACCATCATCCAATCCCTTGAGCAGGACGATGATCGCTTCTTGGAAATTTGGAACTTGGTCTTCATGCAGTTCAACCGCACCCAATCCGACCCCACCCATAGTGGCGCGTTTGATGAACCCCTCCCCTCGCCGGGTGTGGATACGGGGATGGGGCTGGAGCGCATCACCAACATCTTGCAACAAGGCGAAACCAACTATGATACCGACCTATTCACTCCGATCATTCAAAAGACGCGCCAGCTAACTCAACATGATGATGCCACCTTCGCTGAACAATGGGTGGCATATCGCGTCATTGCTGACCACATCCGTAGCGCGGTCTTCATGGTGGCGGATGGGGTGTTGCCGGGTCCAAAAGGGCGAGATTCCGTTTGCCGTTTGATCTTGCGCCGTGCCATTCGCTTTGGCACGAAATTGGGCTTCACTGAACCGTTCCTTGCACAAGTTGCCGATACGGTCATTGAGATTATGGGGGCGCATTACACTGAATTGGTAGACAAGGCGGACAGCATCAAGCGAGCAATCACCAAAGAGGAACGCCTTTTCTTTGCGACGGTTGAACGTGGGCTAGAAGCTCTTGATGAGATTCTCACTAAACTACAGGCAGACGGTCAACAGGTCTTGGATGGTGAAACGGCGTTCTTCCTCAAGGCGACGCTGGGGCTACCCATTCAAGTTACCAAAGACATTGTAGAAGAACGTGGCTTCGGCGTGGATATGGACGCATATCACCGCGCAGAAGAACAACACGCCCTAGACAGTGGCGCGGGGCAAGCAATGGGGGTGATCGCCAATACAGGGGACTATTCCACCATTCTTGAGCAACTCATTGCCAGCGACACCCTCCCTACGGGCGGCGTGCAACAGCTACATTATGGTGCGCTTCAACTTGAAAGCGTGGTCGTGGCGATTATCCGTGATGGGCAACTGGTCAATCAGGCAATCGTTGGGGATCAAATCGGAATTGTCCTGCGAGAAACGCCGTTCTATGTTGAATCAGGGGGGCAAGTTTCCGATAAGGGAATGCTCACTCATGCGAATTGGTCAATAGATGTTGAGGGCATGTCCAAGCCGATCAGCGGGTTAATCATCCATGTGGGCGAGGTGGTGCAAGGTACGCCTGCGGTGGGTGCATCCGTTATCGCCCAAGTTGATGAGCAACATCGACGCAACACCACGCGCCACCACACCGCCACCCACCTACTACATGAGGCTTTGCGCCTTCACTTGGGGCGACATGTAGAGCAACGCGGGTCATTGGTGGCACCTGACCGCCTCCGCTTTGATTTTGTGCACGACAGCAAAGTTACCGATGATGAACTGCACCTCATTGAACACGAAGTGAATCAGGCAATCCTGCAAAACTATCCTGTTGTAGCACGCGAAAGGCTCATCAAAGAAGCGATTGCCGAAGGAGCAACCGCCCTCTTTGGCGAGAAATACGGGGAGATTGTGCGCACCATCAACATTGGCAACGGATATAGCTATGAGTTGTGTGGGGGCAATCATGTTCAACAAACCGCCGAGATCGGTTCATTCGTCATCATAGCGGAAAGTAGCAGTAGTGCGGGCATCCGTCGCATTGAAGCCGTCAGTGGTGAAGCGGCGTTGGCAACCCTACAAGCAGAACGGCGCACCCTCTCTGCGGTTGCCCGTCAAGTGGGTACAACCGCTAATCATGTGGTTGAGCGTGTTGAATCCTTACAAGAAGAACTCAACGACAGCAAGAAGATGATTGAACGTTTACAACGTGACCTAGCGCGTTATGAATTCAACAAGATGATTAGCCAGCGCGAACAGATCGGGGCGGTTTCGGCTTTGATTCAGCAGGTGGATGGCATCCCCCTCAACACCTTGCGAGAGATGGCGGATTGGTTCCGCAATGAGGTGAGCAGTGGGGTGTTGGTCTTGGGTGGCATCATTGAGCACAAGCCTCAAGTGCTGGTCTTGGTGACAGATGACCTGACCAAGAAGGGATTGCACGCCGGCAATCTGGTTAAAGAGATTGCTCAACACATGGGAGGCGGGGGAGGCGGTCGCCCCAACATGGCACAAGCTGGCGGGAAGGATGCCTCCGCCTTGCCCAGTGCCCTCAACCTTTCTCGTGAATTAATTGCCCGTCAATACAAGGCTTAAGCATGTCCAAAGCACGCCCTCACTTCGTACAACTTGAGAAGAATGATGATGCCAACTCGGTTCGTGATCGCATCTCGTTCGTGCGCGGTGAGCGCGTGTTGTTGGTGTGGCCCGAAGAAGGCACGGTACTCACGCGAAAGCTCGACTTGGTGCTTGTCCAGCGTGAAGCAATGCGCCGTGCCATTCGCTTGGCGTTGGTGACGCATGATCCATTGGTGATTGAACACGCCAAAGAACTCAACATTAGTACCTTTGAGACCATCGGTGAAAGCGACCGCAAAACGTGGAAGCGTGGGCGAAGCAAGGTGTTCACCTCGCGCTTTCAAAAGCCCGAAAACGAACCCCATCCCGATGAGTTGAAGGATGTCGCCAGCCGCGTTTACACTGATGACCCCACCCCCACCCAAACATGGCTAGGGCGCGTGGGCTTGATGTTAGGATTTTTGGTGGTGATGGGGTTGATGGTGTATCTCTTCTTGCCCTCCGCCACCGTTACCCTCATTCCAGAACGCACCCGAATGTCATTAGCCGTTCCCATCATCGCTTCTGCCACCGTCACTGAGGTGGATGTTGAAAACAAACGCATCCCCATTACACGCTTGATTGTTGAAGTGACGGAAAATGGAACGGTTGAAACCAACGGGCAACAGGCACTCAACCGCACCCGTGCTGTGGGTAGCGTCACTTTCATCAACAAGACCGCCAACACGATCGACATTCCAGAGGGGACAATCGTCAGCACCACCGCCAGCGATCCCATTTCGTTTCGAACAATTAACGGGCAAACCTTAGCAGGTGGGGTGGGGCAACAAACGGAGGTTGGCATTGAAGCACTGCAGGCTTACGCTGGGGAGATTGGAAACGTCGATGCCAACTTGATTAATGCAGTGTTTGGCACATTGGCTGAACAAATTGAGGTGCGCAATCTTAGCCCAACCAACGGGGGTACTAACGAAGTAGTCAGCGTGATTACCGAAGGGGACATCACCCGTTTAGAGGCGATGGTGCGCCAGCAGATTCAAGCACGCGCCTTCACCGAGATTGAACCGCGCCTTTCTGAATCCCAATTCATCATCCTAGAATCCATCCGCATTGCAGAAGAGCGTGACGACTGGAAAACTTATTCTGGGGCGATCAATGATATTGCCGATACCATCACCTTAAGCATGAAAAGCGTGGTGGAGGCGGTGGCGGTGGATGAACAATTCGCCCGTCAAATTGCCTTTGGGCAACTGAGCAGTGCTATTCCAAGTGGGCGCGTGATTGTGGCGGACACCCTACAGTATGCACGAGGTGCGTCCGAGATATTGCCCGATGGTGAGATCGCCTTTCAAATCACCATTGAAGCGGATGTCGTTGCGCCCATTCAAGTGGATCAAATTGCACAACGTATCGCCTTTAAGAGTGTTGCTAACGCGCTCACCTACCTGCTGAATGATGTCCGCTTACAGAGTGGGGCAGTGCCACAAATTACGCTGTCACCCAATTGGTTACGACGCATGCCAATTTTACCTTTTCGCATCAAGGTTATCACACAGGAGCCACCCATTTGATTGGCAGATTAATTGGTATCGACCACGGTTTAAGGCGTATTGGCGTGGCGGTGAGTGACGCGCTGGGCATTAGTGCCCGCCCGCTCACCATTATCAAGTATGATTCCCCAGAAGCCAGTTATCGCGCCCTTCAACTCATCATCACCCAGCAACAAGCCGTTGGGCTGGTGATTGGATTGCCCTACAACGAATCCAACTCCCAACAAATGCAACACGTCAAGGAATGGGTCAATGGGCTACAAGGGGTTGTTGCCAAGCCGATGCTGTTTTGGGATGAGCAACTCACCAGCCAAGATGCCACCGAGATTGCCAAACAACTCAAGCGCAAAAAGGAAGACCCCATTGACGATTTAGCAGCAATGTTGATCTTGCAAAGCTATTTGAACGCGCTACAAGATGGGCTTGCCCCCCATCTGACGGGAGCGTGAAAGATGCTCATGCGTTGGTTTAGGCGTTTGTTGGGGTGGCTTGGGTTGATCTTTGTCGCCTGCGTGCTATGTGCAGTGTTCGCCGTATGGTTGACAGGAGCATTAACCGAACAATCCTTCACAGAGGTGGTGCGTGATAGCTATCGACGTTATCAACTACGTCAACAGCAGGCACTCTTACAAGCGACGATGGGCACTCAACAAGAGAGCATTCGCATTGATGTCACGCCCGGCATGTCTACGGTGGAGATTGCACAACTGCTGTATGAACAAGGCTTGATTGTGGATGTTGATGTGTTCGTCTTGTATACGGTTGTGAATCAATTGGATGCACAATTGGAGGCAGGCGTTTACTTCCTCTCCCAAACCATGACCATCCCGGAGATTGCCACACGCTTGACCGATACCAACAGCAGCAAGATCACCTTTCGCATCTTGGCAGGATGGCGCATTGAGGAGATTGCCCAAGCGATTGACCAAACCCCAGCCTTCACTTTCAGCGGAGCAGACTTTCTCCTAGCAACCCAACAGGACTTAAGCGATCTGGCAGATTTCAAGAGGTTGGTTGGTTTGACGGAAGGGCGCACCCTAGAGGGGTTCATGCTCCCGAATACTTACTTCATCCCTCCAACAGCAACGGCGCAGGAACTACGCGACATCCTGTTACAGGCGTTCAACAATCAGATGGTGACGGATGGTTTATATCTCAAGGCACACGAGCAAGGCATGACCTTGTTTGAAGTGGTGACGCTTGCCTCTATTGTTGAGCGAGAAGCCGTGCATGACGATGAGCAGGAGATGGTTGCCAGCGTCTATTTGAACCGCTTGACAAACGGCATGAAACTAGATGCTGACCCCACGATTCAATATGCCATCGGCAACACGCGCAACCCTGCCACGTGGTGGGCTTCCATCACGCGCGAGGATTATACGGGAATCCTTTCTCCGTATAATACCTATTTAAGCGTTGGACTCCCGCCCAGCCCCATCACCAATCCGGGGATCAGTGCCATTCGTGCGGTGTTGTTTGCTCCGTCAACCGATTATCTATACTTTCGGGCGCGTTGTGATGCCAGCGGATACCATGATTTTACGAGAACATACGAGGAGCATTTGCAAAGTGGTTGCACAGGTTAGGCGCGTTCTGTGTTGGGTGGCGATGCTGTGGTTAGTGGCTTGTTCACCCAGTCACCCCGTGATGCGCTATGTGTTGATTGCCCCGTTTGAGGGAGAAGAGCGCGAAGTAGGCTATCAAATGCTATATGGGGCGCGGTTGGCAATTGCAGAAGCCAATCGCTTGGATATTGAATTACTGGCGGTGGATGATGGCGGAAGCCACGAGCAATTCCAACAACGTCTGTTGGCACTTGAGCGCGACCCCAACGTGATCCATATTCTGCTGGGCGGAACACATAGCGCAACGGTAGTGCCTAGCCCATCCCAACATCGCATCGGACGCTGGAACAAGGCTAGTGATGAACCCTGTGGTGATCTTTGCACCTTGATTTTCTTTCGGGCGCAACTCATCAACGGGGAGACGGTTACAGTTGAAACCACTTCCCCCCCGATTGATGAGGCGTTTCGCGTTGCCTATCTGGCTTCTGACCAATTTGTCCCAGAGCCATTGCCGTTGGCACAGGCAACGTACCAAACCGTACACGCCCTGTTACATGACCAACCGCTTCCCAGTCAAATCTATCGCTATGACATCACGGCAGATAGCGTACAAACTAAGTAGCATTATCCATACTACGGATGACACGGTGTATCTTGGGCAGCTTGTGTGTCGGTTCATCCACAATCACAAATGCGGGTTGCAGTGCGTGTAAGGTTTCGTCCAGCAATTGCGGATCATTAGCGTGGATGGTCAGCAAAGGTTGCCCCTGATGGACAGCATCACCCACCTTCGCATGGACATCAAAGCCTACTGCTGGGTCAATGCTGGCACCCTTGACCGCACGCCCTGCGCCCAAGCGTACCGAAGCCTCGCCAATGACACGCGCCGAAACCTGCTGAACATATCCCCCCCGTTCAGCCACAAGCGTATGATGCAGGGTTGCGGTTGGGAAGCGGCTAAAGTCGGTTAAGGTTGCCACATCCCCCCCTTGTGCCTCCACCATCTCGGTGAACTTTTGGAACGCTTGACCGTTGTGCAAAGTTGCCAAGACGGCATCACGGATGGCTTGTTCGTTCGGGTAATGCCCTACCGAACGATCCGCCAAGATCACCATTTGGGTGGCAATCTCAACACAATGCGCAACCAAATCATCTGCTCCATTCCCCTGTAGGGTCTCGATGGATTCGATCACTTCGAGGGCATTACCAACCTTCGTACCCAGCGGTTGATTCATGTCGCTGATGATGGCGGTGACATCGCGCCCACAGTCCACCCCGATTTCAACCATGATTTCTGCCAACTCCGTGCCCAGCTCGACTGTTGGCATGAACGCGCCATTGCCAACTTTTACATCTAGCACAATGCCTTGCGCCCCCCCAGCAATTTTCTTGCTCATGATGCTACTGGCAATGAGGGGGATGCTGTCCACAGTTGCGGTGACATCGCGCAGGGCGTATAGCTTGCCGTCGGCAGGGGCAAGGTCTTGGGTTTGCCCAGCCAAAACCAAGCCAATGCGTTGCCCCAATTCATGATATTCTTGCATGGTCAAATTGGTTCTAAAGTTTGGGATGGATTCCATCTTGTCCAGCGTTCCACCCGTGTGCCCCAAACCGCGCCCACTCATCTTGGCGACGGGTATCCCCAATGATGCTACAATGGGCATCACAATGAGAGAAGTCTTGTCACCTACGCCACCGGAAGAGTGTTTATCAACGGCATAAGCCGTCAGATGCGACAAGTTCATTTGCTAGCCACTTTCCACCAATGCCATCGTGAAGTGATGGATTTCTTGGCGAGACATCCCCCTAAAGAAAATCGACATCAATAATGCTGTGGCGTGATAATCTTCAATTTGACCGTGCGTGTATCCCTGCACAAACCAATCAATCTGTTCTTTCGTCAGTGGTAAACCGTTTCGTTTTGTTGTAATAATATCTATAGCTCGCATAGTGGAAACCTTCTCAACTGATATGCAATCATTAACGTTGCTACTCCTCACGCTGGTACTCTTCGGAGTGATTCATAGCATCTTGGCACGCTTGGTCTTCAAGCAATGGCTTAAACGATATTGGGGGGAATATTTCTTTGAAGGCTGGTATCGGTTATTGTATAACCTGCTTGCGCTAATCACCTTCACCCCACCTACGCTAATTTTACTCGCTACTGAAAGCGCAGAGATATGGCAAACTTCCCCCAGTTTAACAGTGGGCTTCCGCATCTTGCAGGGAATCGGGTTGATTGGCTTGACCGTTTCGCTGTTACAAATTGATGGTGGGCAATTTATTGGCATCAAACAGGCATGGGCATGGTTCAATCGCGCCCCGTTGCCGTTACCCACTGAACCGCTCCAAGTGCGTGGGGTCTATCGGTTAACCCGTCACCCGTTGTATTTCTTTTCGTTGTTGGTGTTATGGTTCACGCCCACGCTCAGCGTGGTTGGCTTGGGCTTCAATGTAGGGGTGACGCTATATTTCTTGATTGGCTCACAGTTTGAGGAGCGCACCTTGCTTGCCATCTTTGGGGAGGACTACCGCAACTACCAAAAACAAGTCGCTTGGATGATCCCGTTTGTGAAATTGCCCACATCAAACCCTACATAATTCTTGCTCTAACCCGTTAAACTTGCTGATTAGACCTTTACTCCATAAAAGAGGAAACTATGGAAACTAAAAATCAAAATCGTACCCTCATTCTAGTTCTCGCCATTGGGGTTGCCATTATCGCGGTTGCCCTGTTCATCGTGTTTGGAAATGGCGGATCAACGGCGGTCGCGCTCGATGCCTATGCAGACATTCCACAAAGTGTTACAGAAGATGGCGCACATGTTTTGGGGAATCCGGACGCGCCGATTACTGTTGTTGAGTTTGCAGACTTTCTTTGCCCACACTGCCAAGCATACCGTCATGATGTGATTGATCCGTTCATCAAGGAGTATGTGCGCACGGGCAAAGCAAAACTAGAATATCGCATGTTCTTGACGGTGGATCGCACCGCTATCACCCCACGTTTGCTTGAATGTGCGGTTGAGCAAAATGAAAATATCTTCTGGGCAGGGCATGACACGTTGTTCAACCTTGCTGAAAATGGATGGACAAACGAATCCTCACGGGAGTTTGCCACCTTGCTTAATTTAGATTATGGCAAGATTTTAGATTGCATCCCAGAAGCAGATCAGTTCTCTACGGATGTTCAACTAGGGCAATCATTGGGAGTTGCCAGCACCCCCACCACCTTGCTTCGCACCGCTGATGGAGACGTTACCAACATCGCCGGGGTCGAACGTGGCGGGGCACCTTATTCCACGATTGCTGCCATCGTAGAAGCATCTCAATAGCAGTTAGGCGCGAGGGGTAGAGATACCAACTTCTACCCCTTGTCCTCCCAAAATGTAGCAGGCAACCCCACCAACGAACGCGAAGGGACAACCCCCTCCCACTCTAATTCACCCTGATAGCCACTGACCAAGACGCGATAAACAGGATAACCCATCTCATCAATCTGCCATTCTGCCAACTGGGCAAAGGTAAGCCGTCCCTGATTGCGTCGCAAAGTGATGACAAAGGGCAAATGGGCGATTAACCGTTGTACCAACGCTTCCCCCTCTACCGCATCGCTACGGCGTGCCAACATGGTTAAGGATGCTTGCAACCGCTTCGGCTCGATGGAGGCACGGAATGCCCACATCAACCGTACAGCATCTGACGTACTCAATAGCGAGGCGAGGGAATGGGGTTCATCCGCCCGAACCTCATCCAGAACAATCAAGCGCGAATCACGCTCAACCGCTTGGTTCACCAATTGCCCAAAGCGGATGGCTTGCTGGCGTTCCCGACGGTGTACGGTATCGGTGGATAGCCATGCGGGGGGTTGCATCTCGCTTGCCCGCTCTAACAAGATGGCACGCTCAATCGGTTCAGCTTCAAGCAGGAGCGCGTTCAACAGGGTGGTCTTGCCACTTTCGGGTTGCCCCGCCACCAGCAAGCCATACGGGGAGTGCGCCAGTGCCCCTAGAATTTCTGCGATGGATTGAGGGAGCATCTCACACGCCACCAAATCGGAAAGCGTGGGGGCTTGTAGGGGATGTAGGCGAATATCCAGCTGAAGGGTTGGGGTAGCGGGGGGGATTGCCCCATGCACCACCACACGCCGTTGTTGCTGGGTTTGAAAACCCAACTCAATGAACGGATCGCTTTCATCTGTTTGCGCTATCCCAACTCGCGCTAACAAGCGTTCAAAGACGTTAGACAATTGCTCATCGTTCTCAATGATGGGGGCAACCCATTCAAGCTCACCGTGCCCACGCCGAATCGAAACTTTATCCATCCCCTCTAGGGCAATCGTGGTGATGCTCAAATCATCTAAGAGAGCTTCTAAACCACCCAAGCCAAAAATCGCTTGGTGGGTTTTCTGGATCACTTCCGCTTGCAAGTCACTATCGAGCGAGATGGACTCCACCGCTAAAACATACTCAACCACCGGGCGCAACGCCTGCAATTGTTCGCTCATGCTGGCGTAGGGGGGCAAATGTTTGCCGTCTGTGGATGCTTCCGCCATGAACTGTTCAACAATGCGCTCCACAATAGCCCCTAATGAGACTTGGCGCGTGCCTCTTTCAGAGGGCAAGAAGCGCGGTTGGGTACGACTAGGGCGAGCAGGCTTGGGAGATTCAACCCCACCCTGACCATTCATTTTATCCACTAAGGACATAGAGGCTCTCCTTAAAACAAACTCAAATCAACTGCTTGCAAGTCGGGATTATCACACGCACGACGACCCACTTTCGCTACATCGTGCCACACCTCCCCCACCTTCACGCGCACCACATCCATAGTGAAATCGGTATTCGTGCCTAGTTGCGCCTCATTCGAGAATAAGCTAGACCCTACACCATAAGCATCCACAGGGACTTGTTGCGCTTCAAAACGGGCGATCTTGTCTTGGTTGAACCCACCCGAAACAACAATCTTCACGTTACGACAGAACTGTTGCGCCTGCGGTAGCAGGGTATCACTCACATTCCAAGACTGCCACGCCTGATCCAACGCATGACGCACCGCCCAAACGAGCGTTTCATTCACGCCACTTTCACCATCGGGTTGTAACGCACGATCGACCAACCCACTGGCGGTATCAAGGCGCACACCGCTTAGCGTCCAGCGTACTTGTGACTCGGCATCGTTCGCCTCAAGAGCAACTTGATAGCGTTCCCAAAAGGCTTGCATCGTGCGAAGCGCATCCCCAATGATGTCATTCTCAAAATCCGCCAGCAAAATACGTGGCACAGAAATAGGCATGACATGGGCGAAGGCAAGCATGGCGGAAGTTGAATCCGCTAGAAACGTAGCGATCAACGAATGGGGAATCGTGCCACTACCGCGCCCACCCCACCATGCCCCTTGTGCCAATGTACTGACCGTCACGGGGATAGTTTGGTTAAAATCATGGTTATAGCGTTGGACGGCTAACCAATGGGCATACCCGTCGGCGGCTTGAACATGGGGCAAATCGAAACGGGCGGGGAAAAATAATAAGTTCTTGCCGTTGGCAACTTTGAGCAAGTTATAGACATTGGTGGCAATACGGCTAATGCGTGCCAACATCCCCAGCAAGACCGTTTCAAGGATGCAGAAATCACGATACCGCCCCCGAATTTCTAAGACGGGCA
>JBMOEO010000076.1:0-18186 GCA_049318945.1 Phototrophicaceae bacterium | reverse complement strand
GTCTGCCCGGCTTCTCCTGAACCGCCCGCCAGCGTCAACCGCTTAAAGCCTTCATCATACAGATAAATATGCGCGTGATATAACTCAAAGGCATCTTTGGTCAATTCAGAAACGCTATGCAACAAGGCTTCCACGCTCAAGATGGTGGTGGTTGCCGCGCTCACGGCGGCGATGGTTTCTAACTCACGGGCGCGACGTTCATTTTCTTGACGTGCAAATTCTTCAGCAATGAGGGCACGACGAATGGCAACAACAGAGGACAAGTTCGGTTGGTTTGTCCCCAACAAGAGTTGAACCTCATCATCAAAGATCAAGGTTTGATTCCACGCAAAGATGACCACCCCTTGCCAATGGTTGCCCGTGCGCAAAGGAATCAAAGCAAAGGCACGCACGCCACGTTCTTGTAACCAACGCGCAAAGGGCGTGTTCTTGATGGCGGATTCTCCGCTCACATTCCCAACAAACCAAATCCCCTGATATTGTTGAATGAGATTGCCCAACGGTAGGTGAACCAAGTCGCGCTTGATCTTCTCCCCCACATGGATTGCGCCTTCACTATTGCGCAACCCCACCACCTCAAAGCGTTGAGGGATGCCATGTTTGTCAGGATCAAAGCTATAAGCCATCGCCAACATTGAAGTATTGTAAATATCCCCGATGAAGCCGAGTGAGTCTAAAATATCAAACTCGTTGTTTGCGCTAATTAACGAGGTACTCAAGTTGGCACTGATGGCATTGCGACGGTTGCTCAGTTCTTGCTCACGGAAAGCACGGGCATTTTGTACCGCCACCGACACCTGACGGGAGAGGGTTTCAAATACGGCGGTTTCTTCAACAACGAAGTTATTCGCCTTGTCCGATTGAAAATCCAGCACGCCGATCACCCTATCCTGATAGATCATCGGAATCGCCATTTCAGAACGGGCGAAGGGCAACAACGGATTGGTGAGATAGGTTGGGTTCTTGGTGAGGTCGTTTAAGATGATCGTCTGTGCAGATTGGGCGGCTTGTGCCACAGCACTATCACGTGAGTTGAGCCTGATTTGATGGTTACGAGAGACCATATCAACCCCAACTTCACCCGCTCCTGCCGCCAAGATGAGCAGTTCTGCGCCATCATCCAACAAGTAGATATGCACGTGATACAAATAGAACTGATTTTGAATCAAGTTACAAACATCCACCAAGAGCGTATCTAAATCCAAGTTGGTAGAAATTTCTGCCGTCACTTCGGCAAGGGTTTGCAACTCGACAGCACGCGCCGCAAGGTTATGCTCAAACTCTTTGCGTCGGGTGACATCCGTCAAGGAGGTACGATACTGAAACCCGCTACCATTTAGCGTGGGTAACAAGGTGGTACGCACCTCAGCAATAATGCGCTTGCCCGATTGGGTTAGGATGATCCAGTCAAACGGCTTACCGCTGTTATCGCGTAGGGTTGCCTCAAATACTTCATTGAGATAGGCTTCAGAAGAGACCCCATCGGACTGATGCGAGGGCGAGTAATCCACTAGCGAACGCCCAATCAGTTCATCAAGGCTTGCCTCTAACAAAATGGCGGCACTGATACTTGCCTGCACAATCTTGAGCGTTTGCCCATCCGTCACCAAAATTGCTTCAGGCGCGGTGTCAATCAATGCTTGGAAGCGCAATACATTTTGCCGAGAGTTCTCTAGCTCCCGCGCGTTGGCAATCGCTACTGAAAGCTGGCTGGCAACAATGCCTAACGTCCGCAATTCAGAATCACCGAAATCATCAAGGCGATCGGATTGCAAATCCAACACACCCAGTAGTTCGCGCCCAACATACAACGGCAAAACCGCTTGAGATTGGGTATTGGGGATTAAGGGATTGTGTGCGTAGTTGGCTTCGTCACGCACTCGTTGCGCCACCATCGTAGTGAGGCTACGGGCACAGCGTGCCACCAAGTTACGCTGGGCATCAACGGTGAGGAAGTAGCCTTCTGCTACCATCTGCCGCCCTGCCTGCCCTAAGCCCGCCGCCACAATTAAGCGTTGGTGGGTTGCATCATACCGATAAACTTGTACATGGTAAAAGTCAAAAGCGGAAGCAATACGATCCACCGAGAATTGCAACAACGCGCTTTGCTCTTGGACGCTGTTCAGTTGTTGACCGAGTTCATACGCCAACATCTCGCGCTGTTCAGCAAAGATACGGTTGGTGACATCATTCTGCACGCCCACATAGTGGGTCAAGTTTCCGTTGGGGTCAGTGATCGGGGTGATCTGTAGTTGATTCCAGAACATCTCCCCATCTTTGCGATAGTTGCGGATGGTAACTTGGGCGGCGCGTTTTTCTTTTAGCGCGGCGCGTAACTCACTCAAGCCACTTTGTTGTTTATCCCCTGCTTGCAAAAAGCGACAATTGCGCCCAATGACTTCATCGGCAGCGTAGCCGGTAATTTGCGTGAAGGCAGGGTTCACAAAGATGATCGGGTTATCCGTCTTGGTGGCATCCACCACCAACATGCCGGAGGTACTGGCTTGGATAGCTTGGTTACTGAGCAGGAGTTCGCTCTGCACAGCTTTCACTTTGGCAAAGGCTTGGGCGTTTTCAATGGCAATAGCAAGTTGACTGGCAAGGGTGGAATGAACGCGCACCTGTGTCTCTTTGAAGAAATCCGCTTGGGCACTTTGTAAATCCAACACCCCGATTAAACGCCCTGCGGCAACAATCGGAATACCCAAGCGTGAGACGCTATCGGTGGCGGTGTGGTCGCCCACAAAGCGCGGATCAATAGCCATGTTGTGAATAACATGGGTTCTTTGGCGCGTGCCACAGCAGACAAGAAACAATTCTGACTATCCAGCGTGACAACCCATGCTTCATCAAAGGGCATATCATCCTTGCCACTTTTGCCAGAAGCCACTAAGGTTAGCCCCTCCTGCGTGAGCAAGAAGATATTCACACGGTTGATATTAAACCCATTGGCGATACTCTTCGCCAGCTTGGGCAAGAGTTCATCGAGTTGCAAGATGTTGGCAACTTGGCTAGAAATCTGCGCTGCAATCTCCATCTCATAGTTGCGTTGCTCAAGTTCAAATTGGATGTCCTGCATGCGAGAAAAGATTTCCGCATTTTCGATAGCCACTGCCAATTGATCGGCAAGGGTGGAATGAACTTGTATGTCAATCTCATTGAAGAACCCCACCTCCACTGCCTGCACATCCAGCACCCCCAACACGCGCTCACCGATAGAAAGCGGAATTGCCATCTCGGAACGGGTATGAGGCAAAAGTGGGTTTGGCAAGTAGTTCGGCTCTTGTAGCACGTCCTTGATGACTTCGGGTTGGTCATTGCGAGCGGCGCGGGCAACCAAACTCTTTTCAGCATCCAATGGAATCTGATGTTTGGCAGACTTCATCATCCTGCCAGCTTCACCCGAACCCGCCTTCATCACCAACATATTGGTGAACGGATCATATAGATAAATGTGGGCATGATATAAGCCGAAACGTTCTTTAACCGTCTCAACCGTAATGGGGAGCAATTGCTCAAGGTCAAGGATGGTCGCAATTTGGGTGGATACCTCAGAAGCAACACGCAAGTTATTGGTCAAGTTGGACACGCGAAATTGTAACGACCCCATCATGTCACGGAGTTGGTCTACAACTTCATCAAACCCACTCGCTAGGTTTGGACTTGTTGAGGCTTCTAAAGTATTGTTCGGTTCAAGAACCATGTGAACCTCTCTAATGGCAGTCATTTACACGGAAGGCTGTTCAACTAAATCATTGGCAGTTAACCAAAACGATGATGTTTGTATTGGAATGGATACAAGCCCATCACCCCGAACCCTGTTTTCTTTCGTCATCTTCTCACATTTTATTGATCTACTACTGAACGTGAGAAGATAGGATTATCTTCACTATACTATTGTAACAACAATTAGAAAAATAGTTGAGTAATGAAACATAAAAAAAGTAATCTCCCACAAAAAACCTGCCCCATTTGCCAACGCCCCTTCACTTGGCGCAAAAAGTGGGAGCGCGACTGGGAGCAAGTTATCTATTGTAGCGAGCGTTGCCGACGAAAGCGTAACCCAGCATGACCCTCTTACCCAATCACTTTGTTAATCGTGACGACCATATCGGCTACATACGTAACCACTTTCCCCACTTGAACGCCGACGATCACGCGGTTTCACCCATACGCGGTGGGCATCAAGCGGGGCAAGTTGCCCTTCAACGCATTGACCCCATCCGCTATGGCAAAACGCGCGACCACCTCAACGGGGCGGTAACGCGCCTTTCCCCCTACATTCGGCACGGGGTGTTGAATCTGGCGGATGTCCGTCAGCATGCCTTAACGCTTGCCTCTCCCACACAAGCCGAGTCCTTCATTCAAGAGTTGACTTGGCGCGAGTATTGGCGCAGGGTCTATGGGGCGTTGGGCAACCGCATCTGGGAAGATCAAGAAGCCTACAAAACGGGATATAGCGTTAGCCACTATGCCCCCGCCCTACCGCGTGACATTCGCTATGGCACAACGGATTCCCCCTTGATGAACGCCATCATCCGCGAGCTGCTGGAGGTGGGTTACTTACACAATCGCTTGCGGATGTATTTGGCGGCGTATGTGGTGCATTGGCGCAAGGTGCAATGGCAGGCAGGGGCGGCGTGGTTCTTAGAACACTTGCTAGACGGCGACCCCGCCAGCAATAACTTGGGTTGGCAATGGGTTGCCAGCACATTCGCCAGCAAACCCTACCTCTTCAATTGGGAGAATGTCAAGAAGTTTGACGGGGGGCGGTTTGATGATCTTGCACCTGAACCCGCCTTCAACCAATCGTATGAGGCGTTGCAACGCACGCTCTTTCGAGTTGCGCCCCCCACGCCCGACAACCTACCCAGCCCCAATAATGACCGTCTGAAGCGTGTGGCGCGTCCACGCTTGGGCGTTCATGCCACGCTGAAAAAGCCCATCATCTGGGTGCATGGGGATAACCTCAATCAGCAGGCACGCGCGTTCACCCTCTACCCCAACGTCCCTGCCGTGTTCGTGTTCGACCGCCCCACGCTGAAGTTATAAGATCTATCGCTCAAGCGTGTGATGTTCTTGTATGAGTCTCTGCTAGAGTTGCCTGTCGAAATTCACATGGGGCAAACGGTGGAGGAAGTCTTGGCACAGGCACAGCGACACCACGCGGACGGCATCGTCACCATGTCGAGCGAGGCAGTGGGCTTCCGTCGGCGCGTGCAACAACTACGCGCTCACATGACAGTACAAGTATTAGATGAGCGTGCGATTGTGGAGGATGACCAAGCCTACGATTTGCGACGGTTCATGCGCTTCTGGAATCAAGTAAGATCACAGGCGTTAGATTTGTAGGTTGAGTCTGCAAGTTAGATAAAGGGGGATAGTTGTTTGTATTGTGAAGAAGTATACCCCCTACAGAAATCGAATCTGTGCCTTCACCTCCGGAGGGTGACGCTCTATCCGCTGAGCTAAGGGGGCTTGTTGATTGAATAGGATACCTAATTTATTTAGGTCTGGCTAGGGTTGAATTGTTCTGATTCACCCCTAGCGCACCGGCACAAAAGCAACTTGGCGCAAGTCCACATGCACAGCTGGAAACTCCGCCGTACATTCACATTGCACCCACCCCACGATGCCATCCACGCGCACATGATACCAATCGTCTATGGTGATCTCGCGCGTGCGCCCAATGATGGACAGGCGCGTGCCCACGTTAATGGTGTGCGTCACTTGTGAGCGTGTGCTGGGGCGGTGATAGAGCAACAAGTCGCGGTCAGCGATGCCGATCACGCCCAAGTCGGGGGCACTGTCCAGATTGTCTAGCGGGCTGGCAACCCACGGCGCACTATCCGCCCCGACGTTGAGTTCAAGCGATACGCCCGACGACCACCCCACACGCCCATTCACCTTGAGTTGATACCACATATTCACCCCATTCTCGGTGTTGTTCTTCCCCAAGATTTGGAAGTAGTCATTCGCGTTGCTATCTCCAGAGGTGGCACTGTCCGGGAAGATATACCCCACAATGGACGCGCCCAAGTAAGGGGCAGTGCGCAAGGGCAAGCGTCCCGCTCCGCTCACCAAGCGTGCCGCCAACGTTGGAATGGGGGTCGCGCTGGGCAAGGGCGTAGGAGAGGGTCCCGTCGTGGCGGTGGGAATTGCCGTCCCAACAACCGTTGGCGTGGTGAATGGAACAGGCGTGCTGGTAAGGGTAACGGTGGGGGTGGCGGTGATGGTGCTATCGCTGATGTTGAGGGTGATATTGAGATACGTCCCATTCGTCCCCGAAATGCGCATCACACAACGATGGGTGCCTGTTTCATTGCTAGAATCTGTAATGGCAAATAAGTACAAGGTGGTTGTGGTGGGGTTGGTGACGGTGGTCGTGGTGACAGTTGCGCTGCTTTGGCTGTTGGTTTGATGCACGCGACATTGTGGAAACTGTGGAGACGCGCTGGACTCTGCAAAGTTGACATCGGTAGTATCACCGGCAAGGTCGGCGGTGGTGCTAAATTCCAACGTCACCGCCGAGCCTTCCGCAATGGAGCGTGTGACATCCGTCAGCGCGACGGGCGCAGCCGGATCCACCGTGCCGATGGTCGTTCCGGCGACGGCAATCTGCAAGCCTGTCACCGCCAAGCGGTTGGGCACGGCTTGCACCAATGAGGGGACGCTTCGCCATGCGAACGCGAACAAGATTATCATCACCAACAGAATTAAACGTCGCTTCAACATACACAACCCTTCATGCTTTGACAGGTGCTAGTGCGCTTCATTCTATCACGACTAGCTAGATTCTGGCGAATCTATGCCCAACCGTCCGGCGATACGCTGGCTATGCTTATCGCGCTTGATCGAAACTCGATCCAGATAGACGCGCGTGGTCTGTAGGCTTTGATGCCCTAGCACGGTTTGAACTTCGGTCAAGTCGCCTGCCTGTTCCCCCACCATACGGGCAACCGTATGGCGCGTTTGATGCAGGTGAATATCCCCGATGTTCGCTTCTTTGGCATAGCGTTTGAGCATGTACACAAATCCGTGCGATGTCACCCCTTCTTTGCCGTGGCTGGCGCGGTCATGCCGTAGCCAGATCGGCTCATGCGTGGCAAGCATGGGGGTATGGGTTACGCCGTCCCACCGTTCCGATGCCTTCAAGTAGTTGACCAACGCCAACCGAACGCCACCGTCGCGCACTTCACTACTGCGGTAGAGGCTGCCCTTCTCTTTGGTATGGATGAGGAGGTAATCCTCTTTGAATTGAACATCCCCCCCACGCAAGCCGATGATCTCGCTACGGCGTTTGCCGGTGGCAAAGTAAAACCGCAAAAGCGCGTAATCACGCTTCGCGCTGAGGTTATCCCCCAATGCCAGCCCCCCCACATGTTGAAGCAACTGTCGCGCTTGGTCGTCGGTGAGGGCATTGGCGCGTTCTGTGCTGTATGCTGGGGGTGCTTTTGGGCGTGCCAGATCCACCGGGTTATACTTGATCCGCGCCTTGAACGTTGGCTCACTTAGCAACCACGTATAAAAACTGGAGATACGGCTAATGCGAGCGTAAATGCTGGTGGGTGCCAAGCCCATCTCATGCAGATAATCGCGGTATGCCACAATATCGGTGGGGGTGATGGCTTCGGGATTCTTCTTGATGAAGACAAAAAAGCCCGCCGCCGAGCCGTCCTCCCCCTCCCCCAACAACGCATGAATCTTGTCACGAAGCAGATCATGCAAGCGGTTGCTATCGGCGTTGGTGCGTGCCCGCGCCCACATCTCCACCGCGTTGAACAACCCTTCTGCATATAAGTTTGTATTGAATGCCAGTTTTGTATGAGGAGTAGGATGATTCATAGCCAGTTATTCGGGTCGTCTGATGAGTAGATTCAAGCATTATAGCACACCGCTTCAAGCTGGCTTTGCCCACAAGTACCATACACAATTCATTAAAAGTCGCAAAGAAAGTAAATAATTCAACATGTTTCATTAAAGATGTGATTTAATTAAAGACGTGCTCTTACTCAAATATTAACGATTCTACTGATGATTGCTTCAAGCCGTGCTAAGGCTGTGGTGACAAGTTTAAGGAAATTGATATGTTGAATCCTACAACGCATACTACAGATGCTCATATCCTCCTCCAACATTTTGAAGCCGCTCCGCAAGCAGTGGCGATCTTCGATAAAGCCATGTGTTATTTGTTCGCCAATAAAAATTGGTATCGCATCTATGGCTTAGAAGGGCGTGACATCCTCCACAAAAGCCACTACGAAATCTTCCCCGATATTCCACAAAACTGGAAAGATGGGCATCAACGTTGTTTGCAAAACCGCGAAACCTTACAAAAAGAGGCTGACCCGTTCTTCCGTGAAGACGGTCAATTGCAATACATGCGCTGGAAGCTAGAGCCATGGTATACGCCAGATGATGCCGTCGGGGGGCTAATCATGTATACAGAGGTGGTTACAGAAGCGGTCAAGGTGGCGAGTTCGTGGAATCACATTTTCAATCGTTCGCAAGATTTAATCGGTAGTGCTAACTTTCAAGGTTATTTCACCCAGTTGAATCCCAATTGGGAAAAGGTGCTAGGCTATAGCCAAGAAGAGCTAAAGGCGCAACCGTTCATCTCGTTTGTGCATCCCGATGATGTGGAGGCAACGCTTGCTGAAGCCGCCAAGCTATCGCAGGGTATAGATGCCATACACTTTCAAAACCGCTACCGCGCCAAGTCTGGGGAGTATCGCTGGCTTGAATGGGAAAGTAGCGCAGACACCACACAAGGGCTGATCTACTTCGTGACGCGCGATGTCACCGAGAGCAAAAAAGCCACTCAAGCACTGCAAGAAAGCGAAAAGCGCAACCGCGTTATTATTGAATCCATCCCCGATTTGATGTTCATCTTTGACCGTGAAGGCGTTTATCTGGACATGAAAGATAGCCCAGACCTATTTGCCCCACGCGAGTTCTTGCTGGGCAAGCGTTTGGTTGATTTGATAGACGAAAAAGCAGGCAAGCAATTCACCTCCGCCCTTAAGCGTGCCCTCGATCATGGCGAATTGGTGACGTTTGATTATGACGCGGTGATAGCTGGCAAAATACGCAACCACGAAGTGCGCATGGTGCGCCTTGACGACCAGCGCGTGCTTTCGCTGGTGCGCAACGTCACCCAAAGCAAGACCGCCCAGATTGAACGCGAGCGATACTATCAACAAACCGAAGCCCTCTATAGCCTCATCAGCCAGCTGACCGCCCTCCCCGAAGTGAATGAGCAAGCCATCTTGGAAACGGTCATGAGCGTTGCCACCGAAGCAGGGGCAACCACCGCAACCTTAATTTTGCTAGACGATCAACCCGCAGGGGAACATACCGAGGGGACAATTGTCGCCAATTGGTCTCAAGCGACTGATCTATCAGCAACACTGGGAACGCGCGTTCCCTTGCATGAGGGGGAATATCAACCCGAGTGGCAAACCACCAGCACGGATGAACCTTATCTCATCGAGGAGATGGCGCATGCCACCCAGCTAAGTTCCACTGCCCGCCAGTTCTGGCTAGACAAAGGCATCCACGCACTAGGAACAATCCCCCTCTATTCAAGCTATACTTGGGTGGGCATGCTGACCTTCACTTGGGAAAAACCCCACACCTTCACCCCATTAGAGCATGACCTCTATCGTACCTATCCCTCTATCATCATGCCGATTCTTAAAAATACACAGCTATTAGAGGAGTTGAATCTTAAAATCCGTGAGCTAAATGACTCTTTGATCTTCAAGGATCAATTCCTTGCCACCATGAGCCATGAGTTACGCACCCCCCTAAACGCCATCTTGGGTTATTCCTCCATTGCTACCACCTACCCCGACCTTGCGGAGAAGCTACGCCACATGATGGAACGCATCAAAGCCAATTCATATCGCTTGTTAGGGTTGGTCAACGATGTGCTAGACATCTCACGCATTAACGCCGGTCGTACAGAAATCATCGAAGAATCCTACAACCTCAAGGAGCAGGCAGATGGTTGGTATCAAGACTTCAAGAAGCGTGTGGAGGACAAGGGCTTAAACTTTAGCTATGAATGGGATGATCGCCTACCCACCCAAGTCATTGGGGATTCAGAACGCCTCACGCAAATTGTGGCGAACTTGTTGGGCAATGCGATCAAATTCACCAGCGAAGGGGGCATCTTCTTGAGTGTCGCCCTAGATGAACAACCCGACCGCCTCCATGTGAGTGTAAGAGATACGGGCATTGGGATTTCTAAGATGTGGCATCACCTCATCTTTGAAGAGTTCCGCCAAGTGGAAATGGGAAGCGAACGGCGTTTTGGCGGGTCGGGCTTGGGGCTTTCGATTGTGCAAAAACTCTGCACCCTCATGGGTGGCAAAGTGTGGGTAGAAAGTGAATTGGGTGTAGGAAGCACCTTCCATGTGGTCTTGCCTTTGGTCACAGATCATTCATCCAATCAAATAATGTCATTAGGTTAATTGATGAAACGAGGGTTTAGAGATGGTTACACAAACTCTGGCGGGATGGTTGGTCTTGGTGGTGGACGATGAAGAGGACAGTTTAGAAGTCGCCAAGATGATGTTGGAAATAGCAGGAGCAAATGTGTTAACGGCTTCCAATGGACAACAAGCATTAGAGGTGGTCAAGACCAAGAAACCTCAATTCATCCTTTCTGACTTGTCGATGCCGGTGATGGACGGATGGCAGTTGATGCACAAATTGGTTGAAGACCGCTCCACACAACACATCCCCGTTATTGCGTTAACCGCACACGCCATGAAGGGCGACCGCGAGCGTGCCGTAGCGGCGGGCTTTCGCAACTACATCACCAAGCCTTTGGATGCCGATAAGTTCATGGGGCAATTGCTGGCGATTTTAATCACCCTGCCTGAATTTACTGATAGCTTTGTATAAGGAGGAAATCATGCGAGACCTGTTAATTGTAGAAGATGAACACGATAGCGCAGCAGTAGTGGGGATGATCCTGCAACCAGCTGGCTTGGCGTTTACTGTGGCAGAAGATGCCTATCAGGCGTTAGCAATCTTGGAAAATAACCCAACAGGGTTTGTTGCTGTGATGATTGACTTGGCATTGCCGGGCAAAGATGGCTTCGCACTGTTGCAAGACATACGCGCCAACGCTGCCCTGTCACACCTGACCACGTTTGCCATGACCGCCTATCACACCCCTGAACTAAAATCGCGTTGCCTTAAAGCCGGCTTCAACGCATACTTCCCCAAGCCCCTTGATACTTCCCTCTTCTTAGGAACGCTTGAGCGCATCCTCTCCCGTTAAAACAACTAGGCTAGGAGACACCCCCTAGCCTAGCTAGTCACGATTCAAACAACGGATGAACGCGCGTGCTTACTTCAAGAAACCGCGACGGATGAGCAACTTCTCAAGTTCCACTGCCCAGAAGACCAACGTACTCAATGCCAAGCAGATGAGCAATTGATTCACCGTGAGCGGTACAGTGCCGAAGATGTTTTGGAAGAGCGGGATATACAGCGTACTCAATTGAATGAGCGTGGTGACAACCAACGCCACCAACAAGAAGCGGTTGCCCATGATATCCATGGTGAAAACGCTGTTGGTGTGTGAGCGCAACCCGTAAGCATGCCCCATCTGTGCCAAAGTCAACACGATGAACACCATCGACTTCCATGCTAGTTCACCATTCGAGGCAACAACGTTGTTGGAGTATGCCCAATAACCAATGCTGAACGCGGTGACAAACAACACCAAGCCCACAATCAAAATGTGACGACCCAACCCACGCCCAAACACGCTCTCATCAGGGGCATAAGGCGGACGCTTCATTGAGTTGCGTTCTGGCACTTCAACGCCCAAAGCCAACGCTGGCACGCCATCGGTGATGAGGTTCATCCACAAAATTTGTAATGTGGTGAAGGGTAGCCCCAAGCCCGGAATCGCCTGCATGGTCAACAAGGTGAGCAATTCACCCGTGTTGCTTGCCAACAGATACTTGATGAAGCGTCGCACGTTGTCATAAATGGTGCGCCCTTCTTCTGCTGCGCTCACGATGGTGGCAAAGTTATCATCCAGAATCACCATGTCTGCGGCTTCTTTAGAAACGTCCGTGCCGGCGATTGCCATTGCTATGCCAATGTCCGCTCTCTTGAGCGCGGGGGCATCGTTCACGCCGTCCCCTGTCATTGCCACAATGTTGTTGTTTGCCTTCATTGCGTCCACAATGCGGAGCTTATGTTCTGGGGACACCCGCGCAAACACCGAAACCGTCTTGACGACCTCACGCAGTTCTGCTTCGGACATCACCTCTAACTCGCTCCCGATAACCGCGCGAGCGGTATCGCTGTCAACAATGCCTAAGTCTTTGGCAATGGCGCGAGCAGTGATGGGATGATCTCCGGTAATCATCACGGGGCGGATGCCGGCGGTCTTGCATACTGCTACTGCATCTTTCACTTCTGCGCGTGGGGGATCAATGATGCCCACCAACCCAATGAACACCAAGTCCCGTTCTGATTGTTCAGGGGTGGGGCGTTCTTTGTGGAGGCTAAAGGCAACCGCCAACACACGCAAGCCCTCGCCAGCGAGTTTAGCATTGGCGCGTTCGATGCGCCCTTCAAAGTCTTCTTCCGTGATGGGAACGATACGCCCGCTGTCCCATACCGCGCTGCATAACCCAACAACACGATCTGGCGCACCCTTCGTGAAGACTGCGTAGGGGTAGCCCTCAAAGACTTTTGCCACATCTTCTAGCAATTCATGGTGGGTAGGAATCGGTTTGCGGTATTCGTGGATGGTGGTCATGTACTTGCGTTCAGAGGAGAAGGGAACTTCATCAATGCGCACGAGCGATTCATCAAGGTGATTCTTCTCTAGCCCAAAGCGTGCAGCAGCAAGCGTGATCGCGGTTTCGGTGGGGTCGCCTTGTACCACGAAGTCTACATCTTCACGGTCAACGCGCTCAACAATGGAGTCATTCACCATTGAACCAGCCAACAGCAACAAGCCTTCCATGTTGCTATCTAGGTTGAAGTAATGCCCCTTTGCCACCGTCTTACGCATGATCGGGGTGAGGTCAAACGCCTCGCCGGGGACGTTCATCACCTTAACCGTCATGCGGTTTTCGGTGAGCGTGCCGGTCTTGTCCGAACAGATTACCGTCACGGAGCCTAGCGTTTCAACAGCGGGTAACTTACGGATGAGGGCGTTACGGCGCAACAAGCGTTGTGTACCCAATGCCAATGAAACCGTCACCACGGCGGGCAAGCCTTCCGGCACCACCGCAACCGCTATCGAAACGGATTCCAGCAAGATTTTATTGATGATCGCAAATTCAAATTCATGACCGCTCAAGAAAAATTCTAGCGCACCCACCCCAATAGCAATCCCCATCACAATGAGGGAAGCGAAGAACATCACGCGCCCCACCTCACCCATGCGCCGTTGAAGCGGGGTCTCGGTGGTTTCTACTTCTTGGATCAATTGGGCAATGCGCCCTAATTCAGTGTTCATGCCCGTGTTGACTACCACGCCCACCCCACGCCCATAGGTCGCGGAGGTGCCCATGTAAACCATGTTACGGCGATCGCCTAGCGGAACGTTGGCGTTATCGAGTTGCTTGTTATGTTTGTCTACCGCTTCAGACTCGCCGGTCAAACTTGCTTCTTGCACCTTGAGGTTAGCCGCATCCACCAAACGCGCATCAGCAGGGACGATGTTGCCGGTTTCCATGAGGATGATGTCGCCGGGCACCAACAAGGGGGATTCCAAATCAATCACCTTACCATTACGACGCACCCGTACCAACGGTGCAGCCATCGCCTTGAGGGCTTGGATGGCGCGTTCGGCACGGTATTCTTGCACCACGCCCAACACAGCATTAATCACCACAATGGACATGATGGCAATCAGTTCTGGGATTTCGCCAGAAATAGCGGAGATCAAAGCAGCAAGCAACAAGATCACCACGAGCGGATCACTGATCTGTTCCCACAGAATGAGTAAAGGATTCTTTGCGCCACGGTCAACCAATTCATTACGCCCGAATTGTTCAAGACGTGCGGTTGCTTCCGCATCGGTTAAGCCTTGTGCAAGTTCCACTTTTTGCTGTTTAAGCGTTGTCTCAGTTGATAGCGTATGCCAATCAACAGAGGAAGTTGGGGTTGTTCCCACCATGTTTGTTGTATCCCTCACGTTTTTAAGGAGTGTAGTATGGTTAAATAGTTGTGGAGAATTATAGCGCGTCTTTGATTTTATTCATCCCTCAAAGATTAGGGTTCTTGTGGAGTCATGGCTTGGCAAAGAAACGAGGGGATTTAGAGGATGAATACCCTCTTTTAACCTTAAGCATATAAGAAGCCCCTGAATTTGAAAGTACCTTAAGTGTAGTTTTATCGTTTATGATACAATTATATGTGAGTAGGTAAAATCAATTTGAGGGTTCAAGTATGGTTGATTATGTTGAGTCAGCTTCTTCTGTAGAAGATGATGACAGTTTAGACTATCCTCTAGGGGAATATGAGTTAAGCATTTCTCCAAATGATTTCAATGTCTCAACGATATTTGATTTCATGAAAAAGGGGATTATTCATATCCCTGGCTATCAACGCAATTATGTTTGGGACATTAGGCGAGCGTCTAAGTTAATTGAATCCCTCATTATCGGTTTGCCCATTCCTCAAATCTTTTTGCATGAGGAATCAAAAAATCGTTTTTCTGTCATAGATGGACAACAACGTCTGATGACGATTTATTTTTTTATGAACGAGCGTTTTCCTCATGATAGCAAACGCAGTGAATTGCGCACTATTTTTGAGAAACACGGTCAAATACCCGAAGACATCTTGAACGATAACTTGTATTTTCAAGACTTCAAACTAAAGCTGACTGGTATTGATGACTCTCAAAGAAATAGATTCGATGGTCTTAAGTATTCGCAACTAGGCGAGTACCAGATCTCATTCGAGCTAAGAACGATTAGACACATAATCATCAAACAAATTGAGCCTGACAACGAGCATTCAGCGGTCTTTGAGCTATTTAGTCGCCTAAATTCAGGGGGGGTGAACCTGACACCGCAAGAGATTCGCGCCAGTATGTATCATTCAGACTTCTATAACATGTTGAATGAAGTTAACCATCTGCCTCGCTGGCGAGAGTTGTACGGCTCGGCTGATCCAGAGACACATTTTAAGGATGTTGAATATCTCTTGCGGAGTTTTGCCCTTTTAGAAATGAGCACGGATTATCAAGCCCCTATGGTCAAGTTTCTTAATAGGTATTCAAACCATGCCAGACAATATAACCCACAGAAGATTGAACGGTTGAAAACCTTGTTTCAGTCTTTTTTGACTGCCTGTGAACTATTGCCTAATAATGCGTTTCACACAGAGAAAAAGAAATTCAGCCCTAGTATCTTTGAGGCTGTCTTCGTATGTGTCTGTGAAAGAGATTCTATGAACATTGGGGTTGTCACCCTCATTGACCCCGACAGTCTAAACCAACTAAAAGTTAACACTGAATTTCAGCAGACCGCTATGGGAGGAACAGCACAAAAGAACAACATTATAAAACGTATAGCGTTAGCGCGTTCGCACATCATTCTTTTGCCAAGGTCATCATGACGCATGAATAGCCATACTCGCCGCCTCATCGAAACCCTATACGCAGAGAATAGTGATTTAAGAGAATATCTCATACAACAGGGAGAAATTTCATTTGTAGCTTCGGTTGATAAAACATTCAACAAAGTCTTGTTGCTGGCGATTGCAAGCTATTTTGAGAAGCATATCACCGATCTTCTAATCCAATTCTTTACAATCCAAACCAACAACAATCAGGTGATAATGAAACATATTATTGATAAGACAATAGAAAGAAAATACTTTCAATTTTTTGACTCAAGTAACATGAGCAAAAAGAGCGGAATCAATCCTCTTATAAAAATTTTCGGCGATGATTTCAAGAAGAGTTTTGATGAATTAATCAAATCAGATAAAGAATTGGAATCAGGTATCCTACAGTTCTTAGAGCTTAGCAACAAACGTAACGAATTAGTACATGAAAATTTCATCGACTATCTATTACAGTACAGCCCCCAAGAAATCTATGTGAAATTTACGAGAGCTGTTTATTTTGTTGATACTTTAGAAAGACAGCTAAACGAGCATTTCGCCCCCTAGTTCCATGAGAAGGGTTGGTCATCGGGGAGGTCTTGGTGCTGGAGCATGTTCCCCATGATGGCGTTTTCGCGCCGTAGCAGTTTGTTGAGCGCGGTGATGAACTGTATCGAGGTATCGGCTTCTAGCAACGGTTGCTTTTCCTCCGCACCCACGCGCAACACATACGCCCCCAAGTTTGCTAGGTCAAGTGGATCGGTGGGCAGCTGGTCAAGTTCTAAGTCAAGCGAGCCAACTTTAGACAATATCTCCAAGTAAGTTTTCACCAATGGGCGCAGCTCCCATAGCATGGGCGAAGGGGCAAGACGTGCCGTGAGCATCGGCTCAAATGAAACCTCCCCCATCAGATACGGCTCGCTCGTGCTATCTAGGGCATCCACCCGAAAGCGTTCTCCTCCCATCGCCACAAGGTTCATGCGCCCATCCCCCAACGGGGTAATCTGCATGATGTTGGCGGCACATCCCACCCGATGCGGTTGAGCGAGAGGACCCAATGCCTCTTGCCCCTCTTCAATCAACACCACCCCAAACCGCCGTTCATGGGCTAAAGCATCGTGAATCATCTTACGATAGCGCGGTTCAAAGATATGCAACGTCAGTGGCATGCCGGGGAATAATACAGTGTTGAGCGGAAAAAGTGGCAAACGAGTCATGAGTCCCTCTTCATAAACAATTACATGGCTAAATCACGAGCGAGTTCTAATAGAGACAGGTCGAGTGTCTTCTTATTGTTGACGACAATATCATACGGGGTGAGCGTAATTTGGTTGTTGTGTAGACCACACAATACCCCGCTTTCTCCACATTGGAGCGCATCCACTGCCCCAGCCGCCAAGCGTGTCGCCAAAAGGCGATCGGCGGCGGTGGGCACACCCCCACGTTGCACATGCCCCAAACGAGTGACGCGCAACGGAAAGCCGATCTCGGCGCGGTGTTCTTTATAATAGGCAGCAAGTTCATCAACATCATGCTGACAACCTTCTGCCACTACAATGATACTCTGTTTCTTGCCACGTTCGTATGCTTCCACCAGTAAATTGGTAATGGCTTCTGGAGTCATTTCCATTTCTGGGATTTGTACGGCGAGTGCGCCCCCAGCCAAGCCTGCCATCATCCCCAAGTAACCGCAATCGCGCCCCATCACTTCCACAATAAAAGCGCGATGATGGGAAGAGGCGGTCGTGCGCAAGCGGTCGATGGACTCTAGGGCAACGTTCAAGGCGGTGTCCACGCCAATGGTGATTTCAGAACCGTATAAGTCATTGTCAATGGTGGAAGCAACCCCCACCACAGCGAAGCCGTGTGTGCCTAAAGCATGCGCACCGGTTTGAGAACCATTCCCACCAATCACCACTAGGGCATCAATCCCCTGTTGATGTAACCGACGAATCCCCTCTAGTTGTCCTTCAGGGTTTTTGAACTCTGGGGCGCGGGCACTCCCCAACATAGTCCCCCCCAGTTGAATGCTGTTGCCCACATCGCGCATCCCCAAACGGATGAAGTTGCCATCAATCAACCCCCGATAGCCATTCTCCACCCCAAACACTTCCCACTCATATTGCGTGGCACGGCGTACAACCGAACGAATGGCGGCATTCATGCCGGGCGCATCGCCCCCACTGGTCAAAACTGCAATCCGCTTGATGTGCGTCAACGTTTGTTCTCCTGTTTTGGTAGGTCGTCGGCTTTCAGTTTGATGGCAGGTGACACGGCTTTCAATTGCAACTGTATGGCAACTGTATAGAAATGCTTACCAAGCGAAGCTACTTTAAGATTGCAAGATAGACTATAATTGGGTGTATTTTAATCTGGAATGATAGTGTAAAGGTCATATCTGTGTTCGGTTCTCAAGTTCGCACAACCCTCATTTTAATAGGTTTATTGGCTTTTGTGGGGATTGGATCAATGATGTGGATGCCAGATAGCCTACCCTCATCAACCGCTACAGAAATCACCGTCAACCCTCTAGGGGAAGATGTTATCTTAGTCCGCTCACAAGAACGGGTGACAACCTTG
>JBMOEO010000075.1:0-18927 GCA_049318945.1 Phototrophicaceae bacterium | reverse complement strand
GCGCTGGTCAGTTTAGAGGTGAAAGCAGGGTTTGGTGGGGCATTCCGTGACAATCATTGGATACCGTTACGAGTGACCATCCGCAACAATGGCGACGCTTTCGTTGGGAAGATTGTTGTGCGCCCGGATACAACCGAGTTTGTGGATAGCACCTTCTCGCGCGTGATCGAGCTACCCACCAACTCACAGAAGTCTGCACACCTGTATATCACCGCACGCGCCCCCCTGCAAAACCTGCTCGTCGAGTTAATTGATACCCAAACCAACGCCGCGGTGGTCAACCGTAGCGTGCCCATGCGTGCCGTTTCTATCAACAATCCGCTTTATGTGCTGGTGAGCGAGTCCCTCGTTGGCAGGCTAGACCTAAGTGGCGTGCATCCACTCGGCTTGAATGCTACGCAAGCGCAATGGGACATCGCCGATATTCCCCCTTATCCCGATGCGCTGGGGGCGGTCAACTTACTGATGTTCAGCGATGTGGATACCACCCAACTAAGCCCTAGCCAGTTGCAAAGCCTGCAAGCATGGGTGGCGATGGGGGGGCATTTGGTGGTGACAGGGGGCGCAAACGGGGCGTTGACGGCGGACGGTTTACGCCCGTTGTTGCCTGTAGACATCGGCGGAACGACCACCCTAGACGGTTTGATCCCTATAGCGGAAACACTCGGAGGAGCACGATCACGCTTGAACGGGCAGACCATCGCCACGCTGGGCACCCCCCATCTTGGCGCACAGGTGCTTGCCCAAACGGCGGATGGTGTGCCGTTATGGGTGCGCGGTACGTATGGGAATGGCGTAGTGGATTATCTAGCGGTTGATCCCAACGTTGCCCCCTTACGTGATTGGGATCGCTTGGATGAGTTTTGGTATCTACTCATGCAAACTCGCGCTCCCCTCCCCAACTGGACATACGGCTTGGTGGCGGTCAATCATGCTACCCAAGCCGCAGAAATCATTCCGGGCGTGAACTTGCTCCCCAGCATCTGGGGCATTTGTAGCTTCTTGTTGCTGTATGTGGCAATGATGGGACCGATCAACTATCTGGTGGTGCGACGGCTCAAACGTCCTGAATTGGCATGGTTGACCATTCCGCTCTTGATTGGCATATTCAGCTTATTGGCGTATGTCTTTGGAGGGCGCATTCGCGGTGATCTTGCCCGTGTGGGACGGATCGCGCTGGTGCGCAGTTGGGCGGATGTAGAGGACTTTGCCCATGTCACCGAGTTAAGCGGATTGCTTTCACCCATTCGGACGACTTACACCCTCCGCGCCGATGAGGACGCGCTCCTGCGCCCCATCAAGAGCGGTGACTTGGGAGCGAGCGGATTGCTTGCTACTGCGCTTCAAACCAATGTTGAGGTGGAATATGGGGATGCCACCCGCGCGGTCAACTTTGCGGTTGATTCTAGCGTGGTTGCGCCGTTCATCAGCACGGGGATTGCGCCCAAGCCCGCTATCAGCGGTTTCGCTACTCTGGATTATGACCCTGCTGAAGGCGGTTTCCGCGTGCGTGGTAGCGTCGAAAACAACACCGCCGCCCCCCTAACCGATGCCGTCATTCTGGCGCGTGGGGTGGCACATCGTTTGCGCACGAGCATTGAACCCAATGAGATTGAGCCGTTTGAGTTTGTGCTGAATGGGGCAGGACCCGCCGCCCCCATGCGCTTAGGGAGTGGCTTGTCCCAACCCTTGCAGTTATTTGGGTTTGACTTGAACGTTGCGCTTAACCCATACGATCCCACCAAACAAACGGTGCTGGATATTTTGGGAGAAGACCCCTTTTTCGTCCCAGACGCTTTCGGAGAATCCCTCCCCAAAAGCACCACCCAGCTTCAACAAGACCGCTGGCGCATCCTATTTTTGACCGCGCTCATGTCTGATCCCTCGATTAGCACGGCACGGGGAGACACGCTCTACCTTGCCACATGGAGTGAGGCAGAATCCTTACACAGTTTCACCCTAGAGGGACGGGGCTTCCGTGATGTTGATTCCGCCTTGCATCTGGTGCAACTAGAAAGCGAAGTGGTGGATGATGGGCAAACCGTTCAACTGGGTTCCGATCAATTTGTGTGGTCACTAGAAGGGCTGGAAAATACCCAAACCGTCTCTAGCCCCTACACCCTCAACCTCAAAGCAGGGCAATCCGCCGCCTTCCGCTTCACGCCGTTACCCACAGCGCAACTGGCTGATGTGAGCGTGTTGACCATCGCGCTAACCAGCAACTCCACCCAAACCATTCCGATAGAAGTGTGGTCGTGGGAGCGTGGGTCATGGCGCACCTATACGATCTCACGCGATGTTCCGATTGTGATCTCGCGCCCGCACGAAGCGGGCATGTTAGGGGCGGCGTTCCATGAGGTGCGCGTGCGCGTGCGTGGGGAAAACATCGGGCTAATTGATAGCGTAGGGATATTGGTTTCACAACGTGGGACGTACTAAACACGGTGGGCGAATGGCTCGCCCACCCTTTGCGACAATTGCTTAGAAAGTCAACTCGCTGGCGTAGCCTTTGAGGTCTGCCCCGTCATCATCACTCGCCTTCCCTAACCCAGCCAGCGCGTATTCCAACGCCTTCTGAATGCCGAGTAGATGCGCCTTGCTGGTGCTGGTATCTGGCTCTTGTTCGATTTGCGCCTTGACCTTGAGCAGTTGTGCCCGCCACTCACTCATCAATTGCGATTGGGCTTGAACGGCACGGAACATAGGGGGAATGCTTTCAAGCGTGGGGACATCGCGCAAGTCCTCACCAATTTGTTTGGCAAGGCGGATGAACAAGTTATAAGATTCGCGTGCCGTGCTAAAGCTCTTTTCAGTTAGCTTGTTCATCTCCATCACCATACGGTTAGCAAGGTCATACATCAGCTCTAATGCGCGACGCTCATAGTAGTAAGCCAGTTTGAGTTGTGCCACTGCGCGGGTTTGTTGTGCCCCGTCATACTTCTGTTCGGCTTGCTTGGTGCGTTGGTCATAGTGTGCCTCAAGTTGATTGACTTCTTGGGCAATTTCCTTACGGAGCGTATCGAACACATCATAGAAAGTCTTCATGTGTTTTTCGATTTGATGCTTCTCTTTTTCGTCCACCATTCCATCAGAAGCGTAGCCGTCTAGTTTAGCGCGATATTCATCGCTGACCGCTTTCAAACGGCTATAGTAAAGTTCTGCCTTCTGTAAACTCATCATCATTCTCCAATAAGATAACCTCAACATGCCACCAGTATAACCGACCGCGTACAGAAAAGGATCGGCTTACGTGCCACCGCGCGTGACTTCCACCTGCAATTCAGCTTCCGCAACATTCCCCGCAGCATCAAACACCACCGCCTTAAATGCCTCGCTTGTCACCCGTGTGATAGGATGGTCATAGCCAAAGGGGAAGGTATCATCAATGCCGATAAATTCACCATTGGCGTAAAATTCCACCCGATCAATGGCAATATCATCCTGTGCAACTACGGTTAGCGGAATGACGCGATCTCCTAAAAAGGTGAATGCTTGTCCACTTTCGCCGGCTGTCAGGGTGAGGGTGGGCGCGGTGTTGTCCACCGTCACCTGAATGATATACGGGTCTAGCGAGTTATCCTTTAGCACCGCCAATAGGCGCAAGTTATACAACCCATTGAGCGCGGTGGTGTCCCAACGCCCCAACACTTGACCGGGTGTGTAGGTCGTTTCTTGCTGGGTAATGGCAATCCACTCGGTTGGGTTTAATCCTTCCCCGTATGCCAGTTGATAGTATTGTAGATTCTCCCCGTCTAAGCTCCCACGCACTTCTACCACCCCGCCCACATACGCCAAGACGGTTGGCTCTAAGATGACGGTTGAGCGGATGAGGTCAGGACGGGTGACAGTATCGTAATCGGTGGGGGGGAGCGGTAGTTGGTTTGCTCGCCACCACTCTAACGCTTCGGCAGGGGGGACGAAATAGACTTGCTCTTGTTGCAAGGTGATGGGAGTATTGGCTGTGGCAAGCTGGCGCGTTTGGCTATTGATGGTGACTTTCTTCCAATAGGTATCGGGTTCAAGCGGTTGGGTGTTCTCTAGGAATTGTTCGGTGCGTTCTGGACAAACCCCATTAGGCACCAACCCACTGCGCTCACACACACGGTAGGGCAACACATTCAATGGAGACTGCCAATCCTCCCCCCCAAAGCCATAGCGATCATGCGAAAGTTCCATGATTGCTCGCCAAATGGGGGCGGAGGCGTTCGTGCCCAGCGTATCCACCGTGAGCGGTTGTCCATCTGTGCGCCCCGTCCACACCCCCAGCGCAAGGTTGGGGCTATAGCCCACCGTCCATGCGTCGGTTCGGGCGGTGTTCAAGCCATTGACCACCGCTGATGGGCGCGACAGATCAAAGACATTCCCCAAGCCATAGCGATCTTGGCGCGTTGCACGGTCAGACAGAATGTGATTGACCAGATAGCCCAAGCCCGGCTCCAAGATGGGGGTGACGCTCTGTGCCTTACGGGCATCATCATACGCCCACAAGGTTGTTCCATCGGGGGCATCAATCCGCAACACGGCAACCGGATCATGTCGGCGAGCATCCACTTCTGGGGAGAGCGTCAGCACACCGCGCATCTGCCCCAATCCAGCGAATACGGTATAGGCATAGGTGGTATCTAATACGCTCACCTGTCCGCCATCTTCTAACAGTGAGAGGTCATAGCGTTGCCCATCCAAGCCCCGCACCCCAATCAAACGGGCAATGCGTAGGATGCTATCTAAGCCTTCGGTATTTGCCACTTGTACGGCAGTGGACAATAACCAATTGCCCATCGCTTGGCGCAAGCTGATCGGACCCACGAACGTGGCATCCGCATTTTGTGGGCTATAGATCAGCCCATCGGCTGCGCCCGGAAAGCGTTGGGGCAAATCTAACAGCATCGTGGATGGGGTGTATAAGCCGGTGCTAAAGCCTTTGAAGTAAACAAACGGGAGAAGCGTCACAGATGGAACGCGATTCACCGTGTTAAATTTCCCGTAGCCAGCCAACAACTCCCCGTTACGCACGTCTAACAAAGTCGCTACCGCTTGGTCAGGGGGGGATGCGCCAAACGCTAACGGGGCGGGCAGATACGTTGACCCAATGCAAGTTGGGTCTTGTGCCTTGCCCAAGTGGCTTTCAATGGTACAAGCCAACTGGCGGTACAATTCGACATCCAAGCTGGTGATAATCTTTAAGCCCCCACGCGCCACCAGTTTAGAGCCATCCAGTCCTTGTTGGATTAAAAGGCGTTCCGCCTGTTGGTGCGCATACAAGGCAAAGTCTGTGGCAAGGAGTGGGTTCTGCCCGATGTTGGGCTGTAAGGGGGTGACAACCGTGCTGTATTGCGTGAACTCCTCTTGCGTGAGGATGCCCGCCCGTTGTAACTCACGTAGCACGTTGACTTGTCGCCCACGTGCCGCCTCTTCGTTTTCAATCGGGTTATATTGCGGTGCTAGAGGAATGGCAACCAGCATAGCAATTTCATCGGTTGTCAGGTTGGCAACGCTTTTATTGAAATAGACCAACGCCGCGGCGGCAATGCCATAGGCGTTATTCCCGTAGTAGTTGGTGTTGAGATGCCACTCTAAGATTTGTGGTGGGGTATACAAGCGGTTGATTTCTGCAACCAATGCGGTCTCTTGTGCGCGATAACGGGCAGTGATAACCTCTGGCTGGGGAGCAATGGCATTGCGCACCAACCGCCCTGTTAACGAGGGATCCGCCCCAATGGGCGCGATGAAGCGGTTATAGAAGAGCTTCTGTCCTAGATCAATGGGGCTAAAGCGTGCGGTTTGTAAGAAGTTGGGGTCTTCTTGTAACACGGTGGCGGATTGGATCAAGGGTGGAATTTGTGTTAGCGACAGCCATTCACGCTCTTCTCCCAATGGATCAACTAACTCCCAGATCAGCTCTTCGCCTGTGCGATCATAAAAGCGAGTTGCGCCCATTTGTGGATCTAAAGCGAGCGTGTCTTGTGGTGTGGGTAGCACCGTCACAAGCGATTGATAATAAATCCACCCTGCCCCGCCCCCAACTGTGGCAGGCAACACCCCCAAGACTAAAACGGCAGTGGTGATTCCAGCACTAAAGAAGAGTTGCAGAAAATGGTTTCGCTTTTGGCGAACACGCCTTTGACGGCGACGAATAATTAATTTAGCGACAGAGACCATGGCTTAACTGCGACCTTCCACAATCCTTTTCAAAGCCCACAGGATGGGATTGCTTAGACGGTGTGTAACAAAGATGCTTAAGCCTACCATATCCTGCGCGGTTAAACCAGAAATTTCCTCAACAAGACGCTTGATGAACCCTAAAAGCAAGCTATATTTATTACGTTATATAACTTAAAATCATGTAATAGATTGCACATAACGAGGAATATCCAATGGGTAAGATTAAGATTCTTTTGGTTGAAGATGATCCGCACATTTCTAAATTAATTGTAGACTACATGAAACGCAACAACTACGAAGTGACGGCGGTTGATGATGGACCCGAAGCGATTGAGCATGTTCAAAAGGATGGACTCCCTCACATCGCCTTGATTGATTTAGGGCTACCTACCATGCACGGGTTTGAGTTGAGCAGCCGCCTGAAAGCGATGGCGGATGTGCCGATTATTTTTGTCACCTCCAACAAGGATAGTGACATCATCGTTCAAGGGTTGCGCAAGTATGCAGAGGATTTCATCGTGAAGCCCTTTGAATTGCGAGAGCTAGAAGCGCGGATTGGGGTTGTCTTAGCACGGATGCCCTCACTAGATTATGCCAGCGATCCCGTTGTGCGCGTGGATGACTACTTGAGCATTGACTTTGGGCACAACCGTTTAGAGATCAATGGCAAATCACACAACCTCACCCCCACAGAATCCATTTTGCTTCATGTATTATTGCTGAATGCTGGGCGCGTGGTAGGAAACCGCATGTTGATTGCACGGGTGTGGCCCTCTGAAGAAGTCTATGAAGATACCTTGCGCGTTCACATGCACCGTTTGCGCCGTAAACTAGAATCTGATTCCCACAATCCGCATTACATTCGGACGGAACGCGGAGTGGGCTATATGTTCACCGTTCGCCGAACTGATACCATACACGAATAATCACCGTGATGAACCGCGATTCCGCTCAACACAAACGCAATCAGGAATTTTATCACTTATTACAAACGGGAACGGATGCGCTCCCTCTCATACAGGCAACCCTATATCACCTCAATGATGTGGGTATAGAGTATCAGGCGTGGGCTTGTGCAACCACCGCCCCATATCCTCCCACGCTATCCCATGTGGAGGCGTTTCAGCGTCCGCTATCCATCCAGCATGACCTACCCCCTTATCGCGTGGCGTGTGTGCTATGCCTAGAAGATGGGGATGCAAGCTGGGTGTTGGTATGCTTTCATGAGGATTCAGCGGTTTATGACCACACCACTGATGCAGTCTTGCAGAGGCTTCGCTTACCACTCCTTGATTTAGTTGAGCGACACCTTGAGATGGAATGGATGCAACGCGCCCTCCACACCACGCGAAGCCTGCTCATGGCAAAAAGTAGCCATGAGTTGTTGGATGGGTTATATCGCTACTTCCTCGTCAAGGAGCAACATAGTGTCATCTTGCTCACTCGGTGGGATGCCTTGAAGGAAAGCGATTCAGATGGGTACACGTTGGGGGTGGGGGTGGTTGCTTTGGCAGATGAGAGTCGCCCCTTAAAAAACACCACTGTGCAGATGATGCCTCCCGATGGCACAAGCCACGATGGCATTCATTTGGTGGCGCAGTTGTTTGATGATCCGTCCCCTCATATTCACTGGCAAAGCATCCCATACTTCAGTCATGGCAGAGGAGTGATGGTTGTCTTGGTAGGGTGGCATCAAAATCGCTTACAAGATCGCATTGCCCAAACCATTTTCTTAGAAGAGCTACAACCCAGCTTTGAAGTTTGGTGTCATCAATTCTATCAACAGATCATTTCCGACTGGGTGAATACACAGGATGTAGTGGATGGCGTTCAAGAAGGCTTGCTCCTTGTTAGGGTGCAGGGTGGAAACGCCAAGGTTGTATTGGAAAATATGGCTTTCAAGCAGTTGTTCAATTTAGATGAACGCCAGACAGTGGTGGGATTATGGCTGTATGAGTTGCTCATCCGCATCCCCCTAGAGCTTGATATGCGCAAAGCGTTACGTAAAGTGTGGGATGATATTCTGGTGGAGCCGTGTCACCCCTATTCCCTCCACATCCACTTGACTGATTTACATGGCATGGAACGCATCATTGATTGGTTTTGTGTGCCCATCCCCAGTAGTTCAGGCTTATCCCATACCCTGTTCGTTTTTAGCTTCCGCGATGTCACCAAAGAACACGCAACCAGAGAAGCTCGCTTAAACTTCTTCTCGCGCATTTCCCATGAATTACGCACCCCGTTAACCTCTATTGGGGGCTTCACCGAGATGTTGCTTCAACACACGGATGAGACCTTCTCCCAAGAAACTCAAGAATACTTACAGATCATCGCGCAAAGTTCCCACCATTTAGAAACCGTCTTGAGCGACATCTTAGAGATCATCCGTTTAGATGCTGGCGATACCAAGTTCAAATTACAACCCGTCGCTTTTTCCAACGTCCTCAAAGAGGCGATCCAACAAAGCCGTGAGCTATACAATCAAGGGGAGCGTCATATCGTGCTAAAAGATCAGACGCGCTCAGCCTATGTCATGGCAGACCGAAACCGCCTTGTGCGCGTGTTGACCAATCTAATTGGCAATGCCATGATTTATTCCCCATCCAAAAGCCCGATTCACCTGAGCATTCAGCGTTGTGATGCCATCGTAGATTTACCCAAGCATGCCCCCCAAGATATGGCAATGCCCTGTCTCTTGTTAGAAATCCGCGATAATGGGAATGGTCTTTCCGTACAGGATGTTGAGCGCGTCTTTGAACCATTCTATCGTTCAAAGCAGGTCATCAAAGAACGTATTCCAGGGGTGGGGTTAGGGTTAACGGTGGTGCGTAGCTTCGTTGAAAAACAACAGGGCAAAAGTTGGGCAACGGTGAATGAGCCAAACTCACCCGGCGGTAGATTCTACCTTGCCTTACCCCTCACCGAAAAACCTAAAAAGAAACCCTAAACCCCACCTCACTTTTCATCTAAGCAATTGATTATTGGCGGTGGTGGTGATCTTCGCGCTCGGCGGTATCCGTGCCTTCAGACGTAATTTTATACATACCGGTAGAGGGTTCAGAGGGAATCTCCGGTAGGGTGTGGGGTTGGGCTGGCTCTTCTCGCTTTGAACGTGGTTCACTGGCGAGTTCATCACGATCAAACTTACCCGTTTTACTGGCTGAATCTTTTATCGTCTTATCCATCATGAAAAACGCTCTTTCGCTTTGATTAGCTGAAATGTTCTGTTTGAGTATAGCTTACTTCAAACCACGCTTCACACAATTATACGATTTCTTCACAACTAAAATCAGGGGCGGTCGGGGGGATATTCAGTAAGTCTTTCGCCCGTTGAATCGCCACCACCTGATGCGGAGCAGCTTCAATTTTGAGATCGGGTAAAAGCTGATGCAACCGCTCAATGATGATGCCGGATGGGACAGAGTTATTAACCACGATCAGGCGTTCTAGCGAGACTCGCAGTTGATTGGCGAACAAACGCGCCGCCCCCAACGGGTTGGCAACTTGGATAGTGTCTAGCACCAACACGGCGGGGCTGGGTTGATCCTTGTCACGGGCGCGTTCCCATTGTGATTCGGCATCGTGCAAGTCTTGCTCGGTGAGGGTGTCGCCCCAAAACATGAGGTACACCCCCTGATATTTGTGTTTGACTTCAGCAGGCATGGTTGATCCTTTTACGCTTAGCGTAGTTTGATCTTCGCATTATACCCCATGTTGATGGCGACGAACGCGCTCATCTATGGTTTGAGTGGTGCGCACCACATGCCCTTCTAAGGGTAAGATTTGCTCGTGCAACGCATCGACAATCCATGCCACTTGTGGAAAGAATAACGTTTCCAGTTCCGCCGGGGGCGTAATCCAATTGCGTGAGCCAACCACCGTAACGGGAGCATCCAGATAGGCGAAGGTCGCTTGGGTTAACAGCGTGGCAACTGTGTGCAAGAAAGAACCCCGTTCGCAAGCATCCGAAACCAACAGGGCACGCCCCGTTTTCTTGACGGATTCAATCACAGGCGCAAGGTTAAGTGGGTTGATGAAGCGCAAGTCAATCACCTCAACCGACAATTGATGTTGGGTAGCTAACCAATTTGCCGCCTCTAGGGCACGGTCAAGCGTTGCGCCAAGCGTCACCAACGTGAGGTCACTGCCCGCGCGTCGGATGATCGGCTCTCCTTCGGGAACTTCGTAATAGTGGGTGGGCACGCCGCCCTCCACCACCGTCTCGGTTGAGGTATATAGGCGTTGGCTTTCAAAGAAGATCACGGGGTCACTTCCATGTAAAGCAAGGTTGAGCATCCCCTTAGCATCATAGGGAGTAGCAGGATAGTACACCTTGAGACCGGGGATATGCGCCACCAACGATGACCAATCTTGTGAGTGTTGCGCCCCATACTTCACCCCAACCGATACCCGTACCACCAACGGGAGGGTCAATACACCGGCGGACATGCTTTGCCATTTCGCCATTTGGTTGAACAGTTCATCCCCTGCCCGCCCCATGAAGTCGGCATACATCAGTTCAACGACGGCACGCCCCCCTGCCAGCGCGTATCCCACACCAGAACCAACAATGGCGGCTTCGGCAATTGGGGCGTTGAAGAGTCGGTGATAAGGGAGTGCTTCGGTTAAACCGCGATACACCCCAAACGCGCCGCCCCAATCACGGTTTTCTTCCCCATACGCCACCATAGTAGGGTCTTGATAGAAGCGGTGAATCATCGCCTCAAACAATGCCTCAGCATAAGTTACACATTGCGACTTGGGCAATTCGTTTCCATTCGCATCATAAGCGAAACGATGCTTTGCGTGGGTTTGGGCAAGGCGCGTTTTCCCAAGGGGGAGCAACACATCAGGCTGACGGTTGTCCCTACTCTCGGTAGGTTGGTTAGAGAACATCACCGATTCAATGAGCGACTCGGTGGCATAGGGGGCAATCTCGGTGGAGATGGCAACCGCCAGCAAACGGATAACGCGCTTTTTCACGTCATCGCGGATTTCCTGTAGCTTGGCGTTGGTGGCATGTTGGTTCTGAATGAGGTAGCGACCAAAGTGAACAATCGCGTCTTGATCGCGCCAGCGTTCTATTTCATCACGTTCTCGATATGACGACGCATCCGATGGGGAATGCCCACTATAACGATAGGTGACAACATCCAACAACGCGGGTCCTTCGCCATGCTCAAGAAGTGCCTTCTTGCGCTTGATGGCATCCGCCACCGCCAGCGGATTATAGCCGTCCACCCGTTCGGCGTGCATGGCAGCAGGATTCACCCCCAAGCCAATCCGTGCCAAAATCTCAAAGCCCATAGTTTCGCCGTAGGTTTGCCCGCCCATGCCATAGAAATTGTTCATGAAGTTGAACAGGATGGGCAACCCACCGCGACCATCTGCCCACAGTTTGCGGTATTGATCCATCGTGGCAAAGACCATGCTTTCCCACACCGGACCACACGCGCTAGACGCATCCCCGATATTGGCAATCACCATGCCGGGCTTGCGGTTCACGCGCTTATACAACGCCGCCCCAGTGGCAATAGGGGCAGAGCCACCCACGATGGCATTATTGGGCATGATGCCAAACGGTACAAAGAAAGCGTGCATCGAGCCACCCATCCCACGATTGAAGCCTTTGCTTCGCCCAAAGATTTCCGCCAACGTGCCGAACAACGCAAAGTTGATCGCCAATTCGGTGGGGGTGTTTTCGCTAAACTCGCTCACGATGTCCAGCAGTTCACCGCCAAAATACGTCTTCATGATTTGTAACAGATCATCATCAGATAGTTTGGCAATGGCGGATAGACTTTTAGCAAGAATCTCACCGTGGCTTCGGTGTGAGCCAAAGATGAGATCATCGGTGGTTAGATGATACGCCTGCCCTACGGCAGCGGCTTCTTGCCCAATGGATAGGTGCGCCGGTCCGCGATGTTCGTAGGAGGTGTCCTCATACTTCTGCTCGCGCTTGATGCGATCCAACATGGTTTCAAATTCACGTATGAGCATCATATCGTGATACATACGTAACAACGCTTCTGAACCGTACTCTTTGGCTTCAATGGCAGGGTTCGATTGGTAAAGGTTGAGGGGCAATTCAGGGCTAACTAAATGCCCCGTTTGGCGGACAACCGACGGTGAGACAAAAATAGTCTTGGTCATGATAAATACCTACACTTCAAAAAATACATCTCGTATGGCTTCGGTGATGGTGGGATGAATCAAAACAAGTTCACGCACATCTTGAGCGCGGAACTCATCCTCTAGCATAGCAACCGCGCCATTGATCCACTCGGAGGCGTTGCCCCCCACCAGATGCACCCCTAACACTTGTTGGGTGTTGGCATGGATGACCACCTTACACAAGCCACGAATCTGTGGTGAATAATCGGTTAGAAAGCGTCCATTGTGTTGCAACGGTAATTTTGCTGTGCGTGTGGGGATGCCTTGTGCATGGGCTTCGTGTTCGGTCATGCCGACACACGCCAATTGTGGGCGGCTATATATGATGCGTGGGATATACTCCATGCGGAAACGATCGGCTCGCCCCAAGATGGTGTTCGCAACGACCTCCCCCATCCGTTGGGCACTGTGCGCCCACATGGACAAGGCGGTGACATCCCCAATGGCGTAGAGGTTCGGTATAGCGGTACGCATGCGCTCATCCACGGCGATCTTGCCCGCGCTCACGTCTAGCCCTATGTGTTCCAGCCCCAGCCCCTCAAGGCGTGGGGTGCGTGCCCCAGCGTAAACCACACGCTCAACCGTGAGGGATTCGCCATTGCTCAACGTGAGCGTATCCCCCGCGTAAGAGCGCACATCGACCCCATGCTTGATGGTGACAGGGGGCATCTGCTGGAGCATCAGCTCCACCAACTCGGCATCAAAGCCGTCTAACCCGTTGGGCTGGGTGTCAAGAAGCGTCACCTCACAGCCAAGCAACGCATAGATGGTGGCAACGCCCAAACCAATTGGGGTGATGCCCATGATCGCCAAACGCTTGGGTAACTCGGTTTGTGCCAACAACGCGCTGAGGGTGAGAACATGGCTTGACCCTGTAAAGGGGGGAATGATATGGCTTGAGCCAGTGGCAATGATGACATGTTGTGCTTGTAGAAGGGTGTCCCCCACCAACAAGGTATGGGCATCTTCCCAATATGCCCAGCCTTTTAGCACCTGCACGCCCCGACGCGCCATTTGATAGCCCACACCATCGCGTAGTTTTTGAATGAGCGCGTCTTTGCGCTGTAGCACACTGGCAAAGTCAACGTATGCTGTGCCGTCTAGGTGAACCCCAAACGCGCCACTTTCGTGAATGTCAGCCAGCAAGTTAGCGGTATGAAGCAGGGTCTTGGTGGGGATGCACCCAGCATTGAGACACATCCCGCCCAAGTTTTCAGCTTCCACCAACACTGTCTTGAGGTTGCCTTGTGCTGTGCGGGCGGCGGCGGTATAGCCCCCTGGTCCGCCACCAATGACCACCACATCAGCCTGAACTACAGTGCGAGCCATAAGTCTACATCCGTGAGGGCTTGGGTGAGTGCCTGCAAGAAGCGTGCTGCGGGTGCGCCGTCCACCGCTTGGTGGTCAACGGTGAGCGAAAGTGCGATATGGGGGAGGAACTCTACTTGTCCATCCCCTTGCACGGGCTTGAGGTCAACCTTGCCCACGCCCAAGATTGCCACTTGGGGCGGGTTCAAAATGGGGGTGAAGGATTCAATACCCAACGCGCCCAAGTTGCTCACGGTGAACGTCCCCCCTTGTAACTCAGATGGGGTGATCTTGTTCGCTTCGATGCTTGCCACCAACCGCTGGGTCTCTTGCGCGATTTGACGCAGGCTACGTTGGTGAGCATCTTTGATGATCGGCACAAGTAACCCACGTGGCGTATCCACCGCGAAACCGAGATGCACGCGCTGATATTGGGTGATGGTGTGGTCGTGCAGGGTGGCATTGAGCGCAGGGTAATTCAGCAACACACGCGACACCGCAAACAACAATAGATCATTCAGCGTGATGCCTTGCATCCCCAGCGTGGGGGCACTCCCCTTAAACCGCTGGCGCAATGCCAATAACGCGGTGGCGTTGGCAGAGGTGTTCAAGGTGAGTTGTGCGCTATTGTGCAGAGATTGGCGCATTCGTTCGGCAATCATCTTACGCACCCCTTGCAACGGGATGGTGATGGTCTCCTCATGCGTATTGGTTACTTCTAACTCATTTGTTGGAACGGCAAGCGGCGTAATCTGCAAGTCGGATGAGGTGACACGCCCGCCTAAGCCACTTCCCACAGCAGGCACGCTCACGCTCTCCTGTTGTGCCTGCTCACGCGCTAAACGGGTCAGGCGCGTTTGTTGGTCAGCAATGGCGCGTTGCACATCACGCTCAATGATGCGCCCATTGGGTCCAGTGGGTTGGACATCCTTCAGAGGGATACCGTGCTGGTCAGCAAGGCTACGGGCGCGGGGGGATGCCTCCAGCATAGAAGGAGTCGGAGGGGCAATCACGGGCGCGGGGGCAACCGTTGGTGAGGTTGGTGAGGGAGCGGTTGGTGAGGACGGACGGAATGGCTCAGCGTCTTCTCCCATTTCCCCAATCACGCCAATGCAGGTTAGCACCGCCACCTCTTGACCCACCGCGAAGAATTGTGAGAGCAACGTTCCATCAGTGGGCGACTCAATCTGGACAACTGCTTTATCGGTTTCCACATCAAGCACAACTTCGCCAGTTTGTATGGAATCCCCCGTTTGTTTGTGCCATTTGAGAATGACACAACTTTCTACCGAGTTACCCGCTTTGGGCATCATGATCGGAGTAGGCATAGGTTCATTTCCTCAAGATTTACTTTTTAATGTGGGCGAAGCGCAGAAGCAATGCTATCGAACTGCTCCATACGATCTGCGGTCAATTCAAGCTGAAAAACTTCGGCAATAACTTGTGTCCATCCATGTAAAAAATACACCCATCCATCTTCCACAATCAACTGACGACTGTCCTCCTGTTGGCGTGCCTGCTGTAAGAACAGACGCTCACCGCGATAGTTTAGTTCCCAGATGATCCCCCCGTGTGGGAATTGCACCGCGTGCGTCACAGGAGAGCCGGGACGGTCTTTGCCCATTCCCGTAGCGTTGATGATGACGGCGCGTTCGGGGAGGGTGTGGATCAACGCATCGTTAGTCAGTGCGTCCGCGTTCAAGACGTACTCAAATTGTGTATCCGTTTGTAACATGTGATGCACCTCGCGCAGGTGGTCTAGGCGGGCAAGGTTGATGTCCACCACGATGAAGCGTGAAGGGCGATGCGCTAACGGCAACGTGGCGGTGGCAAGGCTGATCGCCATTGCTGCCCCCCCTGCTCCCAAACACAAAACGGTTGGGCGATACGTTGGAGGGACGAAGTGCGCCCATGACAAAGCCGATGAAATGGGGTCTTTGGCAAACCCCCACAACTCATTCCCGCGCTTGGCAATGCACGAGACTTCTCCGCATTGTTGAGCATACGGGTCGAGTTGGTCAAATAGATCGCGCGTGGCATTCAACAGGTCGATCTTGTGCGTTGTCACCAATGCCCCACGCACGTGGGGGTCATGCTTGATGTGTTCGACGATGGCACGGTAGGTGGAAGGGGGCGCACCCAACGGCGCGTCGTATCCGACAATTTGAGCATCTAGCCCAAGCATGGTTGCCCAACGTGGGAATACACCCATGATGGAAGATTGCAATGTACTCACCCCTATGAAGTAGAAGGTGGGGGTAAGTTGTGGTGAAAGGGGTGAATGGTTGTTCATAACCCCGAAATCCTTATGAATTAATAAAATGAAATACCACTTGGTTATAGTACAATAAAGGAATAACAGAAGGCAATTGTTTAGATGGTTAAATAGCTTAAACTTTACTTAAACAACCTTGAGTTATTTTGTGAAAAGTCAACTAGGAAAGTATGGGCATTCTGCACGAATGCCCATTATAGTAGCATAGAATGGTTAGGGGGTCAAATGATAGAGTGCGTCCACATCATCAACGCCTTTCGCGCTCACGCCCAAATCTTTGAGATGCCCGTTGGTCAATCCATAAATCCAACCATGCACGGTGAGCGTTTGCCCCCTACGCCATGCCCCTTGTACAATGCTGGTGTAGCACACATTTTGCACCTGTGCCTTCACGTTTAATTCACACAAGCGATCAAAACGTTCTGGCTCTGGCAAGCTGTTTAGTTCGTGGTGATGTTTATCAATGATGTCTTTGATGTGGCGTAACCAATTGTCGATCAAGCCGAACTGTTGATTTTGCATGGAAGCACGCACTCCCCCACAACCATAATGCCCACACACGATGATATGCTGAACCTTCAGCACCTCCACCGCATACTGAATCACTGACAAACAATTCAAGTCGGTGTGAATGACCAAGTTGGCAACGTTGCGCTGTACGAAAACCTGCCCCGGCAACAACCCGATGATCTCATTGGCGGGCACGCGGCTATCTGCACACCCAATCCACAGATATTGGGGGGTTTGTTGCGCCGCCAAGGTCTCAAAAAAATGAGGGTCTTGCTCGGTCATGTGGGTTGCCCACGCACGATTATTATTAAAAAGGTGTTGCAATTCAGTCATATTTACCTCATCTAAAGATTGCCTACTTATGGTGATAAACCCCCATCTATCGCGTATGTTGCACCGCCAACAGGTTTTGTGAAACAAACAGAACTGATATTTGCATGTTGTGGCAAGTTATGTTATGCTCTTGCATAGTTGTTTAGCTCCTTGCACTATTGAATTATCCCTACCAATAAAATTCATCAGATTGGCTATCCCTTATCCACCCAAAGAAACATGCTGAAGGTGGTAGCACGCCACGTAAAGTTGAAGTAACCCTCATGCTGTTTGGATACCACCAATCTGTTGATCTATCTACAACGTTTCAAACAAGAGAACATGGCGTTCTCGGAGAATACATACATGGATATCGCGCAGTTAGAAAAGAAAACGCTTGAAGAACTCCGCAAGATTGCCCGCGACAACAGTGTTGTTGGCTTCAGTCGCCTCAAGAAGCAAGACCTAATCCTTGCCCTACTCAAAAACAATGCCGAAAAACGCGGTCTAAAATTGCGTGGTGGAATCCTAGACATTGTAGATGATGGGATGGGTTTCTTGCGTACCTCTGGCTTCACCCACGGTCCCGATGATATTTACGTTAGCCAAACACAGATCAAACGCTTCAACATGCGCACAGGAGATATGGTCATTGGGCAGGTGCGTGCGCCAAAAGATTCTGAAAAATACTATGGGCTTTTGCGTGTTGAAGCACTCAACGGGATGAATCCCGAAGATTCTAAAAACCGCCCCGTCTTTGAAGAACTCACCCCCATCTTCCCTCAAGAACGCTTTAACCTTGAAACCGACTCGCGCACGCTGTCTACTCGTTTACTCAACTTGATCGCCCCAATCGGGAAAGGACAGCGTGGGTTGATTGTTTCCCCACCGAAGGCAGGTAAAACTACCGTCCTCAAAGAAATTGCCAACGCCATCAGCAAGAACTATCCTGAAGTGCATTTGATGATCTGCTTGGTGGGCGAACGTCCAGAAGAAGTGACGGATATTGACCGCTCGGTAGAAGCGGAAGTGATCGCGTCCACCTTTGATGACCCCGTGATTCATCACGTGCGCGTGGCAGAAATGGCACTGATGCGGGCGAAGCGGTTGGTAGAGGTCAAGCGCGATGTGGTGTTGATGCTGGATAGCATCACCCGTTTGGCACGTGCCTATAACTTGGTGGTGCCCTCCAGTGGGCGCACGCTCTCCGGTGGGTTAGACCCTGCCGCCATTCACCCACCCAAGCGGTTGTTTGGCTCTGCCCGTAATATTGAAGAAGGGGGCAGTTTAAGCATTGTGGCAACCTGCTTGGTCAACACGGGTAGCAAGATGGATGATGTCATCTACGAAGAGTTTAAGGGCACGGGCAACATGGAACTTCACCTCAGCCGTAAACTCCAAGAACGACGCATCTTCCCTGCCTTTGACATTGAGCAATCCTCCACCCGTAAAGAAGAGTTGCTGTTAAGCCCAGACGAACTACAACGGGTTCACACCATGCGACGCATGCTAGGACATTTGAGCGAGGATGATGATTTGGGCACGGCTGGAGCCTATGAACGCTTCATCAATGAGTTCCGCCAAACCGAGAGCAACGAAGACTTCTTGAACAAATTGCCCGGCGGAACAGCCAACGCAAACGGGAATGTACGCTTCTAAGGAAGCCCTGACGCAACCGCCTTCAATCCGCTTGCCACGTCGTGCCCCCATCCTTTAACCCCTTGCCCCTGTTCGGCTTCGCCGACGGGAGAAGGTTGGGATGAGGGCATCGTGATGAGGGAGGGCACGTTTCCCTTAGACATCAATGAGATGGAGGGCAACGCGGTTTTTCAAGATGGGCACGCGCCGTTGTACCCTCCTCAGCAACTGGCGCACGGGGCGCAGGCGTGGGCTACCCCACCCTTGCTTAAGCTGATTGACCATCCGCAACTGCTGAAAAGATACTGCATCATACTCCACACGATGGTCACGCATCATGCCCTCCATGACGTGCCATAAGCGTTGCGCGTAGGTATCTGTCTGGGAATGATGGACAAACCGCTTGCTTGCCTCTTTGAGGTGTTTGCCCGCCTCGCTGTCGTTGCTGCGCTCAATGAGTCGGCGCACATCGTCGATCCATGCGTTGGCATCGCGCGTGATGAGCACGCCCTCCATCTGGAGAAATTCTTGAAAGTGGGTGCTTTGTG
>JBMOEO010000074.1:0-18927 GCA_049318945.1 Phototrophicaceae bacterium | reverse complement strand
CTTGGGTTGTGTTGGTTGTTTAGAAAATGAGGATAATATTTCTTTATTGACAAACTGTCTTGTAAAATCAATCGTTGTGAAAGATTTATAGTAGGGCGAGTGAGTATGGTTGAGAATCAGAAAGAACAGTTCCCAGCGGGACCGAAGGGCATGCCCATCTTTGGGGTGGTTTCCGAGATTTCTAAGCAGGGCATGGTTGAGTTTTATTACAATGTTTGGAAAGAGTATGGGGACATTTCCCACATGATGGCGGGTCCGTTGCATCAGTTCATGCTGGTGCGTCCAGATGATATTCAGCATGTGATGGTCAAGAATGCTGATAACTATATGAAGCTCGTCAGTCACGCCAAACTCCGTGCGATCTTGGGGAATGGCTTGCTCCCCGCTGAAGGGGATACCCTATGGCGCAGACAGCGTAAGCTAATGCAACCGACCTATACCCCCAATGGGATTCGTCAGTTTGCGGATATTATGGTGGATGCGGGCGAGCAACTCATGGTGAAGTGGCATCAGAAATATGCCGATGGCAAACCGTTTGACTTGAACCTAGCCATGCTTGAAGTCACCATGAGCATTATCTCGCGCTCGATGTTTGGCGTTGATATTTCCGATGATTTTGCCGAAGCCGGTCATGCCCTGATCGAACTGTTGGAATACGTCTCTAAGACCTCCAGTTCAATCTTTGATGTCCCCCTCTTTGTCCCCACGCCCCGCAATGTCCGTGTGAAGCAGGCTAAAGAACATATCGACTCCTACATCATGGGCATCATTCAAACGCGCCGCAAAGAAGGGCTAGGCAACGATCTGCTTTCCATGTTGATGAGCGCGAAGGATGAAGAGACGGGGGAGATGATGACCGATGAACAATTGCGTGATGAAGTGTTGATTACCTTCTTCGCCGGTCATGAAACCACCGCCAGCATGCTGACTTGGTTGTACTACTTCTTGGCACAAAACCCCGACTATGAGCAAAAACTTCATGCAGAATTGGCGAGTGTGCTGGGGGGCAAGCAACCCACGCTTGAGGATTTGTCCAGCTTGAAATATACGCGCATGCTCATGGACGAGACCTTGCGCCTGCGGTCTCCAGTTTTCATTACCGCTCGTGATGTTATCGAGGAAGATGTTATCGCAGGCTATACCATCCCCAAAGGCTCGATGGTTTTGATCTATCCATTTGGAACGCATCGCCACCCTGATTATTGGGAACGCCCCAATGAGTTCTACCCCGATCACTTCCTCCCCGAAGTGGCGAACGAACGCCCACGCTATGCGTACTATCCATTCGGAGCGGGTCCGCGCATTTGCATTGGCAATCACTTCGCGCTGATGGAAGGCTCAATCTTGATCGCTATCATCAGCCAAGCGTTCCGTATTCGCATCCAAAACACGCACGAAATCGGATTGAAGTCGGTTGGTGTACTCAAGCCCACAGAGCCAATTATTGCCACCATTGAAAGACGCTAGAAGGTAAACATGAATACATCAGCAGAAGTGATCCGTATCTTGCAACAGGCTACTGGTCAGGCACAGCAGGCAAACAAGGTGCTAGATGATTTGATTGTGCCTCATGAATATCAAGATGTTGCCAAACTTTTGATTGAAGCGTCGCAAGCATTGTTGGAAAGCGCGAGTAGCTTAATGCGTGTGGATGATGAAACCGCCTTAGAATCGTTAGAGACCGCTGAAGACTTGCTCGATAAAGTGTATGCCATCATTGATGGTGAGATTGACGAAGACTGATTCTGTGTGCTTCACGCGATTATCCCGACCCCTGTATGACTGTGGGGTCGGGTAGCTACATGCTTGACAGTGCCCCCTAAGCTGTAGAGAATGCCTCTCATGTTATGCGTGCGAATGGATGAACCCATGCCCCCCTCTTCTCGTGTGTGGTTATATATATGGTTTGGATTGCCTTTGGTGGTGTTGGTGGCGGTTGCGTTGTGCTTGCGCCTGCTGACAGTAGACCGATTTCTGCCCACGCTGGATTATGGGGACGAGAGCAATATGTTTTTGCTTTCCTTATATATGCGTGGGGAAGATGCCCCCATGTTCACCGAGTATGGCGCACACTTTCAAGGGGAGTGGCTGGCAGGCTATCCCCCCCTGTATCCGTGGTTGAGTGGTTTGGAGCAACAACTTACTGAACACTGGGCAGGGCGGTTTGTCTTTGTCAGCGAGCATATTCAACGGATGCGCTGGCTTTCGGTGGGAGCGGGTGTGCTAACCGTCGCCCTGTTGTATGCGTCAGGGTGGGTGCTGGCACAACCGCTGGGGCGAGCTGGGCAGGCGGTAGCAGGGTGGTTTGTCGCCCTGCCGTGGGCGGTCTCGGCACATGTTATCGACGTTGGAAACTTGGCAATACCCGATTCGTTGATCTATCCTGCATGCGCACTCGCCATCTTTGGGGCGGTGATGACCGTGCGACGTAAGCAAGTTTTGTGGTTGTCGCTCAGTTTGATCGGCTGTATTGTCGCAATCTACCTGAAGTATTCGCTCGTTTTTACGCTGTGGTTGCCTTTGTGCGCCATGATCTGGCTCATCCGTGAGCAGGGTATTCGCCTATGGTGGGGATGGTTGCTGGGTGTGGGGGCAATCCCCTTGATGAGCGCGGCGTATTTGATTTTTGGTTACGGTGCGCTTGGCTTAGAAAACAAAGAGGCGGCTGGATTTCGAGAGCAGGGACTGAGTAACATGCTCAATCTTGATCGCTTGTTCACCAACGCGCTGGTTGCCCCACAGTATGTATTGGGGTTGACTGTGGCAGGGGGGATGTTGACGCTTGGTATAGTGGCATGGGTGTGGGTGCGTCGGCAGGCAAAACCTAGCCTCACTCCAGCATGGTTGGTGATGTTCCTTCCTTATATAGTCGGCAATACCCTGTTGACCTCCAGCGTGGTTTATGCCAACCCCGAACGTGGAGGCTATGCGCGGATTCGCTACATGTTTCCCTCTTCATTGGTGATTGTGTTGGTGCTGGCGACCTTGTTGGCACATTGGGCGGTCATCATACCACGTCGCAACAGGCGGCAACGCGGTCTCATGCTGGGGGCGTGCTTGACCTTGAGCGTGGCAATAAGCCTCCCACACCTTAGCGACACCCTGCAACGCGCTCAACGCTTTGCCCTCATCACCGCGAATGAAGCCTTATGGACGTGGGCGGATGCCACCCTGCCTGTGGAAGGAAAGGTGATGTTTCCCAGTGAGTCCGAGCTATATCACACGTGGAATCGCCCTTACAGTGGCTACAACGGACAGAAGGCGTTTGATTGGGTCTACGATGACCAACCGCACCTGCTTAATCCGCAAGCAGTCTTTGCGCAAGGGGTGGCATACTTGGCATTTGATGCTGAAGACTTGATGGAAGTGTATGCCGATGAAGACACTCGCACCTTCATTGATGGGTTGTTCCCGTTGAAAACGCTATCCGAACAGATTGCCGACAACAGGACAGTCTATGTGTATCGGATGATCCCCCCTCAACACACACATGATGCCCTGTTTGGAGAACAGATCGCCATGATTGGGTATGATTTGAGCGTTGGTGAAGAGGTGCGCTTTCGCCCGTATTGGCGAGCAGTCCAACCGCCCACACAAAACTATTCGATGTTTGTTCATCTGGTTTCCGCAGATGCACCCCATACCCTCCTCGCACAATTCGATGGCACGCCTGCAGATGCACAACGCCTCACCAAAACATGGACAGACCATACCGAACAATTCATCGGTAGTGAGGTCATCTTGCCCCTAGCCAACACAGCAGGGGGGGTGGAGCTATGGGTGGGGCTATACAACTTTGAGACAGGCGAACGCTTGTACACGCAAACAGGGGAGGATGCGGTGCGCTTTGCCGTCGAGGTAGATCCAGTGCATTAATGTTTTACTAACGTTGTTAGAACCATATTGATAGATTGGCATCACCAAGATAAGATACGTACTGCACGATTTTGTGCTGTTCTGGTTTACTTACATCATTTACGGAGATCCGCTTAAATGAAAAAGACACTCGCACTCCTTTTGGTATTGGTACTTGCATTGACCGCTGTCAGTGCCGGCTTCGCTCAAGACGACTTGTCTGGTGAATTGGAAATCTTCTCTTGGTGGGCTGGTGATGAAGGTCCCGCTTTGGAAGCACTCATCACCCTTTTCAATGAACAACACCCCAACGTTGAAGTTGTCAACGCAACCGTTACCGGCGGTTCAGGCGTAAACGCTCGTGCCGTCCTCAAGACCCGCATGCTCGGTGGCGACGCTCCCGATAGCTTCCAAGTTCACGCTGGTGAAGAATTGACCGGCACTTGGGTAGTTGCAGGACGCATGGCAGACTTGACCTCCTTGTACGAAGAACAAGGATTGATGGAAGCCTTCCCCGCAGACTTGCTTGACCTGTTGACCTATGAAGGTGGCATCTACAGCGTTCCGGTGAACATTCACCGTTCTAACGTCATGTGGTACAACCCTGCTACCATCGAATCACTCGGCATTGCTGTCCCCACCACCATTGATGAATTCCTTGCTGCATGCCCTGCTATTCAAGAAGCTGGCATCACCCCTCTCGTTGTGGGCGAAGCATGGACTGTTAACCACTTGTGGGAAAGCGTTGCACTCGGTGTATTGGGTGCAGAAGGCTGGAACGGCATTTGGTCTGGCGAAACCGATCCTGCTGGCGCAGAGATGGTACAAGTCTTTGAAACCTTCGGACAAGTTCTTGCTTGCAGTAACCTCGCTGAAGATGCTGCTGGTTTGTCTTGGCAACAAGCAATTGACAAGGTTATTGCTGGTGAAGCTGCCTTCAACATCATGGGCGACTGGGCTGCTGGTTACATGACCACCACCCTCGGCTTGGAACCCGGCGTAGGCTTTGGCTATGCTCCCACCCCCGGCGCAGTAGGAACGTTCATGTGGTTGAGCGACAGCTTCGGCTTGCCCGTTGATGCTGCTAACCAAGCCAACACCCTCGCATGGTTGAGCTTGCTCGGTTCTGTTGAAGGTCAAAACGCTTTCAACCCCCTCAAGGGTTCTATCCCAGCTAACGTTAACGCGGTAGCTGCTGCTCCTGACCTCTACAACGCTTACTTGCAATCTGCTGCTGCAGACTGGTCTAGCAATACCCTCGTTGGTAGCCTCGTTCACGGTGCTGCCGCTAACGAACGCTTCATGGGTGACTTCAACCAAGTCATGGAAATCTACCTCTCCTCTGGTAGCGCAGAAGCTGCTGCAAACGCATTGGCTGCCATCTGCTTGCAATCCGGTGCTTGCGGACATTCCATGTAATTTCCCTCTAGCTTCCTCGCTAGATATGTTCCCCGATGAGCAACCGCTCATCGGGGCTTCTCCATCTAATTTATTGAGTGCGAAAGGGTGCGTCACATGTATAGTCAGCGTGATCGCTTTGTTGCTTTTCTAATGTTAATGCCATCAATTGCCTTGATTGGCATTTTTGTTTATGGGTTCATCCTTCAAGCAATCAATACGTCTTTGCAAGATTGGGGAACCAATCCCATTGCTAACCCGCCTTTGTCTGTGGATGTGGTTAAGTCCTATGTGGGTGGGGCAAACTATAGCGCGATCATGACCGACTTGTTGGAGTTCTCCTTCCGCAACTCGCTCATCAATACGTTCTTCTTCACCCTATTTTTTGTGGGTGGCTGTGTGTTGGTGGGGTTATTCCTCGCCCTGTTGCTCGATCAAAAAATCGTGGGGGAGGCTTTCTTCCGCACGGTGTTCTTGTTCCCAATGTCGCTTTCATTTGTGGTGACGGGCACCATTTGGCGGTGGATGCTACAGCCGGGTGGGGGCATCAATATCCTCCCGTCCTTCATCGGCTTAGAACCAATCACCTTCCAGTGGATGAGTAGTCGTCAAACGTGGCTAGGCTTTGAGTGGGCACAAGTCCCAACGCTGTTGACTTATGCAGGGTTAGCCATCTTGGCTTTTCTGGCGGTGAACTACGCTTTGAGTGGCAAGCGTCGCCCCCTGATTTATGTGATCGTCGCGGCTGTGGTGCTGTTGACCGTTTGGTTAGCAGGGTGGTGGGAATACATCTGGTTGCCACTGGATACGCCCGAAGCCGAACCGTCCATTGCTCCCAAAGGATTTAACGCCGCGCTGATTGGCGTGATTATCGCTGCGGTGTGGCAGATGAGCGGTTATACCATGGCGATGTTCTTGGCAGGTATTCGTGGCGTGCCAGAAGAAATGCGCGAGGCGGCGCGAGTGGATGGGTGTAGCACGCTTGGCGTTTATCGCTATGTCGTCTTGCCACAATTGAATCCCATCATCCTGAGCGCGATGATCGTCTTGGGGCATATCTCGCTCAAAATCTTTGATCTCGTGTTTGCTATGGCAGGACCCGACAACGCACAAACCATTGTGCCCGGCATCTTGGTCTATACCGAAGGCTTCCGTGAAAACTCTTTCTCAAAAGCCAGTGCCATCGCTATGATTATGTTGTCTTTGGTGGCGGTCATTATCGTGCCGTACCTATGGACACAACTTCGAGATGAGAAATAAGGGGGACACCATGATAGAACCTATGACTGAATCTGCATGGCGACGGACTACCGCGCAAGTAGTCCTGTATGTAATCTTAATTCTGCTGGCGGTCATCTTTTTGACCCCCGTCTATATGGTACTCATCACCAGCTTCAAGCATCCGGAGACGATCAACCTAGCGACCTCGTGGAATTTGCCAGAGACGTTTTATTGGCAAAGCTACCTAGAAGTGTTGGAAGAGTTTGCTCCTCGTATTCGTAATAGCGCGATCTTGGTGGTGGTGGCAACCTTGCTTTCTTCCATGCTGGGGTCAGTGAACGGTTATGTGTTCGCCAAGTGGCGCGTGCCCGGTCAGCGTATTTTGTTCCCATTGATGCTCTTCGGGATGTTCATTCCGTATCAGGCGATTTTGATTCCGCTGTTTGAATTCATGCGTGACATTGATTTATACGGTGGGTTGGCTGGGCTAATCCTGATTCATACCGTGTACGGGTTGCCGATCACCACGCTCATCTTCCGTAATTTTTACGTGGATATTCCTAACGAGATGTTAGAGGCATCCGCCATTGATGGGGCAGACTTCTTCCGTATGTATGGGGAAATTGTCTTCCCGCTTTCTATCCCCGGCTTTGTGGTGGTCATCATCTGGCAGTTCACGCAAATCTGGAATGAGTTCTTGTTTGCCGTCACCATGACCAGCACCGCGTCACAACCCATCACGGTGGGCTTGGCACAGTTGGCAGGAGGGGAGGCGGTCAAGTGGAACTTGCCGATGGCGGGCGCGGTGGTGGCGGCGTTGCCCCCGTTATTGGTGTACATCATTTTAGGGCGGTATTTCATTCGCGGGTTGCTGGCTGGCTCGGTTAAGGGTTAAAACCTTTTAGTGCTATCTCACAAACCTTGATTACAAAACTTGTGACAGATATAAATTTGCATATCATTTGCAAATATGTTATAAATCAAACTGTCGTAAAATTAAATTCTTGTCAACCTTTAACACAAACCTAACAGTTTGAAAGGATTTTTCGTAATGGCATTGCGTCATCGTGTAATGTTAACCCTAATCGTAGTTGTTGCTTTGGTTGTTTCCGTCAACGGCTTGGCATTTGGTCAAGCAGAGCCAGAAGGCAAATTGGCAGAAGTTATCGCTCGTGGTAAGTTGGTGTGCGGTATCGCTGGTAGCCTCCCTGGTTTCTCCTTCCTTGATCCAGATACTGGCGAAGTAAGCGGTTTTGATGCAGATTATTGCCGCGCTGTGGCTGCCGCTATCTTCGGCGAAGTCACCGCTGATAACCTCGAATTTGTTCCCCTCACCGCTAACGAACGCTTCACCGCGCTTCAATCTGGACAAGTTGACGTGTTGTTCCGTAACACCACTTGGACATTTAGCCGTGACACCGACCTTGATGGTGAGTTCGGTCCTGTAACTTTCTATGATGGTCAAGGGTTGATGGTTCCTGCTGACTTGGGCGTAACCTCTATCAATGACTTAGATGGTTCTCGCATTTGTACCCAATCCGGCACCACCACCGAATTGAACATCACCGATGCCATGAGCGATCTTGGCTTCACCTTTGAACTCGTTCCGCTCGAAACCTCTGCAGATACCATGACCGCATTTGAAGCAGGTAGCTGTGATGTATTGACCTCCGACAAGAGCCAATTGGCAGCGTTGCGCGGTGCTTCTGCAAACCCCTCTTTGTATACCATCCTTCCTGACACCTTGTCTAAAGAACCTCTCGGACCTATGTGGATTGAAGGGGATGGACAATTTGGTGATGTCATCAAGTGGACAGTATATGCAACCTTCCACGCAGAAGAATTTGGGTATACACAAGGCATGACCGTTGAAGAAATCGCAGCAGTTGATCCACGCTTTGCTGGTACAGAAGGCGACCTTGGTTCCTTCATTGGCTTGAGCAACAACTTCGCTGTTAACGTCATCAACGCTGTGGGCAACTATGGCGAAATCTATAGCCGTAACTTGGATGCACTGGGGATTGGTCGTGAAGGCTCCCTCAATGCGATGTGGACAAACGGCGGTTTGATCTACGCTCCTGCTTGGCGTTAGGTTTCTACAGTAAGATAAGCAATATTTGAAAATCTGCTCGCCCGTGCCTTTGTGTGCGGGCGGGTTTTTTGAAGCTACTCTGGTTGATTCCTTATGCCCAATGACACCTTTGTTACAACCTCCAACTTAACCGCTAGTCGCCCACGCCCCACTAAAGGCACGCTCTTAGAGCGTTTGGCAAATAACCCAACGGTGGTACGCCTAGTCGCTTTCGGATACATCGGGATGATCTTGCTTTTCTGGGGGCAAATCCGCACGGTTTTCAGTCCGCCTTCATTGGGTGAAACGATCCCCCGTGCCGAAGCGATCTGGTTCGGTCTCATCATTGCCATACCGTTCGCCGTGATCTTATCGCTCAATGCGTTTACACGCCAACAGCGCACACACATCCCATTTTATCGTAACCTTGATACGATACGCGACATGATCCAGATTATGTTCGTGGTTGTCACCTTTTATGCTTTAGCATTATTAATTATTAACTTGTTGAATAATTTAGGAACAAGCGGTTTGACGATCAACTTCCGCGCGTTGTTGCGTGATTATGGCACGGAAGTTTCAGAAGGACCTGATCCGCGTGCGGACTGGACACCCACCTTACAAGCCGTTCCGCTAGTGGGGGAGTGGTTGGCGCAACAGCCCATCTTCGTTCCAGACACAAACGTTCGCGCGTTGTTCACCGGCTTTCAAAATACGTTGCGCGTGGTGTGGTTGTCTTTAGTTGCCTCCACTTTGTTGGGGGTGCTATTGGGCGTGGGGTTGCTCACGCCGAATTGGTTGTTGCGGAATGTCTCTGGAATTTATGTGGAAATCTTCCGCAATACCCCTTTGCTGGTGCAACTCTTCTTCATCTATAGTGGTTTCATCCGCGTGTTGCCCTCCCGTCCTGATGAAGCATTGGCGTTGATTCCTGATGTCATGTATCTGAGTGGGCGTGGTATCTACTATCCACGCTTGATCGAAACGCCCAGCTCTGACTGGTTTTATGGTGCGCTATGGTTAGGGTTAGCATTGGCGGTGTTGGTCGGTTGGTGGCGCGTGCGCGTCAATGAGCAGAGCGGTCGCCCGTCTAACCTGTTGCAATACGCGCTGGGGACGGTTATCTTGTTGGGTGGGGTGGGCTATGCGGTGGCATGGGCAACTGCTGGCAACCCGATAGCCTTTGAATTTCCAACCGCAAGCCGTTTCAATTTTAGCGGTGGGCAAAGCCTGTCCGGGGAATATCTGGGGCTGTTCTTAGGGTTAAGCCTGTACACTTCAGCGTTTATTGCTGATATTGTCCGTGCAGGGATTCAATCCGTCCCGCATGGGCAAATCGAAGCGTCGCGTGCGTTGGGCTTGACGAACAATCAAACCCTGTTGCAAATCATCTTACCCCAAGCCTTGCGCCTTGCCGTTCCCCCGCTCACCAATCAATACCTCAACCTTGCTAAAAACTCCTCATTAGGGATTGCGATCGGGTTCACCGATTTGTATACCGTTGCCAACATCGCCAATAATCAAAGTGGTCAAACTGTGGTGATGTTCGTCGTCCTGATGGTGACGTACTTGGGCTTGAGCTTGGTCATTTCGTTCTTCATGAATATTTTCAACCGCACCTTAAAATTGAAAGCACGTTAGGGGGAGTCATGAATCAAACAGAATACTCAAACTTGGTTTATGTCGCGCCCAAAGATGCCCCACCCTCGCGCAAGCCTCCCGCCTATACGATCGGGCTACGGGGGTGGTTGCTGAAAAACCTGTTTAGCACTCGCTGGAACGGAGCGTTAAGCCTGTTCTTGGGCGCGTTCTTGGTGTGGTTTGTGTGGAGCATTGGCTCTTGGTCGTTACTCAAAGCGGAGTGGACGGTCATCAACAATAACCTGCGCTTGCTCTTGGTGGGGCAATATGACCAAACCCAACTAGGGCGCGTGACGGCGATCACCCTAGTGATGGTTGCCTTGAGTGGCTTGAGTATGGGCTTGTGGACGCGCGTTGCTCGCTCGGCATTCTTAGGGTTGGCGGTGGTGGTGGTGCTACTGTTCCTTGTCCCGTTGTTCTCTGTGATGTTGCCCCCGCCGCCCATTCGCTATCTGGTGTCTGCCCAGCAAGGGATGGAGCCGTATGCCTTTGTTGCGGATGCTGGGGATAGCGTCACCTTGAGTTTTGAACAACTCACGCTTGATGCGGTTGCCAGCCCTACCGCGCCCTTTAACGGGTTCTTAGAGGCGAAGCCGGGGTTAGCAAACTCACGCACGGTCTTTAACGATTTGCGTACCGCTTATCAGGCGCAACAATTGGACTTGAGCGTCTTTGATTTGGCGTTTGAAGTCCGCGTAGTGGATGCTACCGAAGCGGTCATCGAGACCATAGAGGTGACGGGGGATACCCTCAACGTGGCGCATACCGTCACGCTCCCTGCTAAAGGGTGGTATGCCCTAGAAACCAGCACCTCAAACCCCGATGCACAGGGGTATGTTTGGATCATCTTGGATGGGGTGGAAACCTTCACCACCCAAGCGAAGGTGGAAGCGGAACGCATTGCCGAATATGGAGAGATGCCCCCCTTCATCTGCGCCGATGGTTCGGTGAGTGTGGACTGTGTGCGTGAAGCCGCTCAACGTGAGTTGCGCTATGAAGGCACACGTACCTTCTCTGACTATCTCACCATTCAACTTTCCCCCTTCTTCCAAGATATTGCCATGCCCACTTTTATTGGAGTCTTGGTGGCAGGCGTGGGGTGGTTCGTGGGGAATCTCCTGTATTGGCGCACTGCCAAACCTGTGCAACAGCTTGCTAGTCGCATCTTGTTGATGGGTTGGTTGTTGTTGCTACCCGTGAGTTGGGTGGTGTTTCGGGGGATAGAAGGCTCTAGTCAATTGGCAGTAGTCCCTAGCTCGCTGTGGGGTGGGTTGATGCTCACCTTGATTTTGACGGGGACGGCGTTGGTCTTGGCGTTGCCCATTGGGATATTGCTGGCGTTGGGTCGTCAGAATACCCAGCTTGGGGCAATCAGTGTAGCGTGTACGATCTTCATTGAAGTGGTGCGTGGTGTTCCGCTCATCACCATTTTGTTCTTTGCCAAGCTGATTCTACCCTTCTTCATTTCTGGTACAGCGGATATTGAGCAGGCTGTGCGGATGTCGGTTGGGCTAACCTTGTTCTTGGCGGCGTATGTGGCGGAGATCATTCGCGGGGGATTGCAGATTATCCCCAAGGGGCAAACAGAAGCAGCGCAAGCGTTGGGGCTTTCGGGCGGATGGACAATGACGCTCATCATCATGCCCCAAGCATTGCGAGCGGTGATCCCAGCGATCATGAGCCAATTCGTGAGCTTGTTCAAAGATACAACCCTTGTAGCAGTGGTGGGATTGTTCGAGTTCTTTGGGATCATTGACTTCATTGTGAACGGTCAACAGCAATATCGCCCGTATGTACGCGAAGCGTATCTGTTCGTCGGGTTGGTGTACTTTATTATCAGCTTCGTGATGTCTGCAATCAGCCGTCGCCTAGAGCAAACAGGCGTGGGAGCAGCGCGTCGCTAACCAAGTCGGGTGGCAAATTATGAAAAAGGTATGGAGAAGGTAAAATGAATCCAGTGCAATCAACCCCTACCGATATGGGGGATTACATTATTGAAATCAACAATGTTAATAAGTGGTATGGTGATTTTCACGTGTTGAAGGATGTCAACTTGAAGGTGCGTGAGCGCGAAGTGGTCGTGGTGATTGGTCCTTCGGGGTCAGGCAAATCCACCTTGATTCGCTGTGTGAACCGCCTAGAAGAACATCAAGAAGGGCAGATCATCGTCGATAAGACCGAGCTAACCAACGACGTGGCAAATATCAACACCATTCGCCGTGAGATCGGCATGGTGTTCCAACAGTTTAACTTGTTCCCACATTTAACGGTCTTGGAAAACATCACCCTCGCACAGCGTTATGTGCGCCGTCGCCCACGCAAAGAGGCGGAAGACACCGCGATGAGCCTGCTCAAGCGCGTGGGGATTCCAGAACAAGCGCGTAAGTATCCCGGTCAGTTGAGCGGGGGGCAACAACAACGGATGGCGATTGCGCGTGCGTTAGCGATGAACCCTAAGATCATGCTGTTTGATGAACCGACTTCCGCGCTTGATCCTGAAATGATTAAAGAAGTGTTGGACGTAATGAAAGAGTTGGCACTTTCTGGCATGACCATGATGTGTGTGACGCATGAGATGGGCTTTGCGCGTGAAGTGGCGGATCGGGTGGTATTCATGGACAGTGGGCGCGTGGTAGAAATTGGCACGCCTGAACACTTCTTCACTGATCCACAACATGAGCGCACCAAACTATTCTTGAATCAAATCTTGTAAAGTCCTAATAGAACGCTATGCTTATGTGATGGATAGCATTCAATCACTAAGTGACTGATAAGGGTTGTTTGATCTTTTGCCGATCCATTGATCGGCTTTTTTCTTTACTTTTACATTGGTTTTTTGGGTTGTCAGTTAAGATTAGAGTTACGATCACCGTCACAAATGAATGGTACTAAAATGTCTGACATGGGTTTAGAGCAGCGCATTAAAGAACTTGAGGCACAAGTTGCTGAACTGAGAATAGAGAAGGCAAAACTTCAGTTATCGAACCTGCAACAGATCAGCTTCTTGAATGCTACCACGGATGCGGTGGTGATTTTGTCTGACCATGCGGTGATGGAACAATGGAACGCTGCTTTCTTCCGTTTGTTTGGATATGACAACCAAGACCTATTGGGGATTTCTACGGATATTTTGTATCAAACGGAGATGATCTCGGATGGGTTGCGCCCTGCGCAATTTGTTGAATCCAACCTGTATAAACCCCGATTGTACGAGGTGATCTGTCGGCGCAAAGACCAGACGGAATTTCCAGCGCAACAATTCGGCATCAAGATTCGTGATGAGAATGGCATCTTAATGGGCTATCTGCTCATCATTCGTGATGTTTCTGAACGGGCGGAAGCGGAACATTTATTAGTAGAATACTACCAACGCCTAGAAGAGCGCGTGCAGGCACGCACCGCCGAGTTAAATGCTTATGCGCATACGGTGGCGCATGACATCAAAAATCCACTAGCCACCATCATCTCTCTAGCGGACTTCTATCACCATGTTGATGAAGCAGACCGTAAAGGGATCATCCAAAAGGTGGAGCAGGTGGCATACAAGGCGTACAGCATCGTGAATGAGCTATTGCTTCTTTCGAGTATGCAACGGCTAGAGCGTGTGAACCTGTCTCATCTGGAGAGCGAGCCTTTGGTGAGTGCTGCGCTTCGGCGTTTAACCTTGTTGATTGATGAATACAAGCCACAGATTAAGGTGAGGTCTAGCTGGATTCCCGCACTCGGATATGCCCCATGGATTGAAGAAGTGTGGATGAATTACATCAGCAACGCCATCAAGTATGGGGGCAATCCACCGCTCATTGAGATTGGCTGTAGCGAGGGCGAAAGCAAGACCGTGCGCTTTTGGGTGCGCGATTACGGAGAGGGGATTCCGCCGGAAAAGCAGGCGCAACTCTTCATGCAGGTGACAGACTTGGACTTGATCCGCGCACAAGGACACGGATTAGGCTTGTCCATCGTCAAGCGTATCATCGACAAACATAATGGGCAGGTGTTTGTAGAGAGCGAAGTTGGCAAGGGGAGTACGTTCGGCTTCATCCTCCCACGTGAATAGTCTGGGTTCTGTCCGATAAACTTATCTGACGTTAACCAAACTAGGATACGATAGCGTCTTCTATTAGAACTATCGAAGAGGTTATCAGTTCATCATGATGCTCACCAAAGAAAAGTCACGCCATGATATGTTCGCCATGTGGGGTGGGGTGCTGTTTAGTCTGTTGTTCACCGTTCTCATGTGGGCACTAGGTTCACGCTTGGCAACCATCGACCACCTACCCGATGCGGGTGCTTCATGGTACTACTGGCAATTGCCAGAACAAACCCTAGCAGGGCGTTACACTGCATGGGGATTCTACTTTGCGCACCAACTCACCATTTGGGGACTCATTTGGTATGCGCAAACCTACGTCAAAAAATATACGGATGGACTCCATCGCGTCAATCAGATTGCGCTGGCGGCAACCGTGTTCTTCGTTTTCTTGCACCTCCTTCAAACGCATATTTGGTATGATGGTTTGGCACAAGATGTATCCATCTTCAGCTCGCAATGGTCAGTCATCGTCATGCTGATCTGGATTATCATCATGGAAAACCAACGGCGCGGGGTATTCTTTGGGCAAAAGCTCCCCTTCCCCAAGCGTGTGATGCAGTTCGCCCGTAAGTATCACGGCTACTACTTTGCATGGGCGGTGATCTATACGTTCTGGTATCACCCGATGGAAACCACTGGGGGGCATTTGATGGGCTTCTTCTATACGTTCCTCCTGTTGCTACAAGGGACATTGTTCTTCACCCGTATTCATGTCAACAAGTGGTGGATGTTCGTGCAGGAGATTGTGGTCTTGGCACATGGAACGATTGTCGCGGTGGTGGGGGGGCAACGCTTGTGGCCCATGTTCATGTTTGGGTTTGCTGGCATCTTCATTGTGACGCAAATGCACGGACTCGGCTTGAAGCCGATAGTGAAGAACGTCTTCTATGCGCTGTATATCGGTGCGGTCTTGCTGGTCTATTCCAACGTGGGCATCAGTCGCGTGCATGAGATCACTTGGATTCCCATCACAGATTACGGCGTGATGATTGTCATGGCATTGGTGATGTGGCTTCTGGTGAAGGTAGGGGACTGGCTACCTTTTGGTAAAGCCACCGCTAATTGACGAACTGGATAGGCTTGGGAGGGAATAATCCCTCTCAAGTTGCTTGGATAGCGCGTTAAAATAGATCTGAAGTATTTCTTGAAAGGGTGGTTTGTTTAGACATGACTCAAAATTACAAAGCAGAATTAGTGGGGGCGTTTGGTCAACCGATTGCTGAAAATCCAACTGGTGTGATGCAAGAGGCGGGCTTCAACGCTTTGGGCTTGAACTGGCGATATTTGATGTTAGAGGTATCCGCTCCTGATTTGAGGGCGGCGGTGGCAGGGGCACGCGCGTTCGGGATGCGTGGCTTTAACTTGACCATTCCCCACAAGGTGGCAGTCATCCCCTATCTCGATGAGGTCTCTCCAGAGGTCAAAATCATCGGCGCGGTCAATACGGTACGTCGTGATGGGGATCGCCTCATTGGGGAGAACACCGACGGCAAGGGGTTCTTGCGTGCGCTCACCCAAGACTACGGCATGGATCCACGCGGTAAAGCGGTGGTGATGCTGGGGGCGGGCGGGGCTGCCCGTGCGATTGCTACTGAATTGGCACTCGCTGGCGTTGAACGCCTGCACTTGGTCAACCGTAGCGAAGCGCGAGTGGTGGGCGTGGTGGATGATTTACGCCAGCACACCCCCGCACAGGTGACGTATGAGCTATGGCAACAGACTTATACCGTGCCCCCTGATGTGGACATCTTCATTAACGCGACCTCCATCGGGCTTCATCCGCATAGGGATGCCATGCCCGACGTTGACTTGACGGGCGCGTCTAAGTCCATGTTGGTGACGGATGTCGTCTTTAACCCTGTGGAAACACGCTTGCTCCAAGAGGCAAAAGGCTTAGGGCTTGCCACGCTTGACGGGCTTTCCATGTTGGTGCATCAAGGGGTGTTCGCGTTTGAGTTGTGGACGGGCAAGCAAGCACCGATTGCTGACATGAAGCAAGCACTCTATGACGCGCTTAACCCATCCCTCTAACTGTTAAGATGCCAAGACTGCGGTGGCTTCTGCCTGTTTGGCGTGGATGTTGAGGACGAAGATCAGATACATGAAGATCAACGTAATCGCCCCACCCAACAGGCTCAACGTCCAAAAGCCACCGATGCCAAACACAGGACCCGCGCCTAAGCTCCCTAATCCTGACGACAATCCTACAATCAAATCGCCCACTCCTTGCATACGGTTACGCTCTATTCCGCGTAAGGTGTTAGAAAGCAGGGTGGAGCCGGCAATATATCCCATATTCCACCCCAACCCCAACAAGAATAATCCCCCCGTCAAGATCGGCATGGTGGGGGCAATGGGGGTGATGGCAGTTGAGATGAGCATAATCACGCCGCCCATAACCATGGTGAAGATGATCCCGAAGCGTTTGATGAGATAGCCGGTTAAACTGCTGAACCCATACATCCCCAGCGTGTGGGCGGTGATGACAAATGAGATGGCACTGCGGGCGTGGTTGTGATGTTCCATGTGTAGCGGAGTCATGACCATGATTGCCACCATCACCGTCTGCGAGATGAGCATTGCCACCAACGCCAGCTGAATATTGGGGATGGCAAACAATTGTTGCGTGGTGCGGTTTTGTGTGGGCAACGCTTCGGTTGGGGTGGCGGGCACTTCTGCCAAAGTGAGCGGATCGGGACGTAGGGCGAAGAAGGTGAGCGCAGTCGCCAAACCGTAAAATGCAATGCCGATCAACCATGGGGCAACATCCGTAGTGACGTTCAGAGATTGCGCTACCCATTCGCCGGGCACAATCAAGAACGGACCCAAGATTGACCCGACTGTGCCGGCAAAGACAATCCGCCCGATCATCTGGGCGCGTTCGCCTTCTGGGAACATGTCCCCCGCGGCAAAACGGCTGAGGTCGCCACCTGCTCGCCCAACCCCTAGCAGGGCAGTCCCCAACAGGAAGAGCCAGAAGATACTATAGATGATGGCATAGATGCTGACTACCGCGCCAAACGTGGCAATGGCGAAGCTGAGGGTTAAGCCTAAGCGTCGCCCAACGCGCCCCATCAAGATGCCGAGTGGTAACGCGGCGAATGCCTTAGCAAAGGTGAGCATGGTCGAGGGCAAGCCAGCGAGGCTTTCCCTCCCACAAATTTGGGCACCCAGAATCGCCAACAAGGTGAAGATGGCAATTTGTGAGCCAACGACCATGCTTTGCGAGACGAATAGAATATTGGTTAAGCGAATTTTCGTGGCGCGGGTATTCATAGATCAACCTATCGAGACGAACAATGCGCTTAATCCTAGTCCTGTCAGTCCCAACTGAACACACCGAAAGAGCCATCCAATAATTTTTGAGGGGGGCGACCTGCGTCTTGCGTATCCAAGAGCGAGACAATCGTGTCTCCGTTTGGCGTGGTTTCTCCATACACCAGATAGCGACTATCCGCCGACCATAGGCTATGACTGTGTGCGAACTGGTCAAAGTAGGGCAGGAGGTACATCATGTCGGAGCTAGGCAAGAAGTTGGCAAGGCTTTCACTGCGGTCTTCTAGGACATGATAGACGTGCCACGTCATGACAGGGGCAACTTGGAGGGAAACTTTGCGGGCGTTGGTGTCTTTGTCATCCACCCCAAACGTGACATAAGCGAGGTGTTCGCCATTGGGCGACCAAAAGAACGCCAACACGCGCTCATCAACGAAGGTGGCTTTTTCGCTGGAGGCGGTGTCAATTACGTATAGCCCGCCCAAGTCATTATCGGTGAAGGCGACATACTCGGCGGTGGCGTTCCACGCATACGACATCAGCCCTTCAATCCCACGTGCCAAGTACGTTCGTTCGTCTCCATCCAAGATCACCAAGTCAGAAGCATTGCCGAAGTGTTCAAGCGTGGTCAACAAGCGATTATCAACAGGCGACCAATCCACCGAACGTTGAGAGCCTTGTGATTCATCCCATTCTTGGGTGATGCTTGCGCTGGCAACATCATAGAGTTGCAACGTTTGATTGAACCGCGCCCAAAACATTTGTGTTCCATCGGATGACCAATCCCAATAGAAGGGCGTGCCGCTTTCTGTTTCGATCAGATCAAAGGTTGCGCCTTGATCGCGCGAGCGGAGCAATCGCATCTTGAGGCTGCTGCTGGGGATGTCGGTATAGAGCAGGGCAAGATCACGGCAATTGCCCAGCGGACAATCAGCGGGTGCCCAATGGGCATAGGTGTATGCTTCATCTAAGGTTTGGTATGCCAATACAGAAGTGTCTGAATTGGGCTGGCGGATGTACACCCCTAGACGGAACGGGTTTTCCGCTTGGGAATCGCTGGCGAAGTAAGCAAGTTGCCCGTCGGTTGACCAAGTGGGGAAGCGATATTCACGGATGCCCAACTGGGCATCGTCGGTGAGGGGCGTGAGGGCGGAGGTGGCGAGGTCATACAAGTAGAGGTTGGTGTCATTTCCAACCAGCGCGAGTTGCCCGTTGGATTGGGCAAACAGAGGGCGATAGGGGAGGAGGGACAACAGTAACCAGCCACTCCAAAGCAAGAAACGTTTCATGGTTAAAAACTCCAGCACACTTTTATTCTAGTGTGACAGAATCTACCCCAATGAGGGATGAATAGTCGGTGAGGGAAGGTACA
>JBMOEO010000073.1:0-18981 GCA_049318945.1 Phototrophicaceae bacterium | reverse complement strand
GCAGAACACCGCACTTTGGATGCGGGGGTTATAGGTTCGAGTCCTATCTTCCCAGTCTGGAATAATGGAATCCCCCACCGTGCCACGGTGGGGGATTTTGTTTTTTCACCCACGTTAACGTGGGTGTGTAAGGGGCTTGACAATCGCTACTGCGCGGTGACTTCGTAGGCGATACCATCGACCACCACAATGACCGCTTCGCCCAGCGCGAAGTATTCCGACAGCGCGGGGACTGCTTCCATCAGGGCAAAGTATTCATCACTCAAGAAGATCACCTGACGCGGGGTCATGCTATCCGGCTGGTACGTGGTATCCACATATACACCATTCTGCAGGATGAAGGTTTTCTCCCCGACAGTTTGCAACGGTTGGGCGCGTTGTTGGGTGGCTTCGGATTCAGCAATGCTCAACATTCCATCCACTTCAGATTGTGCCATTCCAGCAGGCGCAGTCGCCAACTGCATGAGCATGGGCGCAGGTGCCGATGCGCTATTCATCCCCCCAATCGCATCGGCAGCTTCCACCGCCACCGCGCCACTCACTTGGTTGCTTAGGGTTTGTGCGTCTTGGCTGAAGGATGCTTCGGCGCGTGCCCGCCCCTGTTGCGAAAGAATATCATCCTCCTCAATCAAGAAACTGGTGTAGGGAGTGATGATGCCGTAACGCACGCTCAACGTCACCACGCTTTCCACTAATTCGGGGTTCTCGCCATTGAAACGAATTTGATTGAGTAGCTCACCGATACGGCGCGTTGCCCACAAGCGAGCGATGAACGGCTCGCCTCCAGCGCGTTCGCGGAAGGTCAAGTCCTCATACACATACGCCACGCTTTCGCCGTTCAGTTGCCCACGCAAGGTTAGGGTGATGGGCGTTGCCCCTTGTCGATATTGTCCTACGATGGTGAGTTGTTCCCCGGCGAACAGATCCGGCAATTGCCCATTCGGATAGACAAAATCGGTTTGGATGCCCCCCATGTCCAACGTGACATCGGTTAGCACAGGGGCAGAAACCTTCCCATATAAGCTGGCGACTTCTTCATCAATGCTTTCATACGGGCGCACATAAGAGGAGGCTCCCCTAAACTGACCGCTCAAGCTATCCAACAAGAGCGTATCGACATCATCCCCCACGCCAAACGTAAACACGTTCAAGTTGGACGTGGCGGATTGTTCCACGTTGGCAAGGATGGTGTTGGTGTCAATTTCCCCCTCCGTTGCCAAGCCGTCGGTCATGAATAAGACCGTAGCAGGGCGTTCTCCCACATAGCTCAAGGCGGTTTGGAGTGCCCCGTTTATGTCTGTCCCGCCCCCTGCTTGCAAACTCCATACCCAATTCACCGCCTCAGGGGCAAGCGATTGTGCCTCCACTTGGTTGCTGAATACACGCCAGCCGGTGCTAAAGGCAACCACATTGAAGCGATCTTGAGGGTTCAAATGCTCCAACACATACACAACCGCTTTTTGTGCTTGCGCCCACTTTTCGCCTTCCATACTGCCGGACTGATCCAACACAATGATGACATCACGCGGTAAAACGGTGGACGTTTCCACCGTGAGGGGCGGTTGAAGCAACAGCATGAAGTAGCCGGGGTCGGTTGCACTCTCGCGGTAGGTCAATAGATTTGCGCTGATGGACTCATTTTGTAGCCCATAATATAGGGTGAAGTCGCCGTCGGGGGTGTACTGGCTTGCTTCAAAGCCCACGCTAAAACGGTGATCGTCGGTGCGATTGATGGCGATGGCGTGGCTGGGGGAATAAATATTGCGGACGGCATCCGCGCTTTCCACATTGACCGAGACGCTCATCGCGGTGACGCTTCGCCCTTTGGTCGCGCTGGACTCCATCGGATACGTCACCTTGATTAACCCGTTCTCGGCGGTTAGCACTTGGGTATAGGCGATCTCGATACGGCGCGATTCGCCGCTAGGGATGGGAAAGACGTTTGCCTGCAAGGTATTCATGCCGACATATTCCAACAGGGCGGGGTCACGGTATTGGCGCACGATTTCGTTATAGATGTCGCGTGCCTCCCCTGCTGGTAAAATCTTCGCCTCAATCGCTTGCCCGTCAATGAACATCACCAGATCATCTACGGTTGCTTCTAGTGGGAGGGGGAACAAGAATGTTCCTTCTACAAAGCCATTCCCGTTGTTGGTGAATTGCATCTCCACACGGGTGGAGGCAACTTGGTTGGCAATGTTGATTTGCACGCGGTGGAAGTCTACGCTCATCCAGTCAGGGTTGGTGAACACCCCTCCCCCACCAATGGGCGGTTCAATGATGATGGGGGGTTGGGTGGGAAGGATGACATCTTGGGCAAGGGCAGGCAAGCCCATCGCCAATAGCACCCACAACAAACACATACGAATCCATTTTTGCATGATGAGTTTCTCCATAGGGTTACATAGCATTACCCCATAGACGACACTGCAGGCAAAATGGTTGCATGCAACTTATAAATGTGTGGTGTTTAGTAGCCCAACAACACGCGCGAGGCAAGCGTTGCCAATTCATTGAACAACACGGTGTGATGTTCTAAACGGGTGACGGATAACGGAGAGGGGCTATCGACTACCAGCACTGCCACCACCTGCCCGTTGCGATCACGCACGGGTGCCCCCAATGTGGAGCGCGTATTGTGCAGGAGTTCCACTTGCTCCTCATTCAAGTTCCACGCCTTCTGCATCAAGGGCGCGGGGTCGCCAGACCACTCCAACCATTTGAGGTATCCGCTTTCCCACACCTGCCCGACGATGCCTTCTCCACGCCGAAAGTGCGTTTCGTTTTTCGTCCATGCGGTTTCGGTGGCTTCAGCGGTGATGATGGGGTAGGCAATCTGTTGACGGGATACCACCCAATACAAGGCGGCACGTGCAGACAAGCCCGCCGTCACCAACAAGCGAGCGGTTTCAACCACTGTATGCAAGGCGTGGGTGTGATAGCTTGAAAGCGGACGTTGCAACGCCAACCGCGCGATTAGCTCGGCGATTTCTTCTGCGCTTTCAAGGATGCCCTCTTCTTCCAATTGGCGATTGGTGATTTGCTTGGGATTGTCCAGCGCAAGGATGCCCACCAGTTTGCCTTTACGCGCGATGGGAATATGTACCACCACCCCAGCCCGTCGAATGACCTCCACTTGGTGGGGATTCACGCCCCATTCGGCGACCATGCGCTCAACGGTTTTACGGCGTGGATAGTTCACACTAGGGCGCAACGTTTCGGATAGCCACATTTCCCCCGCAAAGCCCTGCCCACGCGCAAAGCGTGTCCGCAATTCTGCCTCTTCGTAGCGTCCCACACTGGCAATGGTATAGAGCGTATCATGCTTGAACCACCACAACACCGCCCGCCCTTCGGCTTGGGGCGTGGTGAGCAACCCCTTCGCACGCTCTAGCAATCGCTCCAAGACGTGCAACGTGCCCACCGCCATAGGGCGTGCCTCCAGCAGATTCTCCCCTTCGGTGGTTGTGGTGGAATGGGTGGAATCCGTAGCCCAGCTTTCGTCGGGTTCAGCCGTCCCTTCAAGGGCGTGGTTCTTTTGTTGAGCAACGAAGTGTTGCACGGTGTGAACGAACGCCTTCACCTTTTCATCGGTGAGGGCGGCATGACGCGCATCAAGGTATTGCACCTTCCCCAAGCCAATTGGCAATTCATCCCCCCGTAGCAAAATGGGGAAGATGGCACGCCCATGCACATCGGCTAGGGTGAGTTCCTCTAGGACGTAAGGGGAGGCGTTGGCATCGGGCGAGGAAAAGAACACCGTGCATAACGAATTGGCGACGGCGTGTTCTATCTTCTTGCGCCACTCCTCCCCATACTGAATGCGTTCCGTATCCAACCACACATCTAATCCCGCCTCGCTAAAGAGTTGGTGAAAGTGTTGTTTGGCAAAAATATCTTGACGGCTATAACTCATGAAAACATCGTAAGGCATCGGAAGCACTCCCTCTATTGATAAGCCACACCTCTTTAGATGATACTTGCAATCGCGCGGAGAAGGGGCGGTTTGCGCACATCTTCACGCAAATGATGCGCTCATCGCCAAGCCGGCTGAATCTCCTCAAAGGGGGTGGCGGTCAATTGATAGAGCTGACGGCGACGAACATCCACCATGAATAGATCACGGTTGCCAGTGCGGTCAGAGCTAAAAACAATCCTGCGCCCTTCAGCAGACCAACTCGGCTCATATTCGTTGCCCACGCCTTCGGATAATAATGGGCGGATTTGCCCATTGTTGAGCGTGAGGATGTGGATGGCAAAGCGTCCATCAGGGGTGCGATTAGACGAGAAGGCGATCTGTTGCCCATTGGGCGACCATGTGGGTTGTTGGTCAATGGCGTTCCCATCCGTCAATGCACGCACCTCTCCCGTAGCAAGCGTCACAGCATACAAGCGCGTGATGCCGTTGCTCGTCCCTGTGAAGGCAATCTGTTGCCGATCAGGCGACCACGACGGATCAGCATCCTGCCCCCCAGAATCCGCCACCATGCGTAACGCGGTCATGTCGCGGTTCATGGAGAAAATATCCGCCTGTCCGCGTTCATCCCCCACATACGTCACTTGCACGCCATCAGAGGCAAAGTGCGGATCGCTTTCGTTGAACGCCTCCAAGTTGATGAGCGGAGCGGTGTTGCCATTTGATGAGACGATATACACATCCTGAGTCTGTTGGCTACGGTCAGTTTGCAGGGCAATGATGAACTCATTGGGGAGCCATGACGGATGGGTGTCATTGGCTACGGATTGTGTTAAGCGCGTCGGTTGTTGGGTGGTAAGGTCAAACGTGTATAGGTTATAGTAGCCCCCCTCCGCGTTGGCAGCATAGGCGATCATCCCCTCAAACAAGTTCACTCGGTTGGTAATCAGGCGCGTCAAACTGGTGAGCGCGACGATCACCAACGATAACCCTAGCCCAATCGCCAGCAATATCCAGTTGGTTCTCCAAAAGGTTCGGAATGCTCTCATGCGCTATAGAATCCTTTCAACTTGGGTCAACGGTGCGTGCGTGTATTATACAGTATATTCTCAACGGACGCGGTTGAACGCCCCGCGAATGTCGCCGAAGTACACTTGTCCGCTAGTGTGCAAGTTGATGTACAACTCACCTTGTTCAGCGATGTACTTCATGCCTCCGATTGTCACCGCTTTGTCTTGGGGAAGCGTGCTGATGATGGGGCATCCGCCCGTAAACGCACCGATGAGTCCTTTGCTATTGGCTACCACCGCCTCTAAATCGGCATTGGTGATTTCTAGGGACATCACCCCATCCGCCAGATACGCTTGAACATCCCCCATCAAGCTAAAGTCAACGATGATTGGACCCAGTTGTCCCGGACGACCACAATGCAGGTGAAGCATCACCACCTCATCAGGGTTGATGTTTTTCACTTGGAAGTGAATGTAGGCGCGGCTTAAATCATTGGCAAATTCTAGCACGGCATGACCGCGCCCTGTGCGTTCCTCACGTAGGGTAGAGGGCGCGGTGGAGCGGAAATCGTCGGGGATGAAGCGGGGTGTATCTTCTTCCTCGCCCCCCTCTTGTTGTGGGCTGGGATATGCCTCATACACTGCCCCAATGGCGTGGGAGGCTTCTACATCAAGCGCGATGGTAGGAGGTTGTTCTAGTTCAGGGCGAGCCTCCCCAGTAGAGGTGTGATTGTGTCCCTCTTGTGCTAGAGCGGATGTGCCCAGCCATAGACTCATCATCAAGATGAATCCGATTAGCATACGGTTGGAAGTTGAATACATGTTATACCTTTCGATGGATGCTCATGGCAAAAGATATTTTTGCCACCTATAGAATGGGGCATCATAGCGCAATGATTCATCTCACGTTAGCCCTGTTTATCCATAGCATACACAAGCCCTGATTGCGTGCTATCATGGGGCACGATATGATCCTCCAAGAGAAAGAGAATCGTTAACACAATGAACCGTCCCCCTTATGTACGTGATCGTTTCACGTGGATGATGTACCTATCTTTGGGCTATTTTGCCTACTTGCAGACTGTACCGGGTCCGACTGTGCCCTTCTTACGCGATGAACTCAACATGAATTACACCGTCACCGGTCTACACTTGACCGCTTTTGCTTTGGGCATGTTGCTGATTGGCTTAGTGGGCGAGCGCGTGATTTCACGCTTTGGACGCTATCGCAGCTTTTGGGGTGGCTTATTTGGAATGAGCATCGGGGCGGGGTTGATCGTCTTCACGTGGCATCCGTTGGTCAGTATCGCAGGAATGTTTGTGATGGGCTTCGTCGGAACAGTGATGCTCACCACGTTACAAAGTTCCATTGCTGATTATCACGGCGAAAACGGCACCATCGGCTTGACGGAAAGCAACGTGATCGCGGTGATCTTTGCTGCGGTGGGTCCACAAATCGTCTCCTTTGGTGAACAAACCGCAGGCTTGGGGTGGCGGTTTGCGTGGTGGGTGATGGTGCTATTTGGTGTGGGGTTATTCATCGTTTTTCGTGGGGTTGCCTTCCCTGTGCCTGCTCAACCTGCTGAACGAACGCGCACTGCTCAACCGTTGCCCACGCTCTTCTGGCTGTATTGGGTGGTGGTGGTGTTCTCCATCGCGCTAGAATGGTCATTGATCTATTGGGGGGCGGACTTCTTACAGAATGTAGCTAACTTCCCCGCCACACAAGCCAGCTCGTTGGTGTCATTGTTCTTCGTGGCGATGATTATCGGGCGCGTAGTGGGCAGTCGCTTGGTGCAAACTTACGGCGCAAGCGTGTTTCTGTGGGTGGCGATCTTCACCTTTGCGGTGGGCTTTGGTATCTTCTGGTTGATGCCTTATCCGCTGGCACGGGTGGCAGGCTTGTTCATTGCCGGCATCGGCTCTGCTAACTTGTACCCGCTCACCCTAGCGATTGGCATCAAGGTCAGTGGAAACCAAGCCGACAAAGCCAGCTCGCGCGTGGTCTTTGGTGTTGGCTTTTCCATCGTGGTTTTCCCCCAAGTGCTAGGTGGGCTTGCTGACCAAGTGGGAATTTGGAACGCTTTTGGGATTGTCCCCGTCTTACTCATCAGTATCGTCATTGCTTGTGGCTTGGCACAGTATTTCGCACAAACTAGCATAACCTCAGAAAGGCTACCCTCATCATGAAAACCATCGGCATCTTAGGCGGAATGAGTTGGGAATCCTCCGCTGAATACTATCGCATCATCAACCAATCCGTGCGTGACCAACTCGGTGGATTCCATTCGGCTGATGTGTTGTTGTACTCGCTCAACTTTCACGATGTGGAGCAATTGCAACATCAAGGCAGATGGGAAGAAGCGGGTCAATTACTCAATCAGGGCGCGTTACGCTTGGAGCGTGGAGGGGCGGAATGCTTCATCCTTGCCACCAACACCATGCACAAGCTGGTTGACCCCATGCTCAACGGGGTGAGCATCCCCTTCATCCACATTGTAGACCCAACCGCCCACGCCATCCGTTCGGCAGGCATCGACACGGTGGGATTGTTGGGCACGCGCTACACGATGGAAGGTGATTTTTATGCGGGGCGACTACGTAACCACTTTGGGCTATCGGTGCGGATTCCTGATGAGGCGGGGCGAAGCCTCGTGCATGATTGCATCTATGAGGAATTGGTCATGGGAACAATCCGAGAGGATTCGCGCTTGGGGTATATCAGCGTGATTGAGCAATTGGTGGCGGATGGGGCACAGGGAATTATTCTGGGTTGTACCGAGATCATGCTCCTCATTCAGCAAGAGCATAGCACGGTGCCCGTCTTTGATACCACACGCTTACACGCTTTGGCAGCGGTTGACATGGCACTAGACGGGGCATGACGGCGGTTAAGTAGTGGGAGTGGGGGGGGAGTCTTGGGGTGCAGGTTGGGGCTGTCGCCAGTTCAAATACAGCAACACGCACACCCCCAACACAATGGCATGGTCGGCAAGGTTGGACACATTGGCGATCATCGACGGAATGGAGACATGTACCCAATCCACCACATGCCCATATAACAGGCGATCCACCACATTTCCGCTGGCACCGCCGATAATCATAGCCGTTGCCACCCGTGCGCCCACGCTTTCTAGGCGTGGGTAGCTTACCAGCAAAAACAAGATGATCCCCACCGAGACCATAAAGAACATCATGCTGGCGAACGGTGTTCCCGCTCCAATGCCGAACGCCGCCCCCGTGTTAAAGCTACGGGTGATTTGAAAGTAGGGGACAAGCGCAGGAATGGGGATCACGCTTTCGTACATATCCAAATTGCTGACCACCCATAACTTGCTGAGGCGGTCAACGGTGAAGACCAACGCCCCCACCGTGATTAACAGCAATCCACTTTGAACACGATTCATAAGACCTTCTTTATATGTGGCGGTTGCAGAAGAAGGGGGCGCAACGCGCCCCCTCAAGATTAGTCGCGTCTGCCACCGAGCAAGCGCAGGATGAACAAGAACAAGTTGATGAAGTCCAGATACAACTGGAGCGCACCAAAGATGCTAAACTTGATCGCATCATCTCCCTGTTGTACGCGCATTTCGTTTGCCATTTGTGCAATGCGTTGGGTGTCATAGGCGGTCAAGCCGGTGAACAACACAATGCCCGCAATGCTAATCAAGAAGTCAAACGCGCTACTGCGGAAGAAGATGTTGAGGAACATGGCAATCACCAAACCGATTAAGCCCATCCCCAAGTAAGACCCCATACGGGTTAAATCAACATTCCCCGTCAAGGCGAAGATGGACATCGCCCCAAACATGCCGGCGGTAGACAGGAAGGCGATTGCCACCGTGCCCCCGCTGAATGCCAACAGCACCACCGACAAGGTGAACCCGTTCAACACGGCATACACCATGAACAAGCCCATCGCCATGTTCGCAGACATGCGACGCATCCCAAAGCTGATGCCCATTACCAAGGCAAACTCTGCAATGACGGCAACGATCATTACAGCTGGGTTGATGGCTAACATCACCAAAGAAGTATTCACGGTCAAGAAGGCGGTGATGGCGGAAAGGAATAATCCTAAGCCCATCCACATATACACTTGGCGCATGATCGGTTGTAAATCAATCGCACTGGAATAGTACGCGGTACGGTTTTGATTGAACATCGTCAGAAACTCCTCTGTAACTATAAGTGTGATACACGTTATTCATAGTATAGCGGAAATATAAGAACAATGAAAACAAAGTATTAAATGAGAACAAATTCGATGCTGAACAAATTAGGGTATGCAACCTATCTAATTTTCATGCGTATAGGAAGCTAACGACAATGATAACGCTTTGATGAAAGGTTACGCACAAATGGCTTCTAGCATTCAATTCTCCCAAACATTGCGCTTCATCTTTGATGATCCCCAATGGATTCGTAAACTCGGTGTGGGGGCACTCATTTCAATTGGGTGTATCGTATTCAGCTGGCTGTTCTTCCCCATGATTATCTGGTTGTGTTTGTTGGAAGGCTACCAAATCCGCATGTTGCGCAATATGCGCGATGGGGTGCAATACCCCCTCCCGGATTGGGATCGCTTAGGGGAGATGGTTGGTGAGGGTTTCCGTGTAGGCTTGGCACAATTGCCGATTTGGTTCATCGCGTTGTTCACCTTCATCATCCCCCCGTTGGGCTTTGTTGGGTTGGCGGTGGCATACTTCATGACCAACGAAGGGGTATTGCGCTATATCGAAACCAACAGCTTAGATGGATTCTTCCGCTATGGGGAACTTTGGCGGAGCTTCCGCCAAAACATGAGCGCGTCGCTCACTTATGGGCTATGGGTGTTCGTGTTGACAGTGGTCTTGACCATTCTTTCCGGCACGTTCATCGGTGGTATCTTGCAGATCACCCTTCAAGTTCCACTAGAAACCCACCTGTTGGGGCAATATGGTTATGGTGCTTCCACGCGCGAAAAGCCTAAGCATATCGGTAGCTCCAAGCCCAAGAACGAAGGTAGCTCTTCCGATATTTTTGAGATGTAATTCGAGATATAAACGTATAGAACGCGCGTGCCTTCTCACCGTGAAGAGGGCACGCGATCCTTCATAACAACATCCCACGTCGATTGTGCAATTCCTCAATCACCACGCGATCCGCCTTGCCAAAACTATAACGCGCCAATTCCTCCACATGAACCCATGCGTAATCCTGCACGCCATGCTTTTGTGGGGGATGTGCGCTCGGTCGATAACGACAGGTGAAAGCGTGTAGCGTGATCTTGAAATGGGTGAAAGCGTGTTTAACCACCGTGAACAATTCCAACACCTCCACCTCAATTGCCAGCTCCTCGCGCAGTTCACGTTGCACACATTCACTCAGGCTTTCCCCCGCTTCTTGCTTCCCCCCCGGAAATTCCCATAGCCCCCCCAACAGTCCCTCTAGCGGACGCTGGGCAATCAGCACGCGCCCAGCATCATCCCACACCATAGCGGCGGCTACGTCGTAATGGGGGGTGGGGGGCTTCTTGGTTTTGACGGGGCGGATGGCTTGGGTGTTGTGTGCGAAGGCGAGGCAGTGCGCTTGAAGGGGACATTCGCCACAATGTGGGGTGGCTGGGCGACACACCTTTTGCCCCAATTCCATGATGGCTTGGTTGTAGTCACCGGGTGAATCGCTAGGGAGCAGAGCCTGCGCCCGTTCCCACAACCGCGCTTGCGTTGCTTTATCGGTGATGTCTTCCGCTAAATCGTCTAAGCGTGCCAACACGCGCATGACGTTTCCGTCCAACACCGCACTAGGATAGCCATAGGCAATGCTGGCAATCGCGCTGGCGGTATACCGCCCAATGCCGGGGAGGGTCATCAGTTGCTCAGGCGTGGTAGGAAAGTTCCCCCCATAGGTGTTAGAGATGATCTGCGCGGTTTGGTGTAGGTGACGGGCGCGGCTGTAATATCCCAAGCCCTCCCACATTTTGAGGACATCATCCAGAGGTGCTTGCGCCAATAGATGCACTGTAGGATATTTTGTGACAAAGTGAGTATAATACGGAAGGACAGTTTCAATCTGTGTTTGTTGTAACATGACTTCCGAAAGCCACACTGTGTAAGGGTTTTGGCTGTGTCGCCAGGGCAAGTCACGTGCTTGAGGGCGAAACCAATCTAACAGATGGGTAGCAATTGTTTGTGATGACATGGCACTTCACGATATGATTAGGTTCAATGAGCGTAAGTGATGTAAAGTTTACAAGATGTTCGGGATAAACAAAAAGATAGCGGGTGTTGTATGAATATCTTCCGTAGAGTGTTTTCAAACCGCGAACCATCCTTCAGCATTCAACTGGAAGATGGAGCCTCTGTGCCTGCAACGGTGGTTGCCACCGATGTAGACCCTAATGACGTACTGGATGCTCACCGTTTTATTGATAGACCGAGCAACGCCATTTTCATTACAGGTGGGGCATCCAATATGTCTGAGGAAGACCAACACCGAACACGCTTGATCTTTGAGGAAGGGATTGCCCCCTTCGCCCAAGAACATAATATCACCGTCATTGACGGAGCGACACAATCCGGGGTGATTGAGATGATGGCGATGGCGCGTAAGAAGGGCAACTACACCTTTCCGCTGATTGGCATTGCACCACACGGACAGGTGAAGTATGAAGGGCACAGCCGACCCGGCGAGATACCCTTGTGCCCCGGTCATTCCCATTTCATCTTTGTGGATAGTAACGACTTTGGGGCGGAATCCCGTTTAATTATCACCCTTGCCAACGCAATCGCCTGTGCCAAAGGACGACCTACCCGTGTTGCCCACACGCTGGGCATCGTTATCAACGGGGGGCAAATCACGCGCAACGAAGTTTACATGGCAACCACCGATGAACTGAACATCCCCTTGATTGTTTTAGAAGGAAGCGGACGCTTTGCTGATGAATTGGCGCGTGCCACACGCACCGGCAAAGCCGATCAAACGCTCCTGCGCGAAGTGGTTCGGCGTGGCAATATTCAAGTGGTGGGAACGCCCGAAGGGGCTAATGGAATGCAAAAGGCTTTGCGCCACGCATTTGAGATTAAATGAATATAGGAAGTTAGATGATGCTGAAACGACAACGAAACTGGCAAGTTATGCTTTGGTTGGTATTGTTGCTATTGGGGCGCGTGCCCTCCTTGCTTGCACAGGGAACGGTGTCTAGCCCTACCCTTGAAGAAGATTCTGTGCTGATCTCTCCAGAGGAATTGCGCCAGATGATGGAACAACTAACACTACAAACCGAGCTGACACTTGACCAAGCGGTTGCTGCCGCAGAAGAGGCGGCGCGTGCCCAAGACCTCGCCTTCAACTTGCTGGGCATCTTTGAGGCGATCAGCTTTGTGGTGACGGTGGGCGGTGCGATTCTTGGGTTGGTGGGTTTCCAACGCTTGCTATCTGCACAAAACAGCTTGACCGAAGCCCGCGAAGAAGTGGAAAAGGAACTGGAAGAAATACGCAAGCGTTCTGAAACTGACCAACAAGCGCGACGCGATGAGTTCAAGCAGCTCTCGGATAGCATTGTTGCCACAGTACAACAGCAACAAACCGACTCACGCAATGCAACACTTGCCTCTTCGCTGTTGAGTTTTGGCGAGCGTCAATATAAAGCCTCTGACTATCAAGGGGCAATTGAGACTTACAAACGGTCGTTAGCACTGGATAGCAACAACCCCGTTACCTACTATCGCATTGGCTATGTTCAAGCCGCACAAGGGCAACTTCAGGATGCTGAAACGTCGTTGTTGCGCTCGTTAGAAATTGAAAGCGAATTTGCCCCTGCCATTGTGACGCTAGGCTTAACCTATCGGCGCATGGGCGAAAAGATGGATGCGGGCATTGAGCGTGAACGTATGCTCAATCAAGGGGAGCTATACATGTTGCGAGGGCTACAGATGTCCCCTAAGCTAGTGGATGAAGATGGGGAATCTTGGTGGGGAGCGTTGGGGGGATTGTATCGCCGTCGCCAACAAACCGATCAAGCGATTTATGCCTATCAACAAGCCGCCGTTGTCACCCCTCATTCTTCCTATCCATTCGGCAATTTAGCCAATCTCTTTGGACAAGTCAACAACATTGAGGAAATGTTGCGCATGTATCAGCGGGTAGAACGCTTGGCAAATGCTGAAGTTCAGGCACAAGTGGATAACTTCTGGGGATACTTCGATTTGCTCACCTCTCAATTGGCAATCGGTCATGTAGAAAAGGCAATTGAGATTTTGCCCCAAGTGGTGGAATCCGTTCCCGGCACGGCGGATTATGCTTTTAGTGTGTTGCATGATACCCTGTCGCGCGTGGGCAATCTGTTAAAAGATTATCCGCAATCGCTCCATCTCACCACCGTCAGCCGTATGCTTGAGGAGTATGGCAAAATCCGTAGCCAAGTTACCCTACAAGAGGCGATGAACAAAGTCTATAGCTATCAAAAGGAACTCAAGGAATTGGCTACGCCGTTCTCCCCCTCCTAAATCCGCTGACTGCGTAAGAGGTTAATGAGAATGGCAAGGATCACCTTCACCATATAATACCCACTACGGAAGAACGTAATCGAAGAGCGTCCGCTGTCTCGCTGTTTCATCGTGACGGGTATCTCTTGAATGGTCAAGCCAGCGCGGTGCAGAATGATGATCGCCTCTGGTTCAGGATAGTCATGCGGATAGAGTTTGCTACACAGGGCAATCGCTCGCTTTGATGAAGCGCGGAAGCCGGATGTGGGGTCAGTGATGCGAGAGCGCGTGCTGGCGGAAAGAATCCGCGCTAAAATCCACCCCCCCACGCGACGCGATAGCGTTTGTTGGTAGCCCCGATCTTCTAAAAAGCGTGAGCCAATCACCATATCCGCCCCACCTTGCAACAGCTGTTCGATTAGGTGGGGCAATTCTGACGGGGGATGTTGTCCATCCCCGTCGGTTTGAATGGCAATATCATATTGATGCTGTGCCGCGTATAGAAACCCCGTTTGTACCGCCGCCCCAATGCCCACGTTATAGGGCATATCCAACACCACCGCCCCCCCTTGACGTGCTAACTCTGATGTGTTGTCGCTTGAGCCGTCATTGATGACCACCACATCCGCGCTTGGAACATGTTGGCGAATGTCGGCGATCACGTGCTGGATGCTCCCACTTTCGTTTAGAGCCGGAACAATGATGAGGATACGGGTTGTTGAAGCCATTCCAAACCTTTACGTAAACCGTGTGCTAGGGTGTATTTTGGATGGAATTGCCCCATTTTGAAATGCCTTTCACCAAAACAACAGAGTTGTTAAAAGAGGCTATGCCTTTAGCAGATTCTAGTGAAATGATGTTATAGTGGTGGAGTAAGGTAAGTAGAAAGATCAGTTGTCGTGCATACGCTATCAAACTCAACTATACGCCTTTATGAGAAGTATCGGGTTCTCTTGTTTGCTAATCCCGCCTATGCTGAATTGTTCGTCCAACTCACCGCGAACTATTTAGATGTCGTTCTGCCCAATGCTCCCTATCCAGAAGATGATCGGTTACAAGTTGCCATCATCATTGAGGATGAAGATTCTCACATTTTCACCGAGCCACACCTGCCCATCCCCTATCTCTTCTTGACACGTAACGAAAACTTGCTTGCTCAATCCCCTGCTTTCTTGGGGGTGGATGAGGTCTTTCCGTTTTGCATCGCGGAGAATGCCACGGTTTTTATCCACATCTTGAGGGGCATCTTAAAGGAATGGGACGAAAAAGAGAGCATAGGCTTCCTCAAACGTTGTGCAGAGGTGGGGGCTAAAATCACCCGTACTATCAGCCATACCCTCATCGCAGATGAGATTCCCCCCAAAATCTTAGCCCTCATCAGCGAACTTATCCCCTATGATGGTATCCAGATCGTGTTATTTGAGGAAGGGGATGCGAAGGTGCGCTTCGCCACGGGGTATACCCCATCCATCCGCCAATCTTTGCTGGGGCAACCTTTTCCCTTGAGCTTGATCTACGAGGTCAATACCGCATGGGAGGCGTTGCTAGGCTTAGATACCGATCCAGACAAACTTGCACGGCTCGAATCATTCTATGGAATCCCCATTGGGGCACACCTATCAATCCCCATTCACAAGGGGGAACAGTTGATGGGGTTGTTGTTGCTGGTGAGTAAACAGCCTCACACTTTTCATCAAGGACACATTGATTGGTTATTGGTCATCATGGATCAGTTGGCGTTGGTGCTAGAAAACTTCCAACTATATGAAACGCTAGACCGCTATTCTAGTGCGCTTTCTAGCCTGAACCGTGAAACCAAGTTCTTATTCACCCCCTTGTCCATCCATGAAGACCTATCGGCAATGTGTAAACAAATTGCGGATTCTGTGGTAAGTGTGTTTGGTACGGCGGATTGTGGGGTGATGTTGATTGATTTCAATACACGCCAGTTGCTCCGCTTTGCTCGTTCGGGCACGTATCAGGTTAACGCGGTTGCTCCGTTGTTTTTGGATGGGGAGGGATTGGCAGTGATGGCGGCACGCACGGGGAGCGTGATCTATGCCCCGGATGTATCGAAGAATGAACATTATATCCCTAATGAATCGCGCACCAAATCGGAATTGGTCGTTCCGTTGAAAACGCAAATGGGCGTGATTGGTATTTTAGATTTACAAAGCCCATACTTAAACGGGTTTCCACAACGCGATATGGACGGCTTGTTCGCCTTTGCCGAACATGTGGCGATGGCAATCCAAAACCTACAACTATATGAACAAGTGTTGACGCATTCCAACGAACTAGAAAACCGTGTGATTGAGCGCACCGTTCAACTGAACGCGGAGAAGGATCGGATTGGGGCAATCTTGGATCGCACGACTGATGCAATTGCCTTGATCGCTAGGAATGGCATCATCGAAACCGTTAACCCCGCCCTAGTGAATTTGATAGGGTTGACAACCGACCAACTACTAGGACACCCCTTCACGCTCATGGTGGATCCTGCTTATCATGATGATGTGGCGAGCATGTTTCGGGAGGTCATCTCCCAAATGGGCACGCCCCAAAGCACCGAAGTACAAATCGTCAACAACGGGATCACGGTTGAATTGAGCGTGGTTGCCTATAAGACCGCCCAAGATGGGTATAACATCGTGTGTAGTATGCACGATGTCACCAAGCATAAAACCATAGAGGATAATTTGCGCGGTTCCTTGAACAAAGAACGTGAGCTAAGCGAGTTGAAAACGCGCTTCGTCTTGACCGCCTCCCATGAGTTCCGCACTCCCCTCACCATCATCTTATCATCCAGCGAGATGTTGGAATTGTCTATTGAACGCATGAACGAAAAGCAAAAGTTGCGGCACTTCAATAACATTCGTCAACAGGTTTTGCACATGGAACAAATGCTCAGCGATGTCTTGCTGATTGGAAAAGCAGAAGCCAACACCATACAGTTTGAACCGATCTCGGTTGATCTGTTGGAGTTATGCCAACAGAACTTAGACAACTTGCAGTCAACTACCACCAGCCACCACATTAACTTTCAATCTTTTGGGAAAGGTTTCATTGCTCCGGTTGATACCAAACTCTTCGCCCAAATCATCAATAACTTGGTATCGAACGCCATCAAGTATTCACCCAAAGCGGACTGTGTGGATGTAACACTCACGCATGAGGGGGATAGCGTGTGTTTGGTGGTGCGCGATTATGGGATTGGCATTCCAGAAAAAGATCACCCCCACCTCTTCAAACCGTTTCACCGCGCCCGAAATGTGGGCACTATTCAGGGGAATGGCTTGGGCTTGGCAATTGTGCGCCATGCGGTGGAACGCCATAAGGGCACGCTAGAGATTCAGTCACAAGAGAATGTGGGTACGCAAGTGAGCATTCACCTTCCTTTAGAGCCTACTAAATCAACTAGCGAAACACACATCACCTCACCGTTGATGGCATAGGCTATACTATCCTTTTTTAGAAGAAGGACAATAAGCGTGTGTGGCATTTTTGGTCAAGTGAATGAACGCGGGGCAAATCCTGTTTTAGTAGAGGATATGGCACGGCGCATCGCCCATCGTGGACCGGATGGCTATGGGATATGGCACGATGGGCGCGTGGCGTTGGGGGCGGGGCGGTTGGCAATCATTGATCTTTCGGCAGGGGTGCAACCCGTGTTCAGCGAAGATCGTCAGACGATTGTTGCATTCAATGGGGAAATCTATAACCATCGTCTACTGCGTGCAGAACTAGAACAGCATGGGCATCATTTCTATACCCAAACCGATACCGAAGTCATCGTGCATGGATATGAACAATGGGGGGTGGAGTGCATCGCACGCTTAGAGGGAATGTTCGGCGTGGCAATTTGGGATAACCTGCGCCATCAATTGCTGTTAGCACGCGACCGTCTAGGCGAAAAACCCGTTTACTATACCCACAGCACCGAAGGCTTCTTGTTTGCCTCAGAGATCAAAGCCCTCTTAGAATGTCCCCAAGTGCCGCGCGTGGTCAATCAAACCGCGCTCCTTCATCTATTGACCGTCGGCTATACCCCCCCACCCCTCACCCTGTTCGAGGGGATAGAAAAACTCGCACCCGCCGAGATGCTCATCTGGAATGCCGAAGGAGTGCGTAAGCAACGCTATTGGCAGGCACAGATGAATACCGATACCCCCCCTATGAGCTATGTTGATGCCGTTCGCGCCGTTCGGCAAGCACTCACCCAAGCCGTCACCTCGCGCATGATGAGCGATGTTCCCATTGGTGCGTTCTTGAGTGGGGGGGTGGATAGCACGGCGGTGGTTGGCTTGATGTCACAAGCGACCTCCGCCCCTGTTCGCACCTTCACTGTCGGCTTTGATTTTGAGGGGGACGCACGCAACAACGATAAGTTCAATGTGGATACGCGCTTTGGTGAACTGGCAGCACGCCACTTCAAAACGGAACACCACCTCATCAAGGTCAATCCTAATCCCACCCTTTCGGAGATTTTTCCCTATCTTGTTGCTCAACTGGATGAACCGATTGTGCAACATGCGATTGTACAAACGGCGTATGTTTCAGCATTGGCGCGGGTGAATGACGTGCCTGTGCTATTAACGGGAGATGCCGGGGATGAACTATTCGCCGGCTACAATCACTATCGCGCGGACTACCAATTGAGCCGTTACCTTGCTGTGCCACGCCCCATCCGCACCCATCTGGTCAATCCCCTGCTCAGTCGGTTGCCTTCTGAAGAGTTGCGTAAACTCGCCCGTAAGTCTGACCATGCTGAAGAACCCGTCCTACGCTATCTTGAATGGATGCGCATCAATAGCCTAGAAAGCCTAGATACCTTGCTGACTAGCCCTCATGGGTCTGAACGCGCCTACCAAACGGTGCGTGATTCCTTGCTTCCATTGCTCAATCAACCCCATACCCCCCACTTTGCAGATCGAATCGCCTTCACCAGTTTGAATCGGTGGGTAGCGGAGGATAGCAATATGCGCGTGGACAAGATGAGCATGCTGATGTCCATTGAGGCGCGCGCCCCCTTTGAAGATCATCGTTTGGTGGAATTGGCGTACCGCTTGCCCCTCATGTACAAACTCCGTAACCGCGACTTTAAGCGCGTCCTCAAGGATGCCGTGCGCGATCTTGTTCCGCCTGACATTCTCAATCGCCCGAAGTGGGGCTTCGTTCCTCCTAGCTCGGAATGGTTGCGGACGGGTTTGCGCCCGTTGCTAGAAACGTATCTTGCCCCAGCCTATGTAGAAGCAGTGGGAATTTTCCAACCGCTGGCGGTACAAAGGTTGGTTGAGGAGCATCTGAGCAAACGCGGATACCATCTATGGAGTCTATGGTCGTTGCTGGTTTTCCATTTGTGGCATGCCATCTACATTGACCAAACCCTCAAACTTGATGGAAACCTAACTCCGCAACAGCTAGTTGACACTGCCCAGATCACGATTGAAACATTTCATTAGGCGCACAGCTAACCAAACTGGTATAAAATTCATACTTGCCAATTTGGATTTTATAACCTAGAACGCCTTGTTTTTGGGATAAGTTGTGATAAATTAGAGGGGGAATCGGGAAAAAGCCGATTCTC
>JBMOEO010000072.1:0-19276 GCA_049318945.1 Phototrophicaceae bacterium | reverse complement strand
CGCTTGTCTGCGTAGGAATGTAGATCAAACCCGTAAGGGCATTACGACTTACTCCATGCGTTCATGTCAAACGCCATCCGTACCGTAGGAATGTAGATCAAACCCATAAGGGCATTACGACAGAAAGGTTTCGGTTCGTACATCCCACGTTAGCGTAACTTTGTAGGAATGTAGATCAAACCCGTAAGGGCATTGCGAGGGAATCCTTCATTCCGATGGGGTGGAGGATTTTTTATTTCCCCATACCGCCCCTCACCAATGAAGCGCGGTGAGGGCGCAGTACGTGGGAGGGGGGTCAGTTAAAACGCGGAGCGGATGATCCACAAATCGGGGAAGAACGGCTTGAGCGTGGTTTGCAAATACCCCACCCCTGCCGAGCCACCCGTCCCCATCTTCGTGCCGATGGTGCGCTCCACCATCTTAACGTGCCGATACCGCCACTCCTGCAAGCCTTCGTCCAAGTCCACCCAATGCTCGCACAATTGCGCGGTTTGGGGGTCAGTACGATAGACCTCAATCAAGATCGCCTGTAGCCCTTCATGTGCTGTCACCATCTCGGTGACATCGCGCTCAAGCAATTCGGTTGGCACGGCGTAACCCTTCTGGGCGAGGTAGTGCAGGAAAGCGTCCCACAGCGTGGGTTGCGCAAAGCGTTGCTCCAGCTGGGCGTAGGTGGGGGTATCGGGGGTGAAATGCTTGAGCATGGCGAGGCGTTTGTAACCCAAGACAAATTCTAACTGGCGAAACTGTGCCGACTGAAACCCACTAGATGCTTCTAAATATGACCGAAACGAATTGAACTCTAGGGGGGTCATGGTCTCTAATACGTCAATTTGCGTCACCACCGTTTTGAGGATGGTCAAGATGCGTCGCACTGTGTGAACCGCGCGGATGGCATCTTGTTGGCGGAGCAACGCCATCATGTAATCCATCTCGTGGAGCATCTGCTTGAACCACAGTTCATAGACTTGGTGAATGATGATGAACAGCATTTCATCATGTTCAACGTGTCCGTCTGCTGAACGGGGATGTTGTGCATTGAGCAAATCGTCGAGGTGTAGATAGGTGGAGTAGGTCAAATCAGCTTTCATGGGGGTGCATCTCCTAATGTGCTAAAGGTGAGGGAAGCCCTCCCCCACCCATTTGATACGAAGTTATCCGCGCAAGCCGAAAATGCCCACGCGCTTGGTGGTGCTGTGTTCCCACACGTCCGCTTCTGCCATGCCCAACAACCCCTTCAGATAGACGGGATGATCGGTGGGCAACGGAAGCGTGATGGTGCGTCCGCTCACACCGCTTAGGTATGCCCCTAGCGCAAGTTCCAACGCACGCTTGCCCGCGCTTGCCGGTGCCATCATCGGCGTGCCGTGACGAATGGCATCGGCGAAGTTCGCCCATAGTTGGGTGAATGAACGGGCGATGTTATCCGTGTGGGTGGGCAAGTTCTCCAGCGCGTGATCGGTGCGATTCCAAGATTTATCGACGCTGTACAGTTCAATCGGTTGGTTGAATCCGCTGGTTTGATACTGCTTATAGTGCAGGCGCACATGCCCATCCGAGCCAGTGATGTCCACCCCACCCACGCCCTCACCCCATCCCATGTGAATGGTGGCGTAGCCTTTGGGGAAGGCGATTTGTACCAGTGCCAAGTCTTCAATTTGGGGCTGACGGTGAGCATATTCGGGCGCGTCTACAAAGGCTTGCACCTGTTGCGCCTCCTGCCCTAATAGCCATTCCGACAGATAAACCGCGTGGATCATGTCCATCAAGACCCCACCCCCGGCGGTCAATTGGTGTCGCCAATCGGCAGCGTATTCTTTTGCGCCGGGATAATCAATCACGCTCATATATTGCAAGGTTGCCACGCGCACTTCCCCGATGGTGCCCGCGCTCAACAGTTGCTTGATCTGGCGGTATTCAGGGAGGAAGTGGTAATTGTGTACCATGCCGAAGCATAGCCCAGCCGCTTCTGCCGCCTGCAACAATTCATCCGCCACCGCAGGAGAATCAGCAATCGGCTTTTCGCTCAAGACGTGCTTGCCCGCGGCGAACGCATCCAACACAATTTGACGGCGGAACTGTTGGGGCACTGTCACCACCACCGCATCAACATCCGCCCGTGCCAACACCGCGCGATAATCGGCGTACAGGTTTTCATCCGCCAAGCCAAACCATTGCTTGGCGATCTCTAAACGGGCGGGGGTGATGTCTGCCACCGCCACCAATTCCACATCAGGGAGCGTGGTCAAGGCGGGACGATGCCCATAGCTGACCACATTGCCACAACCGATCAACCCTACTTTTAAGACTGGTGTCATGATGAATCCTCTTCTCAAAAAAAATGTAGCTTGTACCTTGATTATAATGAGTACGTCAAGGGGCGGTAAAGCGACAACTCCCCCATCCATCGTGAAGCCCGTGCTATACCGTATACGCGCTTGTGCGTGCTATACTATGAGAACCATTGTTAGCATATTAGGTGGAATCATCATGCTCATTCAATTACAAGAACACGCCCTAGAATTTCATCGCGCCCTCATCGAAAGCCACACTTACTTACGCCCCATGAGTGAGATGGACTTTGCCAGCAACGTCACCCATGAAATTGATAACTTATATGGACAAATTGAAGAAGGGGTGTTCAGCCTAGACAACGCCTTGTTGCGCTTGCCCGCTTTGTTGCTCCAAACCACCTTAGCCCATGCTGTCCCGTTGTCTTTGTGGAACTATGCGCATGGCTATCCGCGCATGTTTGAAGCGACGGAATGGATGTTCCAGCAGATTTCCATTCCGTTTCATTGGGCGGCACGCACACACGGCAAGCATGTTGACTATAGCTATGGCATTGGCGAAAGCACGTGGCAACTCTACAGCAAAGCGTTGGGGGAAGAAGTGGACGCGCTCGATGTGAACGCGCTCACTCAACATTTAGCGGAGTGGCTTCAACCGCAGGGGTTAATGGTTTATACGGTGGCAAGTGGCACAGAAAACAGCATGCTCATGATTTTGCGCTCTGACGCGCTGTATCTCTTGGGAGATTACCTATTCCTGTTGGGCGACCCACGCGCCGAAGCGTTGTATCACCACGAATGAGCTAGGGGGCAAGCGTTGCCCATTTTTCCACCAATGCCTGCCCGTTGGTGTGTTTATCGAAACGCGCCTCTACCCATGCTCGCCCATTCTCCGCCATCGTTTGGCATGCGTCGGGATGGTCAATCATCCATGCCAGCGCGTCGGTCAAAGCAAGGACATCATTAGGCGCAACGCATCGCCCCGTGATGCCATCTTGGAGCAATTCAGGAATACCTGAAATCTGGGTGGAAAGCGTGGGAATGCCCATCGCCAGCGATTCAATCAAGACGGTGGGCAACCCGTCCATATCCCCATTGTGTGCGACCACACACGCCAGCGCGAAGATGTCTGCCTGTTCCATGTGTTGCACCACGCCATGCTGAGGCATCGTCCCCAAGAAGGTGATCTGCTCATCTAGGTGCAAGGTTGCCACCTGTTGGCGCAATGCGGTTTCTAACTCCCCCGTGCCAATGATCCCCAGTGTCACCGCGTAGCCACGTTGCAACAACTGCCCCACCGCCTCAATCAGATAGCCATGCCCCTTCTTTTCAGCGAGCCGCCCATTGGTCAAAATGCGAACGGGCATGTGAAAGGGATGCACACGATAGCGGAATAGCCCCAAGTCAATTCCGTTGTATAGCACCTCTAGGCGAGCATTCAACCCACGCCAACGCTGGAGCATGTAACGGCGGTTGAAGTCAGAAATGACGATGTTGAGGGCAGCGCGTTCCGCTTTGTAGACCACCGCCCCGTTCACGGCGGACGCGCTCGTGGCGAAGATGTCCACCGCGTGAATGGTGGTGGTGTAGGGGAGCGTGGCAACATGGGCGGCAATCAGGGCAACGGCGGTGGGAGAGGTGAGGAAGTGCGCGTGAATCAAATCCACCCCGTGCTGGCTTGCCCACCATCCCAACGCCAGCCCTTTGGGCAAATTGGCGAACACCTTGAGCAGGGCAATCCACGACACGCGATGCCCCCATACCAACCGCACCAATACCCCCAACACGCTGGGGCGACGAAGCACCGCGCGGAAGGCATCCCACCATAACGCAGGTTGGGTGAGGTCAAGGGCGAGGCGGTTGGACAGGAAGGGCTTCTCCACTTCGTGGGGGGTGTGCCCCTCGCTTTCCTTCCAGACGGTTGCCACCTGTACGGCAATGCCCAAGTCGGCAACCTGCGCCATCTCATGCGCCGTGAAGGTGGTACTCACGTTGGGAAAGCGCGAAACAACATACAAGACTTTACGGGGTGGGGTGGGCATGGGCACTGACCTTGTGTATAGCTGACAACATTGGCATCAGTGTAATGGGAGGGAGGCGGTCTCATCCACCTCAAGCATGCAAGATTTATAGTTTCTTACAGCTTCAGCATTGTCTAGGTTAAGACAAGTATCAATAATCGTGGCAAGAAAGGTGACAACCCTACTAAACATGATTCAACTTGATTCTCCCCGTCCCCCCTTGATGAACCGCCTCGCCTATTGGGCGATCTTGGCATTCGTGTTTTCTATCCCGTTTGAAACCTCCATCACCGCCGGTCAGAATAGCCTATCGCGCTTCATTGGGGTGGCGGTGTTGGGGCTATCCGCGCTTGCCCTATTAGAGCGTCGTCACCTTTACCCCTTGCGCGTATTTCATGGGTTGGTCTTGCTCTATGTGCTATACGGCATGAGCAGTTATCTATGGAGTTGGTTGCCCCCACGCACCTTCCAATACCTACAAACCTATATTCAGGTGGTGTTGTGGATGATGCTGGCTTGGCAGTTGGTGGATACCCCCAGCCGTTTCTACCGCTTTTTGCTGGCGTATGTGGGTGGGGCAAGCGTGGCGGTGATGAGTGTCTTGGTGCGCTTGGCAGACTTCTACACCTTAGGCACAGGCGCGTTAGGGCGTTGGAATCGCTTTACCGCCTTTGGAGCGAATGCCAACAGCTACGCCTTGACCATCGCGCTGACCGTTAACATCGCATGGTACTTGAGCCACCACTTCACCGATCGGCGCGTGGTATGGTTCTTGCGTGTGTACCGCGTGTTGGCAGTGGTGGGGGTGTTGTTGTCGGGTTCACGCACGGGGACATTGGTAGCATTGTTAGGCATCATGGGCAGTTTGGTTGTCACCCCACGCGCCAACCTTCGCACGGTGCTGGGGAGCATGATCGGTGTCACCCTGTTGGCAGTCGTGGTATTCAGCCTAGCCAGTGCGGTGCTTCCTGCCAGCACATTAGAACGCATCTTGACCACACCCACGCAAGTTAGCACAGGCGACTTAACCGGGCGTGAGGTCTTCTGGGAAGAAGGCTTGCGCGTGTTCAGCGTGCATCCATTCTGGGGAATTGGGCTTGCCGCCTATCCTGCCATCACGTATAACGGCTTCGTCGCCCATAGCCTGTATCTGTCCATTCTAGTGGAGCTAGGGATCATTGGGGCGTTGTTATATGGGGGGATGATGTTCAATCTCATTGGGCAAATCTTACGCCTGCCCCACATGGAACGGAACTTCTTGGTGGTGTATTTGTTCAGTTGGATGATTGGGGTGGCACTGTTGACGTGGGAGCATGACAAGTCTACATGGATGCTGTATATCTCAATCATGCTGGCGAGCCACTGCTTGACCGTTCCTAGTTCACCCAATGCTTCCGTTTGGAATGCTCGCCCATTTAACCAAGTTTGAAGGACGAAAAGCCAATGGCACAATCCATTCTCAAAAAGCTACGCAAGGGCGAGATCAGCGTCTTATTCAAAGGGGCGGGCTTGGTGTTTGTCCTGCAAATGAGCGGTATCGTCCTAGCGTATGGGATGCAATACTTGCTGGTGCGGTGGATGGGAACAGCACAATATGGAGATTTCACCTATGGGTTCAACTGGGCACAGTTCTTGATGGTGTTTGCAGGGCTGGGCTTCACCATTAGCTTACTGCGCTTCGTCCCCCAATATTACACGGTGGAAGATGGCGCACACCTGCGCGGGGTGATTTCGTTCTCTAGCATCGTCACCATGCTGACTAGCCTATTTTTGGTGGTTAGCATCGCCACCGCGTTTATATTCTTGAAGCCCCCCACCATCGCGCTTGTCCCGTTCTTGGTGGGGCTGGGGCTAACCCCATTGTTGGCATTGCGTAATATCTTGGTGCAGGTTTTGCGCGGACTAGGCAGCACGTTCATGGCGTATGCGCCGGGGACGGTGTTCTTCTATGTGGCAAGCATTGCCCTGTGCTTGGGCTGGGTGATGCTACGGGGAACGCTCACCAGCATTGAGGTTTTAGCGATCACCGCGCTCATCTTGGTGGTGACGTTGGTTGCCCAAGTATGGCGCATCCAACAGAAAACCGCGCCCTTGTCGGGGCAGCCAATGTGGGAATGGCAAGAGTGGATGGCGGTTTCCCTGCCGTTGTTGTTGGTGCAAGGGTTCAACATCAGCATTGTGCGCGGAGACACCATTCTAGTCGGGTGGTTTTTGGGTAGCACGACCGCCGGCTTATACTTCATCGTCACCAAAACCGCCAGCTTATGCGCCTTCGCCCTCACTGCCACCAACGCGGTGCTTGCCCCACAAATTGCCCCCCTCTATCAGCTAGGGGACATTGCCACCCTCACGCGCTTGGTGCGTTCGGCAGTCATGCTTTCGTTGGGCGTGACGCTGGTTTTGTTCGTGAGTTTGTTCGTGAGCGCGGACTGGCTCTTAGGGTTATTTGACCCCACCTACCGAGTGGGACGGTGGGCATTGTGGATGTTGCTATGCGGGCAATTGGTGAACGCCGCCTTAGGACCGGTTGGCTTTTTGCTCCACATGAGCGGACATCAGCGCGTGAGCGGGCGGATTGTGGGGGTGTGTGCGCTGTTGAGCGTGTTGCTCAACGTGACGCTCATCCCACGTTGGGGCTTGAACGGGGCTGCTTTTGGCACGATGTTCACCATGATTCTACAAAATGTGTGGATGTATCGCGCGGTACAGCATCATGTTGGAATCAATACATTTCCTATTGGATGGTTAGTAAGGGACTAAAAGAGCAATGGCAAAACCGAAAGTGGTTATCATCAGTGGATCGGGCAGAAGTGGCAGCACGGTATTAGGGTTAACACTGGACAGCATTGGGGATGTGGTCTTTGTGGGGGAACTCAAGCAAATTTGGCAACGGGGCTTCATTGACAACCAACTGACCGGGAGCAAACAACCCTTCAAAGAATGCCCCTTCTGGAAGCCTGTCATTCATGAGGCATTCGGGAGCGAGACAGATTTCAACGTGTGGCAGGTGCTATCCGCCCAACGCGGGATTGACCGCCTGCGCTATTTGCCCTCATTGCAAGGATGGCTCCCTAGCCCTGACATTCAAGCGAAGTTAGCCATCGTACATGAAGCCTATGATCGCTTGTATCACGCCATCTATAAACTCACCCATTGTAGCGTCATCGTGGATTCCTCTAAGGCAATCACCCATAACGTGTATGTCAACGGCATTGATTCCATCATCCCGTATACCATCCACTTAGTGCGCGATAGTCGCGCGGTGGCGTGGTCATGGATGCAAAAGAAGATCCGTCCCGAAGTGGTGGGCAGTGTTGCCTACATGCCCCAACAATCCTTAGCGCGTTCGGCTATGAATTGGAACATCCAGAACTTTGCGCTCGGTCAATTGCGCCAAGATGATCCGCGTTATCTGTGTGTGCGCTATGAAGACTTCACCGCCAATCCCATCGAAACCGTGAGCAAGATCACCCGTTTGTATGGCGACCCCACCGCCAACATCAACTTCCTGCGGTTGCCGTCTTTCCGCACGGAGGGCAACCACACCCTGAGCGGCAACCCGATGCGCTTTCAAGAGACCGTCACCATCAAGCCTGATGATCGCTGGGTGACGGATATGCCCCCCCAACAAAAACGCTGGGTGACAAGCCTCACCTTTCCGCTATTGTTTGAGTATGGCTATTTGGGTGGCGAACACGGCAAAGAGGATCATGACCGCTTAGACTCCTCCCCCACTCAATCGCGCATGACCTATCGGAGGTAGCCCTATGGCAATCCCGATTTTCGTTTTGGGCGTACAACGCAGTGGCACAACGTGGCTGGCAAATTTGTTATGCCAGCATAGCCAGCTGGCAGGCGTACAACATGAACGCCATTACGGCATCCACGAGAGCGGATACTTTCGCCATATTGAGGGGCGGTTTGGCGACTTGCGCCAACGTACAAACTTTGTGGAGTTCGTGGAGGTGGTGTGCGCCAGCGATTACTTCGCCCTTGCCCAAGCTGACCGCGCCTACCTCTACAGTTTGTATGGGCAGGACTACGCTCAAATCTTCCGCGCGGTGATGGATCGCTTCGCTGAAGAACAGCATGCGCATTACTGGATTGAAAAAAGCCCTCCCCATACGTTGCAGGTTGAACGACTGGCACACCTGTACGCGGATGCCAAGTTCATTGGGATTCAACGTTCTGCTGTTGAGGTCATTCAATCCCAACTGGGGCGCACTCCGTTCAGCAATGCCAACCAACGCCGTCTCTTCATCATCCGCAATGCCATCCGCTGGGACTTCCACAATCGCACTCTGCTTGCCTATCAACGCGCCACTCCACAGCGCATCCACCTCATCCAGTATGAGCAATTGCGCCAGCACACTGAGGCAACCTTGCGTGAGGTGTGCGCATTTGTGGGGGTGACGTTTGAGCCTGCTATGTTGCACACCCCCCACAGGCGCAATACCAGCTTCAGCAGTGACGCGAACGCGCGTGAACACATCTTGACCGAGCGCGAGAAACAACTCATCCAAGTTGTGTCTGGCGTGATGGGCTGGATTCCCTTCGCGCTCATGCGTTGGGCTGTCGCACGCTTTGAGCGTTGGCGTGGGCACACCACGCTTCCGGATTGGTTCTTCAGCCTCACCCGTTCTAGTGATCGCACCGATAGTACATTGGGGGCATCCCACCTATGACACAACGTTTCAGCACCTATGGCGGTTTAATACGACGTGGCTTCAAAATGTTAAGCGGGTCAAGTTACTACCATGTGCCCCAACCTTTAGGCAAGCACTATCACCCCAATCAACTACACGGCTACTACAATGATCTTGCGCACAAGGCATTCTGGCACGGGGAGTATGACCCCGACGGCATGCCCCTCAACCGTGATGATCGCGGGGAGGGGGTTATCATCCCCACTACCGTGATTCAAAAGGGCTTAGGACACTGGGAACAGTGGTTAGCACGTGGCGATTTCCACCATTTGAAGCAGGCGCAACACATCGCTGATTGGCTGGTGGCACACCAAGACGCACGGGGTGGGTGGTCGCCGTGGTTCATGTTGCGCTTCCCTCAAGACTATCTCGTTCCCTATTCCGCCATGACACAAGGAGAAGCGGTATCGCTGTTGATGCGTTTGTACCACCGTACAGGGCAAGCAACCTATCGGGACAGCGCACAACGCGCCCTCGATCTGATGTTGCTGGGTGTGGAAAACGGAGGGACAGCACGCCATTGGGGAAATGGCGAGCAGATAATCTTGGATGAGTTCCCACAAAAACCAATGTCTATCGTGCTGAATGGTTGGATTTTCGCGCTGTATGGTTTGGTGGATTTCGTCCTAGTAGACTCCAGCCCAAGCTATACAGTGGCATTGGAGCGCACAGTGCTAACGTTGGTCACTCGCTTAGAGGGGTATGACATGGGCTATTGGTCACGGTATGATTCACGCGGGACGATTGCCAGCCCGTTCTATCACGATTTGCACCTTGCCCAATTGGAGGCACTCGCGTTGACCTTTCCAGAACACGCCACCACGTTCAACGCTGTCCATCACACATGGGCGCGACACCGCCAAAACCCCCTCAAGCGAGCGCGAGCGGTTGGGATGAAAACCCTGCAGAAACTCCAACGCCCGCCACGTTTCGTTAATCAGTAGTCAATCAATCAAGGATGCTCACTCATGCAACGCAATGGCGAACACGTCCCCGATTTTCTCATCGTGGGGGCAATGAAAAGCGGTACAACAAGCCTTCATCACATCCTCGCCCATCATCCGCGCGTGTTCATCCCACCGTCGGAAATCTTCTTCTTTGATCTGGATGATATTGAACAACACTACGATTATTTCATCTATAACAAGCGTGGGCAAAAGTGGCACGCCTATGATTTTGAGGCACGCTTTGCCGAGTATTGGCAGTGGTACGTTGGGCACTTCGCCACTGCCCTTCCCGATCAGTTGGTTGGGGAGGATTCGACAACCTACCTTGCTTCGCAGATTGCCCCCCAACGCCTTGCCCAACACCTCCCCCACGCCAAAATCATCATCCTCTTGCGTGATCCGATTGAACGGGCGTGGTCACATTATGGGCATTTGATGGAATCACGCCGAGCGATTTACACCTTTGAAGATACGATCATGAATGAACCGCACACGCTGTTACAACGCGGTTTCTATGCACGACAGATTGCGCATTGGTTGTCCTACTTCCCCCGTGAGCAAGTTCACATCCTGTTGTTTGAGGCGTTCATCCAAGACATGCAGGCGCATGTTGACCGCTTATGTGATTTTCTAGGATTGACCGAGCGCATCGACACACAAGCGATCCCCACGTGGTCAAACAAAACCACCTACCCACGCTTTGTAGAGTTGCAACTGGCGTACAATCGGCTTTTGCGCCCGATCACCTCGCGCCGTTTTCTCATCGAGACCACCCTACCGAATCAACAGGATGCCAGCTCGCGCCCGCGCCCCTCACGCTCTAGCCGTCTCATCCGTCAGATGGCGCAGGTGGATCGCGCGTTAGTACGGTTGAACGCTGGCAAACGCCCCCCGATGAAAGCGGAAACGCGCCAATTCCTGCAAGACCTCTACCGCCGAGAGAACCGCTCGCTTGCCGAGCTAACCGCCTTGCCCATCCACCAACACTGGCAATGGATGCAGGAGTGAGGCGGGGTGTTATGCTAAAATAGAGATTGTCCAAATAGACAAGGCTAAAGAATATGTTGACCAAGATGAGCATGACCAACTTCAAATCATGGGCACAAACAGGTGACATTCGCCTTGCGCCACTCACCGCCTTCTTTGGAACGAATAGCTCTGGCAAGAGTAGCCTGTTGCACATGTTGCTCTTGCTCAAGCAAACGGCAGAATCTTCAGATCGAAACTTGCCCCTAAAAACAGGTAGCCCACGCGACTATGTGAATCTGGGCACCGCGTATGAGATGACCCATCGCAACGCACCGAATTTACAAATGGGGCTGGAATGGGACTTTGCGGAATCGGAAAGCATTCAAGTTCCTGATGTTCACTCACCCTTCACGCTCAATAAACTTGAGTTTAGGACGCACATTGAGGTTGCCCAAACACAAGTTCAAGTGCGCTCTATCGAATATCGCCATGCTGATCTTTTCTCGGCACTACTAGAGAAATCTGCACATCCCAGCGAAGCGTATCGCTTTGATGTCACCATCAACGGGAACAAGGCGAAACGGTCAAAAGGTCGCCCAAGCATGGGGATTAAACCCAACAAGTGCTATGGTTTTTCGGATGAGGCGATGAGCTACTACCAGAAAACCGAATACCTTGAGGATGTCGTCTTGCGCTTTGAGCAACAGTTACAACGCCTGCACTACTTGGGTCCGTTGCGTGAGTATCCCGAACGAACGTATGTTTGGGGGGGAGAGCGTCCCGAAAACGTCGATCGCAAGGGTGAACTAACCATCTCCGCTTTGTTAGCCGCCCAGACCACAGATGTATACAATGGCACGACAGAACGGAAGACCGTCACCCTTCACCAACGGATTGCCCAGTGGCTAAAAGAACTAGACCTAGCAGATTCGTTCGAGATTCGCCCATTGGTCAAAGGGAGCGTAAACTATGAAGTCCGCCTCAAACGCAATGCCGATAGCCCCGAAGTGTTGTTGACCGATCTAGGGATTGGTGTTTCCCAAATCCTGCCTGTCTTGGTGCTGTGCTATTACGTCCCACAAGGATCAACCATCATCCTAGAACAACCTGAATTGCATCTTCATCCTAGCGTTCAATCACGTTTAGCGGATGTTCTGATAGATGTCGTAACCAATCGTAACGTACAAATCATTGTTGAAAGCCACAGCGAACATTTGCTTAAGCGATTACAACGGCGCATTGCCGAACAAAACCTCCCTAACCGCGATGTCGCCCTGTACTACTGTGATCTTCACGAAGGGGCTTCCCGTTTAACCGCGTTAGAGGTGGACGCATTTGGTGCGGTTCACAACTACCCACGCGATTTCTTCGGGGATATGATCGGCGATATGGTGGCAACGATGGAAGCAGGCTTGAACGCACGCGAGCAGAATCATGCCCCCTAGCAAGCTGATTGATACCAACGTTCCGCTGGTGGCAATGGATCAGGAGCGTCCGCCCGATTGTCAGCGTGCTTGCCTCGCCCTCATCAAGCGCGTATTGGCAGGAGAGGTGCGCGTGGTCTTGGATACGGGAAAGCATGTGCTTCAAGAATATCGCAAGAATATGTACCCTGATCCATCGAATGGATTCGCCAGTCAATTTCTAGCCTACTTACTCAATAACGAATATACCCTAGAACGGGTCTATCGTGTGAAGTTAACCCAAGATGCGGATGGGCGTTACCTGACCTTTCCCGATGATCCACGCTTGGCACGCTTTGATCCATCTGATAAGAAATGGGTTGCGCTTGCCATTGGCTATCACCATGAGATGGGTGAGTCCGCTCCGATTGTGAATGCCAGCGATAGCGATTGGCTAGAGTATAATTCGCTTTTGAGGGAACACGGTATCATCATTGAGTTTTTGTGTGAGTTGGCAGATCATCCCCCGTCCTCACCAACCTGAGAATCATCACTACGATTTTGGGGCGGATTGGTGTAGGCTTGGTGTCACATTCAACAGGCAAACGGTTCTGCGTATGGTTTCCTTCTTTGCACTCCTTGAGAATATGCGCCCCAAACAATGGGCAAAGAATATGTTCATTTTTGCCGCCATTGTTTTCGACGGACAATTATTCAACCCTTCGGCGTTGCTACAGGTTTGCATCGGCTTCGTCTTGCTTTCCCTTTCCGCCAGCACCATTTACCTCATCAATGATGTAGTGGATGTAGAACGCGACCGCCTGCATCCCAAGAAGCGATTCCGCCCCATCGCCTCCGGACGCTTGCCCGTGTCGATGGCAATCACCGCGGCGATCATCCTGCCCAGCGTGGCGTTGGTGGGGGCGTGGGTGTTGCAACCCGCCTTCTGCTATACCTTGATAGCGTATCTCGCCTTACACCTTGCCTATAGCTTCCGGTTGAAGTCTGTTGCCATTTTAGACATCTTCGCCATTTCTGGGGGCTTCATCTTGCGCGTGGTTGCTGGCGTGGTGGTGATCTCGGTGAGCAACTTCTCCCCTTATTTGTATGTGTGCATGGGGCTTCTCTCGCTATTCTTGGCAATCGGCAAGCGTCGGCAGGAGTTCATCCAACTGGGGGATGATGCCACTAAGATTCGCGCTTCGTTCAAAGACTATACCCTTCCGTTACTGGATGATCTTTTACGCTTCATCGTAACCGCAACCGCCCTTGCTTACACCTTCTATGCCATTGAATCCCAGACCTTGCTGGTGCCCCATCAAACCATGTTGCTAACTGTGCCGTTTGTGTATTACGCGCTCTTTCGGTATATGTATCTCATTCATGTGGCTGGGCTGGGGGGAGACCCCACCGATGTCTTGTATGTGGATCGTCCATTACAAGTGTGTTTGTTGTTGTGGGGCAGTGCCATCTTGGTCTTGCTGTATCTCTTCTAATTGCTCCCATCCTTCTCTATACTGTTAGGGGTTGTTCACGAAAAGAGAACCAACATGTACGGTACAAAACGATATACTTCTTGGGGAAGATACCCCAAAGCACAGCCAGATCAGATCGTTCGGTTGCAATGGCTTGACCAGTTGCCCCGTTTGGATGAACACCACGGGAGCATGTTGCCGTTTGGTTTAGGGCGAAGCTATGGGGACTCGTGCTTGAATGACGGTGGCACGCTTTTAGATACCACCGCGCTCAATCGCTTCATCGCGTTTGACCGTGCCAGTGGCATCTTGCGTTGTGAGGCGGGCGTATCGTTGGCACAAATCCTAGAGTTGGTTGTGCCACACGGTTGGTTCTTGCCGGTGTCGCCGGGCACCAAGTTTGTCACGTTGGGGGGTGCCATTGCCAATGATGTGCACGGTAAGAACCACCACAAGGATGGCACGTTTGGGCGGCACGTCACCTGCTTTGAATTGTTGCGCTCTGATGGTGAACGCTTGGTTTGTTCGCCCACGCAAAACAGCGATTACTATCGCGCTACCATTGGCGGGCTAGGGCTAACTGGCTTGATCTTGTGGGCAGAGTTTCAGCTGAAGCGCGTCCCTAGCTATCTGATTGATTCGGAAGATTTACAGTTCAATGGGATTGATGATTTCTTTGAGCTATCGCGCTTGTCCACCCATTACACCTATTCGGTTAGTTGGCTAGATTGCACCGCCGGAGGCGACAATTTTGGGCGTGGGGTGTTCAACCGTGGCGAGTTCTTTGATCCACCTTTGGGCGTAGATGCACCCCACCGCTTCCCACCGATTCTCCCCGTACCTTTTGACTTCCCTAACTTCACGGTCAACAACGTAACGACGACTATCTTCAATCAGTTGTTCTATCACAAGCAGATTTTCCCCGTGCGCCGTTCCGTCAAGCCGTATCACAGTTTCTTCTATCCGTTGGATGTGGCGGCAGATTGGTATTATCTATACGGCAAGAATGGCTTCGTGCAATATCAATTGGTGGTGCCGTATCAAGACGGCTACGACCACGTGAAAGAAATCTTCCGCTTGATTGTTCGGTCGGGGCAAGCCTCCCCATTGATTGTATTCAAAACTTTTGGCACGTTGCAATCACCGGGCATCTTGTCCTTCCCACGCGAAGGGGTGACGCTGGCGATTGATTTCGCCTTCAAGGGGGAAACCACGCTTCAACTCTTAAACCAGTTGGATGAAATTGTATTCGCCGTGAATGGCGCACTGTACCCTGCTAAAGATGCTCGCATGTCCGGCGAAGCATTTCGTAAGAGCTTCCCAAATTGGGAAACGTTCGTTCCGTTCATTGATCCTAAATTCTCGTCGTCATTCTGGCGACGGATCAACGCCAAATGATTGAGGAAAGCCAGATGTTAAAGATTCTTGTATTGGGCGCAACTTCCGCCATTGCCCACGAAACCATGCGACACTTCGCCAAAGATGGGGCGCGTTTCTATCTCGTTGGGCGGAGCGTCCCCAAACTTAGCAGCGTTGCCCACGATTTGCAAACGCACGGTGCCAAACAAACCGAAACCTACCTAGCCGACTTGAACGACCTCAGCCAGCACGAGGCACTGCTCCAACGCGCCATCACCGCGCTAGAGGGCGTGGATGCGGTCTTCATTGCGCACGGCACACTAAGCGATCAAACCCGCGCACAAACCGATGTAGACTACCTCGCCAGCGAATTGATGACCAACTTCACCAGCACTGCCTCACTGTTAACCCACACCGCCAACTACATGGAAGCGCAAAAGCGCGGGGTGATCGCCGTGATTTCGTCGGTGGCAGGGGATCGCGGACGCGCCAGCAACTACGTTTATGGCTCGGCAATGGCGGCGAAGACCGCGTTCGTCAGTGGGCTACGCAACCGCTTGGCGAAAGCAGGCGTACAGGTTATCACCATCAAGCCGGGATTGATTGACACGCCCATGACCGCGCATCTCAAGCGTGGGCGATTGATGGCGCACCCGTCGCTGGTGGGCGAACACATCTACCGCGCTATGAAGCGTGGGGAAGGGGTGGTCTATACCCCCTCTTTTTGGCGATACATCATGCTCATCATCCGCGCCCTGCCTGAAGCAATCTTCAAGCGCATGAGCCTTTCGGCATAGGGTATATACGTCAACTCCCCACTACCGCGCTAACGTGGGTGGGGAGAAATTCTTCCACTACTTGCACCCCCACACTTGCGCTATAATCAAGCGTACTATCCCGATGATGAATGGAAGTCGCTACACCCGTTTACAGACGATGAGAGATATATGTCCGATTTATGGATAGATAAAGTTTTAAGAACATCTCAAAATATATCGCTTGAACCCATCAAAATAGAGTTGATGGTGACATTGTTGGATGCCATTGAGCGATTGAATCTAAATACCGATCAATACCGCACAGCATTAGCAGCTATATTTGATTTACTTGTTTCGGTGGAATATTATTCAAGTGTCAACAATGTGGGATGGTTATATTGCGAAACGGTTCAGCCATGGCTGATATACCCATTTACCAATACTTGCCCTGCTTGCTTAACCCAGCATCGCTTCCATTACCATAAATCTAACAAACCCCTGTCAGGCTCAATAGGTTCAATAACCTCCAAACTATTGGTGAAGTTCTTTGAAATGCTACTCATACGCAAGGGCAGAAACATATTATGCCTCAAAGGGCAAGAGCCTGTAGATATTGTTTTTGTGGATTCTACCACCATACCACCCACCTTATTTTTCGCCGAGATTAAATCAGCCCCTCTCATAACCTTACCGCTGGTTGCTTCTGCCAATTCTGTGAAGGGGCTGGACTCACCTTCGAGAAACCAACACATTTCTCAACCCATCCTACAGGGAGGGAATATGGAAATCGCTTTATATCTTCCACAACATAGAGGGGTTTATGAACCAACGCTTGTATTCTCGCTGGGAGAAAAGCCCGCTTCTGAAGATAACTTGTGGATTTACAGTGGCTTCAAGAATTTGTTGTTGGATTCTAAATTTCTACCGCAATACCTAACCTATTGGAATGAGGCATTTTTAGCTTATCAACAGCGCGATGTAACCTCTGTTGTTTATTGGTTAACGAATGGGTGTGGGCAACCCGTGCCACGCCCTAGCGATTGGCGTAAGCGAGCAAGTTCAGGTTATGAATCCATCTCAGATTCAAAGACCAGCGTGGGAATGGATCGTACAGATGACATTAAAAAAGCCACCTATCAGGCGTTGATGCTAGGTGCATTGGGGAAACCCTCAACAAATTATCAATATAAAACAGGTATTGTATCCAATATTCATCCCGTCAGGCATTTTGATGAATACTTGAGTGCCCTTGTTGATGTAGTATGGGCATCCTCACCCACCGAAAACAAAAAGCAATCCATAAAATATCATAATCTTTTTGATGGCATTGTAACTTTGACTTCCACAATTGCCCGTGATGGATGGGTAAAGGACGTTTTCGATTTTGACTAACCTCAACCAGCTAGATCAGTGTAAGCACATTGCCAACCATCGCACTAGAAAAGTCGGCACGCAGGTTTTATCACGGATCAAAGCCCTAGAGATTGGGCAGAAGATGCAAGATTTGCCTGAAGAATTGTGGCACGAGAGCTTTAGATATTACGTCCGAGAAGACCCCAATCGCAAAGGGGGTCCCAATTTGCGGATGATTCGCTTAGACCCCAACAAACCCTCCTTAACCGTGACAGGCTATATCTATAACAAGTTTGTCCATCCGTTTGAAGATCGCTTTATCACCCCACGTGAAGCTGCACGTTTGCAGGGGTTTCCTGATGACTTGGAGTTTAAGGGAAGCCTCACCAGCGTACAAAGGCAAATCGGCGATGCTGTACCCATTGAACTTGGAGAAGCACTTTTCAAGGGGATTAACCATTTCGTCAGAAATCATCTGCCAGCACATCTCCTGTCCTTAAATGCGATTAGCCTGTTTAGTGGGGCAGGGGGACTAGATATTGCCATGAATCGTGCTAGTGAATCCAGTGGGGTTCAGTGGAATACAGCGGCGTGTGTGGAAGTAGATATAGATCGGTGTAAGACGCTAAGAGGATATTTTGGAGATCACCAGTTGATCTTGAATGAAGATATTAGATCATTGCATGCTCAAGATATTTTGAGTGCCGCCCAACTCAACAAGGAGGATATTACCCTAATTTTTGGCGGACCTCCTTGCCAATCCTTTAGCCAAGCGGGCAAGCAAAAAGGTAAACACGATCCACGTGGAGAACTCATCTTCGAGTTTCTAAGGTTTATTTCAGAAATCCGCCCACCGCTCTTTCTTTTAGAAAATGTCTCAAACCTAAAAGGGATTGATAAAGGGAACCTCTTTCACACTATTTTAGAAGAGGTTTATGGCTTGGGCTATCAGGTTGATTACGGAATCATGAACTCGGCTGAGTTTGGAAATGCCCAAAAACGTCGCCGTCTATTGATTCTAGGAACCCATCAAAGCCTATCCCATATTGCCCAATTACCCCTCCCCAGTCATAGTGAAACACCCGATCTATTTGGGACACCACGTTTCAAAACTGTAGCGGACGCATTAGAGGGGTTGCCAAGACTGGCAGAATAACTCTCCTCTTGCGCTATCCACCCCTCGCCTAGCGGAATAATGCTGTCACGGAAATATCCACCTGCAAAACGGGGGAAGCAAAGCGTTGCCCTGGCTCATAGCCTCCCATGCGTTGCAACCGCCCCTCTCGAAAACTGTAGGCTTCAACCAACAAGTCGCGTGGGTCAATGATCCAGTATTCTTGCGCCATGATCTGCTCATACAAGCGGAACTTGAGCGTGCGGTCACGGCGGGCGGTGCTATCCGAAATCACCTCCACTAGCAATTCTGGGGCACCCTGATAGTAGGTCTCCTGCTTTTGACAAGCACTACGCGCCTTGAGCCATGCCACATCCGGCTGAAGAATGGTTGTCGGATTGATGAATAAATCGAAGGGATGGAGCAAGACTTGCCCGTTCTTGGTTTCGTTCAAGCGTTTGAGTTTTTCTCCCACGTTGAAGACAATTTGCTGGTGCGTGTGTTGGGGCAAGAGCAATTCGCTAGAACTTCCCCAGTTGGGATAATGAACCATCCCGTTGACCAACTCCATATAAATGGCAGTATTCGGACGCTCACAATAGCCCTGTAAAGAGGTCAGGCTATCTGGCGCAGGCAAGTTCAAACGCTCCCAAAAAGGTTGTTCTACCATCGGCTTACATTCCTAATCTCACGATACCCCACACCAGCATCACCATTCCCCCCAAGACTACCCCTGCGACCAGCAGAGCGGAGCGATTTTGCTCATGCGAAAGCTCTTCATCTGCGAACAATTGGATATGGTGGCACGTTAAACAATGACGCGCCTTCACCCCCAACGTGGGGTCTGGACGAAAGAAGCGGAAACCACGCCGAAAGCTCA
>JBMOEO010000071.1:0-19543 GCA_049318945.1 Phototrophicaceae bacterium | reverse complement strand
TAGAGCTGGATTATCTGGCGATCTGTTTCACCGATGATTATTGTGACGAAGCCCCCCCCATCGAAACGATGACTGCTTCAGATGAATTGACCAGTGCGATCATTGCACAATCAACCGAGATCAAGAATTTGAGCATGTCGCTAGAACTCTTCGGTCAACTTTCTGAAACGATGGTTGATGCTAAGTTTGAGGGTATTCTGATCTTTAGCCCCACATCCGAAAACCTCGACGAACCCGTTGATGCTTTGGATGGTGGCTCCCAAACCATCACCATTAAATCTAACTTTGAGGGGATGAAGGATGGGCAAGTCTTCTCAGTACGGGTTTATCTGGATGATTTGCAATATCCCACCTTGCGCCATGTTGAAGAATGGACGCATGGTGAGACGGGTGTATTTGAGTTGCCGATGAAGATCGGTGAAGACTACGGCTTCTATACCATTCAATTCTTTGTGGATGGTCAACTGGTTGCTGAGGGCGGTTTTAGCCTGTAATCTTGCAATTGATATGATCCTATGATTTGATAGGCGAGTTAGCAATAGCTCGCCTTTTTCTTTACGGAGAGAACTGTAACTTAATGAAGAGAGAATTTGTTTTTCATCACGGTCATGATTGGGAGAATCCTCAAGTTGTGGGGATTAACAAAGTGCGAGGACATACTTTGTATGTTTCTCATGATTCAGTACAAGATGCACTCACCATTGCCAGAGAGAGTTCTCCCTATTTTCAATTGCTGAATGGGGAATGGGATTTTCAATTCTACAATAGCCCACTAGATGTTCCACAAGACTTCATCACCTCTGTTCAGTTCACAGATAAGATTGAAGTGCCCGGCACGTGGATGCTTCAAGGATATGACAAACCCATTTACACCAACGTACAGATGCCCTTTCCTGCGTTGCCACCGTTCGTCCCACAAGAGAACCCAACCGGCTTATACTCGCGTGAGTTTGACATTCCTACAAACTGGGATGGCAGACGCACCGCGATTGTTTTTGATGCGGTGGAATCCGCTTTCTATTTGTACGTCAATGGGCAACCTGTGGGGTATAGTCAAGGCTCGCGCATTCCTGCCGAGTTTGACATCACGGATTTTGTGCAGGTGGGTCAAAATACCCTCCATGCCATTGTGATTCGCTGGTCAGATGCTAGTTATCTGGAAGATCAAGATCACTGGTGGCTGGCTGGGATGTATCGAGATGTCTATTTATACTCTCGCCCCCAAACCTACATAGAGGATATTTTCTTCAAGACCGACTTGAGCGACGACTTAACTGCTTCTGACGTACAGGTGCGCGTTCGTTTGACGGCTAAAGATGAGGCACGTTTACCGCAACATCAGGTCTTCGCCCAGTTATATGATGGAGTAGAACCTCTCTTTGAAACCCCACTACAAGGCGATCCCATCGTTGACCTCACCCAGATTCGCAAAGCAGAGCTACACGGACATTTAACGCAAGTCAAACTATGGTCAGCGGAAACTCCCAATTTGTATCGTTTGGTGGTTTGGATGAATGACCCTGACGGCAACACCGTTGATGTACAAACCTGCAAAGTCGGCTTCAAACGGGTAGAGATGCGCGATCGGCAGTTGTGGGTCAATGGGCAAACCGTCACCTTATACGGCGTGAATCGCCATGAGCATGAAGATACTCGCGCCAAAGCCATTCGCTTAGAGGCAATGATCGCTGATATTGAGTTGATGAAGCAGTTCAATATCAATGCAGTGCGTTGTAGCCATTACACCAATCATCCGCGCTGGTATGAGCTATGTGATGAATATGGCATCTATATGATTGATGAGGCGGACATTGAAACCCATGCGCTGTATAACCGCTTGTGCCATGAGCCAGAATGGCTGAATGGTTTCATGGAACGTGGGGTGCGCATGGTAGAACGTGACAAGAATCATGCTTCTATCATCATCTGGTCGCTGGGGAATGAGAGTGGTTTTGGCACGGCGCATACCGCTCTGGCGGGTTGGATTCGTGGCTATGATCCCTCTCGCCCCATTCAGTACGAAGGGGCAACCGCGCCTGATTGGTTCAAGGGGCAACTGGCAACGGATATTGTGTGTCCGATGTATCCCACGATTGAGCAGATCGTCGCCTATGCCCAAAGCCCAGAGCGTGATCGCCCGTTGATTATGTGTGAATATGCTCACTCAATGGGCAATAGCACTGGCAATCTCAAAGAATACTGGGATGCCATCGAAGCGAATGAGGGCTTACAAGGTGGCTTCATCTGGGATTGGATTGACCAGGGGATTGTCAAGCATGCTGAAGATGGCACGGCATATTGGGGCTACGGCGGAGACTTTGGCGATACCATCAACGATGCCAACTTCATCTTTAACGGGATAGTCGCACCTGATCGCACCCCCCATCCTGCCTTGTATGAATGCAAAAAACTATTCCAACCGTTGCAAGTGAAAGCGGTTGATTTGTTGAATGGCAAGGTGGAAATCACCAATAGGCGTTATTTCTCCACGTTGGATGATTTGGCATTGCGCTGGCAAATTAAAGCGGAAGGACAGGTCTTGGCGGAGGGGGTTGTCTCTCTCCCAACGATTGCGCCGCGTACTGCTCAACGTATCGAGCTAGGTTATATGCTTCCTAACCTTCCTGTTGATAGCCATGAGGGCTGGCTCAACCTCCACTTTGTACAGACCGATCCAACCCGTTGGGCAGGTGCTGGTCATGAAGTTGCATGGGAACAATTTGCACTCCCGATGAAGGGAGGGGAAGCCAGCCCACTCACACCCACTGCAGGGCAAATCACCCTTGAAAATCATGAAGATCGTATAGCTGTTACAGGGGAATCTTTCAAACTCTTGTTTGATAAGGCGGATGGCATCTTGTTGTCGTGGGTGGTTAATGGGCATGAACTCCTTCATGCGGGTGTTGCCTTACAGGTGATGCGTGCCCCAACCGATAATGATCGCCTAGATACGATACCTGACCGCGCTAAGTGGAACATGCTCCGCGATTGGAAAGCAGCCGGCATTGACCAGTTAACGCGCTTGGTAGAGTCCGTATCATGGGAAGTTCCCAATCAACATACTTGTGTCATTGAGCTTAAGACAGCGTACCATGTGCCAAGTGGCAAGGTTGCTTTTGTTCACACACAACGCTACACCATTCAAGCGGATGGGGTGGTGATGCTAGAGAATATCGTGGCTTGTGATTCTGCTTTGCCACCCTTGCCCCGTATTGGAATTACCGTGCAATGGGTTGAAGGTTTTGAACAAGTGGCGTGGTATGGGGCGGGCAAGCACGAAACCTACCGAGATCGTCGCGCTGCTTTGATTGACGTATACCACAGCACGGTGACGGATGAGTATTTCCCCTATCCGTTCCCTCAAGAAAACGGGAACAAAACGGATGTGCGCTGGATTCAAGTTGGCAACCCATCGCTGGGGTTGACCATCAAGGCAAGCCTAGATCAACCTATTGAGGCGGGCGTAAGCCACTTCACGGTGGATGATTTAACGCACGCAACCCACACCTACCAACTGAAGCCACGTGCACAAACCATCATGAATATTGATGCCATGCAATGTGGTTTGGGTGGGGCAAGCTGTGGACCCGGCACGCTTCCGCAATATCTGGTGATGCCCACGCAATATCAATTCACCGTGACATTCACTGTTCGTTAAATTTATTAAACACAGGGCGGGATGAGATTGCTCATCCCGTTCAATTTTCTTGCTCAAGTTTAGGTGATAACATGCGAATTACCCCCCTCAATCTATTTTCTTTGCAGGAGCAAACGCATCACAGCGTAAGCTACTTAGCCCAAAACCAGCGCACTACCTTCACCATACAGGTGCTTGAAGAGGATATTGTGCGCGTGTTAATGTTGCCCGATGGAGCGTATCGGCTTCAACGGACATGGGCAATCTTAGATCCGAATACCCTAGATGTGCCCATACAGGGACGTGATCGCGCTGATCTGTCACCGTTCACTTGTCCCCCATCCGCCATCCAAGTTACCGATGCTGGGTGTGAACTGGCTACTCCACAATTAACGGCACGCTTTAACGCCCATAGTGGGCAGGTACAATGGTTGACCGCTGATGGACAAGTGTTTGCCCGTGATGCCCGTCGCAATCCGTATAACCTCGATCCTAGCTCGCGTCGCGTCTATCATTATATGGCGTGGGATGAGCATGAGCATTACTATGGCTTTGGTGAAAAAGCTGGTGATTTGGACAAGAGCGAGTATCGAATGGAGATGCGCAATACTGATGCGCTGGGCTATTCGGCACGACAGGGAGATCCGCTCTATAAGCACTGGGCGTTTTATATCACTTGGCTTCCTGAACAACAGATTGCCTATGGGTTATTTTACGACAACCTCTCAACGTGTGTGTTTGACATGGGGCGCGAACGTCACGCCTATTACGATGCTTATCGGATGTATATGGCGGAAGATGGAGACCTAGACTACTACTTGATTTACGGCGCAAGCATGGCGCAAGTCTTGCAGAAGTTCACACGCTTAACCGGGCGCATGCCTGTTCCGCCACGCTGGTCATTGGGTTATCTTGGTTCGACGATGGCGTATACCGATATGGAAGATGCCCAAGCGCAACTACTGGGTTTCGTTGATAAATGCCAAACCCATCGCATACGTTGTTCTGGATTCCATCTTTCCAGTGGATATACAACCGATCCTGAAACGCACAAGCGATATGTATTCAACTGGAATCCTAAGCGCATCCCTGATATACAGGGAATGGTAGACGGCTTCCATCAGGCAGGAATCAAACTGCTCGCTAATGTGAAACCCTATATCCTGCAGACGCATCCCTATTATGCAACCTTGAAAGAACATGGCGCGTTGGTCTTGCAAGCTGAAACAGACCAACCAGCTACTATGTCGCTTTGGAGTGGCTCTGCAACCGATCGTGAGGACGGGGCACATCTCGATTTCACCCATCCGTATGCTTACGCATGGTGGAAGCAACAAGCTACCGAGCAATTGCTGGACTATGGGATTGATACGTTGTGGAATGACAATAACGAATATGGCTTATGGGATGATTTCGCGCGGTGCATGGGGCACGGTGAGCCGATCAACTTAGGACAGATCCGCCCATTATTGACCATGCTCATGGTTCGCGCTTCGTATGAGGCGCAGGTTGCCCATCAAGGATATATGCGCCCATTTGTGTTGACACGCTCCGCAACGATAGGGATGCAACGCTATGCCCAAACATGGTCGGGGGATAACCGCACATCGTGGGAAAGCCTACGCTATAATATCCCGATGGGCTTGGGAATGGGATTGAGCGGCATGCCCAACGTTGGGCATGATGTTGGTGGGTTCTACGGTGAAGCCCCCACACCGGAATTGTTGGTGCGTTGGGTACAAAATGGAATCTTCCACCCACGTTTCACCATTCACTCATGGAATAGTGGGGAGGTTGGCGCAACCGAACCGTGGATGTATCCTGAAGTGTTGCCCCTCATCCGAGAGGCGATTGATCTACGCTACCAGCTGATCCCATATTTGTACGCCCTGATGTGGGAAGCAAGTGAACACGGCTGCCCGATCATCCGCCCGATGGTGTATGAATTCCCAACAGACCCGAATTGTACGACTGAATCGTTTGACTTCATGCTTGGCTCACATTTGTTGATTCCGTCGGTAGTGGAAGAAGGGGCGGTTACGCGCTCGGTGTATCTACCGTTGGGCAATCACTGGTATGATCCTGTGATGAATGAGTGGTTTGAGGGTGGACAAACGGTTACATTGGATACCCCCTTAGAACACATTCCCATGCTATATCGCCAGAATGCTATCATTGCTTATGCCCCCACAGATGAAACCCGTTTGATCCGTTTCTACCCCGCCCCAACCTCCGCTACACACAGCTTCACCTGTATAGAGGACGATGGCGAAACCCTTGCTTATCAACAGGGGATGCTAACGCGCCTTACGTTTGAGTTACAGACAACGCCCGATCAGATTCAAATCACTGTACGAAAGGTTGGGGAGTATGAGCTACCGTATCGCACCATCGACTTAGAGGTTATGGCGGGGGGGGATCGCCCGATTGTAGTAAACGGTGACTTTGCTCATGAACAGCGTGTTGAATCCGACACCGTTAAGCATCGGATTCGTATAAGCTGGTGATGAATACTACTTCATGCCGGTGGTGGCAATCCCTGTGGTGATGAATCGCTGTAAGAAGGCGAATACCACTGTGATGGGCAACAACGTCAACACTGTCATGGCTAGGATGAAGTGCCACTGAATGTTGAGTTCACCCTGAAAAGCGTTTAAGCCGACTTGCAGGGTGAATAACTCTTGCTTGCTCAACACGATGAGGGGCCACAAGAAATCATTCCAACGCCACATCACCGAGAAGATGGTTAACACAGCCAAGGCGGGGCGTGCCAACGGGAGGATGATTTGCCAATAGATGCGCCATTCACTAGAGCCGTCAATCCGCGCCGAATCAATCAACTCATCAGGGATGGTCAGCATGTATTGGCGTAACAAGAACACCCCAGTTGGGGTGGCGGCTCCCGGAATGATAACCCCCCATAGCGTGTTGTTCATGTTTAGGTTGGTGATAACCAAGTAAACGGGCACAAGAATGACCGAGATCGGAATCATCAAGGTGGAGATAATCACCACGAAGATGAAGTTACGTCCCCTAAACTGATATTTACTGAGCGCAAAAGCCGCCATGCTGTTGACGATGAGCGTCAGGATGGTTGCCAAAACCGTTACCAAAACGCTATTGCGTAAGTAGGTTACAAAGTCGAACATGCGCAATGGTTGGGTATAGTTGTTCCATGCGAAGGTGAGTTCGTTGATCTCGCTACGCTGGTTGATGTTCACCTTGATGATCTCGCTCGGATTTTGTAAGTCTACCATTTGCGCTTCAATGCCCACCCGTCGCACTTGCGCCATCTCCATTTGCGTGCCATCTTCTAATGTCACTAGAAACAGGGGCAAGGGTTCAGCATATCCTTCTACCACTACCGAACGCTGAGAGAAGGGTAGGAGGGTGGGTGGAAATTTGGAGAGTGCCGCTTCTGTTTTGAAAGAAGACATCACCAACCATAGAACGGGACCAAACATCAAGCATGTTCCAAAGATTAGATAGGCGTAGGTTAGCACATCGGTTATATCAACGCGCCCGTTAAACCGTCTGCGTGTTAGAAATTGTGTGAGTGCCGTCATGGGTTAAGCTGCCTCCGAACGTTGACCTAACCAAAGTTGGAACATGGTGAAGGCGAATAGGATCACCCCCAATACAACCGAAGCGGCTGCCGCTAAACCGAAGAAGCGTGCTTGGTTGGAGAAAGCCGTCCGATAAATGTATTGCACCATGTAATGAGTAGCGGTGCCGGGTCCGCCCCCCGTCAAAACGAAAACTTGGTCAAAGACTTGCACTGCCCGAATCAGCGACAAGACCAATACCACAAACATAGTAGGCATCAACAAGGGGAGGGTGATCTTTCGGAAGGAATCTAACTTGCCTGCTCCATCCATTTGTCCCGCTTCATATAACTCCGATGGGATAGATTGTAACCCTGCCAACAAGATGAGCGTATAAAAACCCATTTGCGCCCAAGTGCTGATGAAGATTACCCAGAATCTCATCCAGTCTGCATTGGTGGTGAACTCAATAGCTTCTATCCCGAAGGCGATCAAAATAGCATTCAATACACCGCGCCGTTGCAAAATCCATTTCCAGATCAAGCCTACCACAACAGGGGATAACAAAACGGGATAGAAGAATACGCTTCTAAAAAAGCCACGTAAAATGATTTTTTGGTTTAATGCCATTGCAGTAATGAGCGAAAAGATAACTGTAGCAATGACCTGATAAATGACAAAGCCAAAAGTATTGTAGAACGAACGCCAGAATAAATCCTCTTGACAGGTGTTAGGGTTCAGATAATCCGCACAGTCTAACAATATTTTGAAGTTATCCACCCCAACAAAGGGGCGATCATCCAAAAAGATATTCGTCCCACCAGTGAAAGCGTAGTAGAAATTCAGCAACATGGGGAATAAAACAAACGTTCCGAAGATCAACAGATTCGGTAAGACAAACACATACCCCATTCGATCTACCCCAATCCATCCTTGAATGCGATCTAACACAATACCGATGGCATTCAAAAACAGCTTAGTGAGCCAGATGAAAGGGAAGCTCAACCATGTGGAAATGGTATGAAAAGGGTTCATTCTATCCATTTGGAATTTACGAGATGATCCTATTTGAGACATAAAAATCCTCTTTCGGAAATAGCAAAAAGAAGCTACTGATGATAACCAGTAGCTTCTTCCTGTTTAGCTAAATGGGAGAGAAAAAGACTTATTGACCTGCTGCTGCAATAGCGGCATCGAGGTCAGCTTGTACAAATGCAATGGCTTCATCTAAGGTGATTTCACCAACGATAACTTGTTCAAGGCGGTTGGGGGTTTCACGCCAAATCACGCTGTTGAATGCGTAGCCTTGCAATGCAATCGCGGTATCTGCCAATACACCTACTTGTGCGGTGAAGGTTTCGATAGCAGCTTTTGCATCAGCATTATCGGTTTGGAAGTCTACACCTGCGGCAGCAACACCAGAGTGTGCTGGGATGAAGAGGGTGCGTGCAGAAAATTCTGAATACACTTCTTCACTAGCGAGGTAGTCCATTACACGGGCAACTTGTTCAGGGTATTCAGTATCAGCGATACCAGCCAATGCAGCACCGCCAGGGAGACCAGTACAAGCAGCAGGACCGCAAGGATTGGGGACAACGATCCAGTCAAACGCATCAGCAACGCGAGTAACCATGTTGTTAACTTGCCAGCTACCGCTCATGTACATGACCAACTCACCATTAACGAATTGGTCAATGGCTGCTGCATACGTGCCTTGTGTGCCCACCCAAATTTCGCGTGGGGTGATTTCTGCTTCGTGCCAGCCCAAAACCATCTCAGCTGCGGCGCGGTAGCCAGCATCATCAACGAGGTTGACATGACCAGTTTCTTCATTGAAGAACGTACCGCCCAAGCTAACAGCGGGACCTGCCATGCGATGACCGGAACGGTCAATAGCGATAGCGTAGGGGGTGCCGGTTGCTTCTGCTACTGCGGTGGTTGCGGCAACCCAATCATCCCAAGTTGCGCCTTCACCAGGAAGTTCAACGCCTGCTTGTTCAAACAAGGTCTTGTTGACATAAGGACCAGTGATGGTCAATTGGGTCATCATGCCATAGATGCCGTCGCCGTCATCGGTGGATGGGCGAGTCCATGCGAGGGTAGCACCGAAAGAATTGTTCCAGTATTCCGCATCAACATAGGGGGAGATGTCCAAGAAGTATTTAGACAAGCCACCCAAGTTGGTGATGCGTGCCATGTCCGGACCTTCGCCTGCTTCAAGTTGCAAGGGGAGGTTGTCGAGGATAACTTGATAAGCAACGGTGTCAACCACTACTTTAATATCGGGGTTTTCTGCTTCAAAACGATCCAACAAATCACGGAGAACATCGCCTTCAACACCATCGTTGTACCAAGCGATACGAAGTTCAACTGCATCTTGTGCAGCCAATGGAGCAACCATCACTAAAACTGCAAGGATGCTCAACAAAACAAACATCTTACGCATGTAAGAACCTCCAAATTATAGGGCTAAATTTGTAAGTAAAGCGAATCATTCGCTCTAAACATTGTAACGATTTAATGGGTAATTTTCCATAAAATCCTGCCTATCTTACTATAACATTTTGCCTAATGATAGGTATCAAATATTGATTATGGCAAACCAATAACTGGAGGTGCTGTTATGCTAGAAGCTATTTTTGATCCTCTAATTTTCCGAACGATGGCGTTAAACTTATTGGCTGAACACCCTCCACAGTTCATTCCAGCCACCACACGCCAACATACCCTGCAACAAAACGGCTACCAACTAAGACGCTTTGAATTTGACAATCAGGCGGGGGCAATGGTTTATGGGTATCTGTTGATTCCAGATGGGATTGAGTTCCCTGCTCCGGCTGTTTTGTATCATCATTATCATGGGGGGCAATACCACTTGGGGAAAGATGAGATTTTCCTTCCGCGTGCGGATGGGCAAAGCCCTGCCGTTGCCCTTACCCAAGCCGGCTTCATCGTTTGTGTGATTGATGCGTATGGCTTTGGTCAACGTATCCATCAAGGCACGTTTAGCATCCCTCAAACAGGTTTGAATGGCGAACTCAACCTCTTCAAGCATTTCTTATGGCAGGGTAAAAATCTGTTTGGGCGGATAATCTACGATGACTGGCTGGCGTTTCAATATCTGTCAAGCCTTCCAGAAGTGGATGCGTCGCGCATTGGGGTGACGGGGATGAGCTTGGGTGGGTCGCGCGTGACATGGTTAGCCGCTTTAGAAGAGCGGATTGCCTGTGTTGTTCCGATTGCACAGATGACACGCTATCGTGATTTTGCTCAGAGTAAGCGATATGATGTACACAGCGTGTATTACTACTTGCCCAATGCCTTAAATAGTGGGATGGATATGGAGCATTTGGTTGCTCTCAGTGCCCCACGCCCCCAACTCATCTTGATTGGGACGGAGGATCCGCTGTCACCAATTGAAGGCGTGCGCACCATTCAGCATTATGCCGAAAGGGTTTACGCTACAGTCAACCAATCCGACCGTTTTAAGGTGATTGAGTATGCTGGGTTGGGTCATGTTTATACGAAAGAGATGCTTGAAAGTATGGTTGAATGGTTCAAGGTGTGGCTGTAATCCATGCCACTGTGAAGGATGAGCGTATATGTTTGAAACACAATCGTTAGAACTATTGAAGTCTGCCTTGCGTCGCCTAGAGGACGGTTCGGAGACGCTTCCGAATTTTCAACCGTCGGTTGATTTACACGCTTTGGAAGGGGTACTCCAACAAGTTGCCGAGCGTATGACCGACAACTATCCCTATGCCCATCCCTATTATGCCGGGCAAATGCTAAAGCCACCCCACCCTGTGGCACGTCTGGCATATATGCTTGCCCTTTGGATCAATCCGAACAACCATGCTTTGGATGGAGGGCGAGCAAGTTCCAAGATGGAACGCGAGGCAGTACATGCCATAGCCAATATGTTCGGATGGCAAAGCTATCTAGGGCATTTGACCAGTGGCGGAACGATGGCGAATTTAGAGGCGTTATGGGTGGCGGGGCAATTGCACCCCAACAAGAAGGTGATCGCTTCTGCACAATCTCACTATACCCATCAGCGCATTTCGGGGGTGCTTCAACTACCGTATCAAAGTGTGCCCGTTGATGGAGCAGGGCGCATGGATATGCAAGCCTTGCAACATCTCCTGCAACAAGAGCCAGATGGCGTTGCTGTGGTGGTTGCCACTCTCGGCACAACCGCTATTGGATCGGTTGATCCGCTCCCCCAGATTTTGGAGTTAAAAGCACAGTATGGTTTTCGAGTGCATGTAGATGCCGCTTATGGGGGCTATTTCACACTTGCTGAAGGACTGCATGAAACCACACGCCTAGCTTTTGATGCGGTTTCACAGGCAGACAGCGTGGTGATTGATCCGCATAAGCACGGCTTACAACCCTATGGATGTGGATGCGTTCTTTTCAAGGATGCTTCGGTGGGGCAGTTGTATAAGCACGATTCACCCTACACTTATTTCACATCAGATGAGTTGCATCTCGGCGAAATTAGCTTGGAGTGTTCACGTGCGGGGGCATCAGCTGTTGCGCTTTGGGCAACACAACAATTGTTGCCTATGGTTAAAGGTGGACAGTTCGCCCAGGATTTAAGCGGGTCTTTACAAGCCGCCCAATCCCTCTATCAGAAGTTAATGCTTGATGGACGCTTCATTTTGCCGCTTGTCCCTGAACTGGACATCGTGATTTGGGGAATCCGTGCTGAACGCACCAGCGAGATGAACCAACAAGCGCAACGCTTTTTCGATGTCGCGGCACAGCATCACTTACACCTTGCTTTAACGCGCTTGTCATCCGACTATTTCCGCAACATCGACGGATTAGATGTGGATACCGATCAAGTAGTTTGTTTGCGTTCATGCTTGATGAAAGCTGAACATCTCAGCTGGCTTGATGAGATAGTCAGCATTATCATCACAGTTGCAAATCAACTGTCGTAGGTTCATTCAACAGAAGGGATGATGGAGTCTTTATGAAGCATGTGTTGACAGGGTTTAGCGTCTTGCTGTTTGTGGCTTTAGCTGGCTTCACCCATGCGGATTTTCAGCCTCAGCTTGTTTTCCCTTCTGTCACCCACCTACAAACAACCCCCTTTATTTTAGAGGGGACGACTTCACAAACGGATCGTACTAATCTACCTGTAGCAACCGTAACCAGTTTTATTCCCCTTCCCACCTCTACCAGTGTAAGCCCAGTCCCTGTCACTGTAGACAACATGAGCGCAACTCCCACAAGTGAGGTCGTCAATTCGGTTGAATCTATCTATCGGACGGAACGCACCAGCCCATTGAATGATTTTATCCTCATGACTAATCCTTCTGATCTGACATTCATTCGTAATGAGGCACTCAAGGAGGCTTTTGGAAAACTGAACACACCGCAGTTAACGGAAGTTTTAGATAGTTTGGATCAAGTGCGCTCATCGTCAACTGGGTTGGGTTCGTCCTCCGTTCCCGTAGAAGAAGAGGCAACCACTGAGCCTACCTCGGATTCCAGCGTTTTAAGCAATTTAACCGCGGATGAACTTGCCCAACTTGATCCACTTGTGTTGGCTACTATTCTAAAAAATCGATCTTCTGATGATGTGGTGCTCATTATTTCTGAGCTACCTTATGACATTCAATATGCTTTCTTTGAGAAAATAAATATTGAACTGGTATCCGATTTACCCACCCCATCCCCCCAACCAAGCCCCCTTCCCGTGCCATCGGATACGCCTGCCCCAAGCCCAATTCCGTTACCAACGATGACTTTCACGCCAACTGAAATCGTTCTTCCTACGCTTACCTTCACAGTGACGGATAGACCCTTACCTACCAATACGAACGTACCGACTGAGTTTGTGCCCACAATGACCTATACTCCAACTGATCGCCCAGTGGCAACCAGCACCTTCCAACCCACGCAAGTAGTCATCTCGCCAACTTATACGGTTTCGCCGGCGTATCAGGCAAGCCAGACATTCACCCCATCGCCTATTCCCCCCCCTACTGCAACACGGGTCCCGACACTTATTCCGACACCCTCGCCAACAAGGTCGTCATAGAGAGGTATCCTGCACATGAAATGTGAGGGCTTTAGCGATCATTCATTGAAAAAATAGCATCTTCACTCTATGCTTTGTCCTAGAAATCACCATCAAATTGTTTAGGATTCAGGTCATTTGTGAATAACCAGCGATTTGCTTCAAGATCAATTTATCCCCCAAGCCACAGCATAACGGGTTTAGCCTGTATTGCTCATTTGTTGGAACGGCAAGGCAAATCATCATTGAGTTTTCCACAAGTGAATGAGCGTGAATTACAACAGCCCACTACCTTACAAAGTGTGGCAAAACAAATGGGCTTGACATCAGAAACCATTCTCATTCCTCAAGATTATCTTGAAGAATTGGTGGAGTTAAATGCCCCCATCATCATCCCATTGCTTGCTGATGGGGGAAACGGTGTTGATTGGGCAATTCTTTGGAATAAAAGAGGCAATCGGTTTGAAGTATTAGACCCCAAACTAGGGCGACGTTGGCTCTCTCTGGTGCAGCTGAACGCTTTGGTGCGTAAAGAATCCATGACCATCACTAGCCAAACATGGATACACATCGCACAAAGCGAACTATTCCTCAAAGGAATTGCTCGCTTGCTTCAGGGGTTACACCTATCCATAGAACACATCCAAGATTTAACCGCTTGCTACCACACTCCAGAACAGATGCGGGTTTTGGATGCCGCCATCCGCTTTGTTTCGTTATTGACTCATCAACAAGGGGGCATCTTCAAAGGGGAGGAAAGCTATCACATGCTCAAATCCTTGTGTGATCGCTACCTTGCTCAACCCAGCAATCACCTTATCCCAGATCAATACTTCACTCTGACACCTATTCAAGATAGCCATAAGTGGCTATGGAGGGGACATTGTGTCTTGGTCGCCACCGCCTTTGTCCCACTTCCACCTCAACCTGTGTTAAAGTGGCAACAGGTCGTTGCTACACTCAATCCCTTCCCCTATGCAATTAGAACGTATCTGAAGGATCAAAAGCTATTCCTAACTATCACCCTATCCGCTTTGTTGTTAGGAGCGTTGGGCACGTTTTTCCAAGTCATTCTGTTGCGTGGGGTGATGATTGTGGTTGCACAAGTGGCGAGCTTTGAGCAAAGGTTGCAACTCATTTTGGGGATCGCCGCCTTCTTCCTTATGTTGGGGGGCTTACGCTTAATGAGCAATTTGGCTCTCATGCGCTTGGGGCATCAATTGGACGGGCGGTTACGGATGAGCATCTTGAGCCTTTTGCCCACGCTACGCGAGGATGTTTTCCAGCATATCCCCATTGGTGATTTAGCAGAGCGCACCAGTAGCTTGCGAGCTGTGCGCCATTTGCCTTACTACTTTGGAGAGTCCATCCAACTCCTTACCCAAGTTGTATTGACTGCAATAGGGTTGATCTGGCTTGATTGGGTGGTTGCTCTGTTGGCTATTGTGCGTGTTGTCATTTCATTTAGCTTGATTGGCTTGGTGAATATTCTCAACATACCCAATAAAATCACTCGTCAAAATCTAGGATTACTGGGGCAGTTTCACCTTGATACCTTGCTTTCTTTGATACCCATTCGCTCTCATGTGGCAGAAACACCTACAACTCACCAACATAATCATCTATTAGGGCGGTGGTTAAAAGGGCGTTGGACAGAACATCGAATCGAGATTGTGATTGAATGGGTGACAACGTTTACTTCTTTCTTGTTGGTTGCGCTCATCATGTGGGTTTACGCCTCCCGTACAACAACCCCTAACTATTGGCTGTTGGTACTTTACTGGAGTATTTCTTTGGATGTGTTGGGAACACAACTTATGAACATCATCTTTCTTGCTCGTCGAGAGCGTAGCAAGGTTGAACGGTTCATGGAGTTAGTGGACGAAGCGAATCAATCTGCACCGTTAGTAGCATCTCCTATCGCTAAGATGGATTGGAAAACCGAGGGGGTGAAAATTCATCTACACGACTTGAGCATTCATCTTGAATCCCAAACTCTGCTTCGCTCGGTTCATTTAGATATTGAAGCGGGTGAACATATCGCTGTAGTGGGATTATCTGGGGCGGGGAAATCGACACTGGCGAATTTGCTATTGGGGTTGTACGGCAACTTCGATGGAATTTTCATGATTAACGGGCAAGCCGTCACGCCACAGCTGTTTGATTCATTAAGGGAACATACCATTTGGGTGGGTCCAAATGTGAAACTTTGGAATCGCACCTTGTTGGAAAATCTACAGTATGGTGCAGGTAAACCCTTCCGCTCCCTAGAAGAAACGCTCACCAAAGCGTCGCTGGCTACTCTCATCGAACGCCTTCCTGAAGGGATGCAAACCCTGCTCTTTGAGGATGGTAAGCGAGTTTCTGGAGGGGAACGTCAGAAGATTCAGTTTGGACGTGCCTTACAACGTGAGAATGTCCGTCTTGCTATTTTGGATGAGCCTTTCTCGGAATTGAACCGCGAACAGCATCGTGAATTATTAGCGCATAGTCGTGCAATTTGGCACGATGCCACCTTGTTGTATATCACCCATGACGTGGAATTGTCTACTTATTTTGATCGGGTGTTGGTCGTTCAGCATGGGCAAATTGTGGAGGATGGCATACCACAGGATTTGTTAGAACGTCCCACTGTGTATGCAAACATGCTTAAGAGTGCCAAACGTTGGAATGAGGCAAAACAGCACATGGGGAATCCACGCTATGTTCGGCTTCAAGATGGAATAGTGAAAGAAGGTACACCTTAGAACATGACTCAAATTCTTGAGACCATACAAAACAGCGAAGTGTTCAAGTTGGTTAGTGAATTTTGGTTTTCGATCAACCTTTCTAGTCCGTGGCTTGAGCTACTTTTGATTACCATGATGGGCTATTTTGGGGGGCGGTTGCTGGTTAACATCGTCTTTCTCATTATGGATTCCACAGGAAGACCCTCCTATGAACAACAACGTATTTTCTTAAAGTCGGTCTTCAATGTGTTTGGTTTAGTAGTGGCATTGGGCATTGGCATTCAACTGGTGCAATTTGACTTTCGTGGGGAGCAATGGTTATTTAATCTGTATGTTGCCGTTATGATCGGTAGCGTCCGTTGGTTTATGGTGGAGTTGAACGAAGAGATCAACCCATTGATCTTGCGTCGCCTCAGTTATGTCTTGTCTGTACGGATCAGTTCTACAACGTATTGGTTGATTGCTGCCCTTTATCTGGCGTATGTTTGGATTTCTTGGCCCATCCCCTGTGCCCCCAAGTGCGTGGGAGCATCATTAACAAATGTTAATATGAATGGGTTAGAACTACGCTATGCGAACTTGACTAACGCCAATTTACGTGGCTCAAGTTTTCAACGTGCTAATCTAACCGGAACTAACTTTGTTGGGGCACAGCTTGACCGAGCGAATTTTCAAGGGGCAAATCTGACGGATGTGAACTTTTCCGGTGCTAACCTTACGAATGTTGATTTTGGGGGTGCAAAACTGGAGAATACCAACTTCTCAGGTGCTAATCTAAGCGGTGCCAATTTAACCTCCGCAAACTTCAGAACATTGATTATTGATGGTGCTATTTTGGATGGGGCTAAACTCATCCAAACGAACATGGCTGGGGTTGACTATCCGGGGGGGAGTTTATTGCGTGCTGACTTGACCAATGCAAATCTGCGCAATACCAATCTACGCGGTACACAATTTGGGCAAGCCGATTTATCTGGGGCTAACTTGACCGGTGCCAAGTTGAACGGTTCTGTTTTCAACCTTGCTAACCTAAGTGATACGGAAATGGCTAATGCAGATTTAAGTGGCTCGTTGATGATAGGAGCAGACCTACTTTCATCTGATATGTCAAACAGCCGTTTAGTGGGGGTAAACTTCATTGGTGCGAATTTGTCCGGTGCGAATTTATCTGGCTCCAACTTGACCTCTATTCTCATGTTTAGAAGTGAATTCGATGATAGCCTCAAGAGTACCGATGTCACCTTAGCTTCGTTGAATGCTATTGAGATGTCCGCTGTCCTCAAAAATGTAGATTATTCTGGGATTATCACAGATGAAAATGTGGTTTGGCCCCCCGAAAAAGAGCGCATCTTGAAAGACCTTTTGGGGATTCCCCTTGTCTATGATGAGGTTGATCCTGAGACTTTGCTCACATCTTTACCCAAACCCAATGAGGTGAGCGGAGATATATCAATCTATACTACTGAGGAACTATCCTCGATTTATGACCTTTCGGTTGAAGGGTTCGCGGGCAGTGGCTTTCGAGGAACGATGATGCGCCATACCTTGGTTGAGGCAAACGAGTTTCTTGATCTATGCACCCAAACAACCCTTAACTTAACCGTCTATTCCATGGGGATTCCATCTGAAGCAGATTTAGCAGTGTGTGAATCCAACGGTGTGGCACTATCCAGATTTCCGATTGGTGCACAGGTTGCGTTGGTGGCGGTGGTCAATCCCATTAACACGGGTGCAACCCAACTTTCAACGAGTAAGTTAGGCGTGGCATTGACGGTGGAGCGGTGGAGCGATGTCGAAAGCTGGTTCCGCGCCGAAGACATTGAGCGTTATCTGCCTATCCCTGAAACACCCGGATTCGATATTCTCTCAGAAGTGTTTACTGGTGGACGCGATGATATTCTACTGGGTAGCAAAAACACGTTCTTTGTCACCTCGAATGTTGATGTCATTTTAGGTGTGACGGCAAACGAGAATGCTATTGGATTCCTAGACTATAACTACTACCTCGAAAACCAACAGCTGATAACGGGGTTGAAGTTAGATGGTGCAAACATCTCAGAAGAATTGCCTGATACTTATCCTCTTGCTGAGCGTTTATTTGTTTACTTTGACCAGAATCGTCTAGTTAATCATCCTGAATTGGTCTCCTACATTGGCTATTTCATGGCACGGATTCCCGCTGACCAAACCAACTTTGGGCGCATCACCTTAAGCAACGATGAGCGCATTTCCATTATCCAACAGTTATATGAGATGGCTCAAATTGAAGTCATAACACCTACTAATGAAGGATCATAGATGAGAGATACTAACCAACCTATCCCCAAGAAAAAGGATGCTACGCTCTATTTTAGAACCCTCTCCTTCTTGGTTGTGGTTTTCATTTTGGCGGGATGTCGCTCGGTTGCGCCGGGTTGTCCTCCTGATTGCAAAGGCATCCGCCTTCGACAAGGAAACTTCTACGGAATTAATTTATCTTATGCTGATTTGCGAGATGCTGAAATCCGCGGTTCTAATTTGGCAAATGCAGCCTTTCGTGGCGCGGATTTATCAGGAGCAAATTTTTCAGAATCTTCTTTAGTTGGGGCAGATTTCACGGATGCCATCCTTGATGGGGCAATCTTTAGTGAGGCAAACCTGAGCAGTGCCATTCTGGATAACACAAGCATGATTGGTACTAACCTCAACCGATCGCAGCTAGTTGGGGTGGATTTCCGCACTGCCGAAATTGCCGCTGTGGTGATGAACGAGGCGATTTTGATTGGTGCGAATCTTTCTAACCGATCACTACAAGGGGTGCAACTCAATGGCGCAGATCTACGGGGTGCTACCCTCATCAACACAGATTTATCGGGGGCTACGTTGGGGATTATCGCTGGGCGAGGTACAACCTTGCGAGGTGCAAATCTATCGGGTGCGATTTTAGAGGGTGCTACGCTAAATGGTGTTGATCTTTCCGGAACGAATATGACTGGCGTGAACTTGAGGGGTGCGACCTTTGGGCAACGCTCACGGGCATGGGGGGCAAACCTTGAGGGAGCAAACCTAGAAAACTCACGATTAGAAGAAATTAGCTTTGCTGGAGCAGATATGCGCGGCGTAAACGCTTCTAATAGTTTAGTCCAGCGCATACGTCTGAATGGTGCTCAACTACATGATGCGTCATTTAGTGGTGTGGCGTTTGTCTTGTCCCGTCAGCGTGAAACGGAAGAACGCCCTAGTTTTATCTTTGATTTGAGTGGTGCCATCTATAATAAAAACACCTTGTTTCCAGTAGGCTATGAAGCACCTAGCACGGCTTTACTAGATGAAGAAGTTGCTAACACTGAATCATATCCACTAGGTGGGGAGTAGTTCTACATAATCAAGAGTAGAAGGGATACACATCTCCCTTCTACTCTTGCTGTTGATTCTAGTTACCGCCAAAGCCCTGTTGTTGAGTACCAAAACCACCGTTGTTGCCAAAGCCTTGTTGTTGAGTGCCAAAACCACCGTTGTTGCCGAAGCCCTGTTGTTGAGTACCAAAACCACCGTTGTTGCCAAAGCCTTGTTGAGTACCAAAATCGCCGTTGTTACCGAAGCCCTGTTGTTGAGT
>JBMOEO010000070.1:0-19614 GCA_049318945.1 Phototrophicaceae bacterium | reverse complement strand
AAAACACCCTCCCATCCCCCACGCCCCATTATTCAACATCATCTCAACGATCAAACTCAAGGGGTTGCTTCGCTAGTGGGAGCAACGAACACGTCCGCTTACGTCAAGCGCGTGGTGACATCCGCCAAGCTGGTGGGGCTACCAATCACCGTCAGCTTATCGTCCGGCTTCAATACCGAGAAACCGTGCGGAACGATGGAAGAGCCATCACGGATGATCTCCAAGATCAGCACATCGGACGGCAAGCGCAAATCACGCAACGACAACCCAAAGAGCGAGCTTTCCGTGATGGTAATCTGGGTGATCTCGTGGTCAGGGTTTTGCTGGAGCAACAAGTCCACCGCTTCGGGAGCTTCAATCGACTGTTGCAACAGATGCACCACCGCTGAAGACGGGTCAATCACCCGCGCCCCCAGTTGGGTGAACGCCTCACGCAGGCGCACATCACGCAAGCGCACCACCACCGCTTGAATGCCCAGCGCGTCCTTTGCCACTTGGCACACCTGCCGATTGCTTTCGTCATTGTCCAACATTGCCACTAGGGCATCACGCGGGGTTTGCAGAATATCGGCGAGGGTGGTTTCGTTTAGGGCAACCATGCGACGGGTATCCAGCGATTTATCAGTGACGGAAACCACGCGCTCCGCGTCGGTGTCCGCTAGGGTGACGCGCCACCCACGCGCCACCATTTGCCGTGCAAGGGAGATGGACTGCGGTTCAATGCCCAATACCAACAAACGGCGTGGTTCAGCGGTTTGGCTGCCGGGGGGGATGAACGCCTCTCCCACGCGGAAAAGCGCGTACCGCAAGAAGATGGGTCCGAAGATTTCGTTCAGCAAGATTACCGAGATGATGAGCGTTGCGAACTCCCCCCCCAGCGTATCGGGGAACAGGTTCACCGTTTCGCGCGTTAAGCCGAACGCGATGCCGGCTTGGGTGATGAGTCCGAGCGCGGCATAGCGACGGAAGCGCGTGGGTTCGTTGGCAAGCGTCCCGCCGATGGTCGTACCGATCAAAATGGAAACCGCCCGCACAGCGAACAACACTAGGGCAACGCCCAATGTGCTGACGAAAACATCCAGCTTTAAGCCCACCCCCGTGAGGGTGAAGAAGGCAACATAGACCATCGGGCTAAGTTGATGAAGCAACTCTTCAAAGGGTTTATACTGGCGCGTGAAATTGGTGACAGTGAAGCCCGCCACCAAGCACACCAAGAGCGATTCAATCTTGATGTGCAATCCCACCGATTCTAATACCCAATGTTCCAGCACCTCCCCGCCGCTAAAGACCAGATAGCCTGCTGCCAAGATGCCCACCCCTTTGAGGAGGCGCGGAAGCGGACTGCCCAAGAACACCCCAAGCCCACGCCCAAGCCCATAGCCACTGGCAAGGGCAAGCGCAATGTCTAGCAAGAGCGTCCCCAAAAAGCCGAAGGTGATGCTTTCCCCCTTGAGCAATGTGCCGGCGAAAGCCACCGCGAACGCAAACAGCAACACGATGGCAACATCCATCACCACCGTAACGCTCAAGACCATCTTGGAAAATGCCCCCTTCGCCCGCACTTCTTGAATCACGGCGATGGTACTGGGGGGAGAAAGTGCCAGCAGGATGGTACTGCCCAGCAGGGAAATGGCGATACGACTGCTGGGGGAATAATCCGCAGAAAATGCCAATTGACTTTGTAGGATATAGAGCGCAAACCCCAACAGGGCGAAGGCGACAATCACAATGCCCAGCGTGTTCAGCAGAATACTGCGCAACCGCTTGCGAATTTCTTGCAGGTGGAGTTCGCTCCCGGCAATGAAGGCGATGATCCCCAGCGCGATATGATCCAAGAAGATCAACTGTTGTGGGGTGTTGGCATCAAAGATGCCCAACACAAACGGGCTGGCAACCGTGCCGACGAACAAGTAGCCGGTGATGGTGGGCAATCCTAACCGCGCAAAGAACTTGCCCATTTGCCACGCACCCAAAGCGACCAAAGCAAAGCGGGCAAGCGTTATCAAATCTTCTAAGGTCATAATGTGTGCTTCCTTGTCAATAAAAAAAGATTTACTATATTATCCTACTAAGTGGCTAATTTAGCAGGGTAGCCTTATTTTTTATGGAACTGTTAAATTAGGCGAGATGGGGAAGATGGGGAATGACTTCCCCATCTGAATTTATAACGAGCGTAGGCGATATTGAGCGCGGAAGTGGGTGGCGTATGCCTTTCCGTCTTCAGTGAGGGTGACGATGCCCTCTTGCACCATGACCAACCGTGCAAGGCTTAAGCGCGTGAGGGTGACGCGCACGCGCCCCCGTGACCAATTGAGATGATGGGGCAAGTGGTCAACGCGACATTCTTCTTGTGCTTCGGGCTGATCGGTGTGATTGAGAACGTGGGCTAAAAAGAGTTGCTCGCTGAAGCGGTCACGCTGACGACGTTGACGCAACAGCACCGCCAATAGCCCATACTTGGGCGACCCCATCCACGCCTGCACAAACCCCACAAAGAGCATCATCACCATGCTGGCAGAAATGGAGGTGTTCCACGGCAACAGATTCAAGCCGAAGGTTGTATTGAGCGAGTCAAGCACCGCGTTGATGTCAAACACGCCCAACACATTCCCACGCGCCAAGCTGTAGCCACTGACCGCCCCCACAAACCCAATCAACGGGCTAAGGATGAGCATCACCGCCAACCGATCAGTGAGCAGGTAAGCGGTGGCGGCAGGCAGAATGAAGAAGGCAACCACTAAGACCGACCCCACCGCATCAAACGCCCCCACCGCCGTTAAGCTGGTGAGCGTCATCAAGACGTAATTGAGCGTGGCAGGCATGAACCCCAACGTCTTGGCGAGGGCAGGATCAAAGCTAGATAGCTGTAGCTCTTTGTAGAAGATCGTCACAAACGCCAGATTCAAAAGGGTGATGAGCAACATCACGCTGAACGCTTTGGGGACGAACGCCACTTGAGGGGCTTGCTCCAGATAGCCCATGCTATAGGCTTCGCTGGCGGTATAGCTCCCACAGTTGGTACACACCTCACGGAAGATCGCTTCGGCACTGCGTGGGCTAAGGTTCTGCTCCACACAGTTGATGCACTCGCGCCCGTTTTCCGCCAGCGGATGGGTGGGGGTGATCTCCACTCCGTCGCATTGGTCAAGACAATAGGCATAGGTGTTCGCCCATACCACGCCGATTTCCCCCACCATGACCGAATCCGTGTCTAGGTGGGCATCATCAATGAAGCGCGAGATCAACACGATGGACAGCGCGAACATGAACGGGAATGCCAAGCCCAGCGCGGCATCCTCCTTGACCAAGCCAGACCGCTGAATGAGATCGGTCAAGAAGAGCGTGGCAATGCCTGCTACCGCCGCCCCCACGATCAACCACGGTGAGGACAAATCCGCTTCCATGTTGAAGCCCACCACCATCACCAAGAATGCCACCACAATACCCAATAGCACCGTGTGGCTAATCGCATCGGTGGTCATGGCGGTGCGTCGTAACACCAACCACACGCCCAAGCTGGCGGCAGAGACCGAAACCAACCCACCCACCAACAACGCCGTCGCGCGTGGATCACGCATGAAGGCGTTCCATTGCTCCAAAGTGATGAGGTTCAATGCCACCTCAAGCAAGATACGGTTGAGCGCGTCTATCATGAGCCATTCTCCAATATCTGTTCCAACTCATTGAGGGTGTGTAACGGGAGCGTTTGGGTGAGGTCAGCATCACGGCTGATGTTAAGCAAGCTAGTGTCCACTTGCAGGCTATAAATGCGGAAGGCACGCCATAGCTTTTGGTTGCGCTCATCACGTTCGATCAGTTGCAACCCCTCCGCCGTCAACCGCCAGCCCGCGCCAAGCGATTCCAACAGCCCTTGTTGCTCCAGCAGGCGCACGCCCAAGCGTGCCTCGCGTCCGCGCAATGCTCGCAACATCGGCTCTGGAATGGCGACACGCTCCCCCCCGTGTTCCAGCGCGTAGCGGTGTACGTCGCGCAGGATGTGACGCATCGAGAGCTGTAAGCGGTGTCGCCGTTGTTGTAGCGTCATCCACACGATGCCACGCTGTGGGGCAAACAAAATGACGGTGAACACAATCGCCGAAGCCACCAGAATAATCAGGGGTCCAGTGGGCAAGCCCTCACCCAACGCGCTTAAGACCGCGCCAGTAGTGCCCGCGATGCCCCCAAACACGCCACTTAGCAACACCATCTGAGCAAGGTTGCGCGTCAGTTGACGTGCCGCCACGCCCGGCGCAATCAATAGCCCAACCATCAAGACCACGCCTGCCAGTTGTAAGCCCAACACAATAGCGACGACGGTCAAACTAATGAGCAACAATTCAATTGAGCGCACGGGGTAGCCGTTGGCAAGGGCAAACTCGCGGTCAAACGTCACCATCTCAAACTCTTTCCAGAAGGCGAGCAACGCCACGCACACCCCCACGCCCACCGCGCCAATCACCCAAACATCACGGCGCACCATTGCCGCCGCCTGCCCAAAGATGAACTTGTCTAAGCCGGCTTGAGAGGCATCCGGGCGTTGTTGGATGTAACTTAACAGGGCGATCCCGAAGGCGAAGAACGACACCAAGATGATGCCCATTGCGGTTTCTTCGTTGATGCGCGTGGTGTTGCTGATCGCGCGGATGAGTACCATCCCTAGCCAGCCCGCCAGCCCTGCACCAATCAACAACGCAGGGAGTTCACGCCCTGCCACCAAAAAGCCCAGACACACGCCCGGCAACGCCGCATGAGAGAGCGCATCTCCTAACAGGCTTTCGCGCTTGAGGACGGAGAACGAGCCTAAGACTCCGCTCAACGTGCCCAAGATGCCCCCGCCCAATGCCACCGTGATGAGCGTATAATCGAAGCGTATTGGTGATAGGGCAATCCCCCCCACCAACAGCGCGATTCCACCGATCAACAAGAAAACTTGTGTTGCCCCATTAGGGCGCGTTGTTGGGTTTGACATCGCTCAACTCCGTTGTGAATGCGGTAGTCTGATTATCAAAGACGGTCATCTTGCCACCATACGCGCGGCTGAGGTTCTCCACATTGAAGACTTCCCCCACCGCCCCATTGGCGATCACCTCAACATTGAGCAACGTCACCCAATCGAAATACTCCGGCACGGTCTGCAAGTCATGATGCACGACTAGCACCGTTTTACCGCGACTGCGTAGCTGGCGCAGGATGGCGACGATAGCGCGTTCGGTGACGGCATCCACCGCGGCGAACGGTTCATCCATGAAGTAGAGTTGTGCGTCTTGCACTAAGGCACGCGCTAGAAAGGTGCGCTGTTGTTGCCCACCCGAAAGCTGGCTAATCTGTCGGTCAGCAAATTCGGTCATGCTCACCTGCTCCAGTGCTTCCATTGCCAGCTGACGCTCGCGCTTGCCAACGCGCCGAATCCAGCCCACCTTGTCGTATAGCCCCATCATCACCACGTTTAAGACGGTTGTCGGAAAGTCCCAGTCCACCGTCCCACGTTGGGGCACATAGCCGATTTGATGGCGGACGGCGCGGTAGGGTTGCCCAAAGAAGCGCACATCCCCAGCCGCACGCGGAATCAGGTCGAGCGCGGCTTTAATCAAGGTGGACTTGCCTGCGCCGTTGGGTCCGACGATAGCTAACAAAACCCCTTCCGGCACGCTCATATCCACATCCCACAAAACAGGCTTGCTGTGATAGGCAACCGTTAAGTCTTCAATCTTCAGAGCGAGGTTTGGCATGGCTTAGTTCTCCTCTAACAATTCAGCGGGGAACACAATGCCTAGTTCATCGGGAAGGGGCGGAACGGGCAAGCCGAAAGATTGCAAGATGGTGAGGGTGTTCTCGGCAATCATGCCCAAGTAATTCCCACCAAAAGCATCCACTTCCCCCATAGCATCGGAATACAGCACGCGCCTGCCTAAATCAACCTTGCCCCCTTTTGCCAACACGCCCTGTTGTACGGCGTTGATGGTTTGGGGGGGAACGCTGCTTTCAACGAACAAAACGGGAACGTTACGCTCAATGATGAAATCCACCACCGCTTGAATATCCCCCACGCCCGCCTCATCGGCAGTGCTGATGCCTTGCACCGAGCGCACCTCTAGCCCAAACGCATCCGCATAATAGCCGAACGCATCATGCGAGGTGACAAGCACCCGTTGCTCCGATGGGATTTGAGCGAGTGCTTCTTGCGCCCAAGTGAACAGCAAGTCTAGCTTGGTGAGATAATCAGTGGCGTTCGCTTGGTAGGTCTCGGCGTGGGTGGGGTCGGTTGCGGATAGAGCATCGGCAAACGTGGTGGTGGCAAGCTGGAAGTTACGCGGGTCAAACCAGAAGTGCGGATCATCCACCACCACATCATTCCCCATATCCAGCTTGAGGACGAAGCCCTGCTTCTTGACTTCCTCCCCAAGCGTGACAATGACCACGTTTGATTCTGCAAGGCTTTCTAGCACCTCGCCGAATTGCCCTTCCAAGTGTAGCCCACTGGTGACGATCATGTCCGCTTCGTTCATGGCGACAATATCGGATTCGGTGGGTTTGTACAGGTGGGGGTCAACCCCCGCCCCCATCAACGGGGTCAGTTCGATCAAGTCACCTGCCAACACACGCGCCAAGTCTGCGGCTTGGGTGGTGGTGGTGACAACTTTGAGCGGATCAGATTGGGCGAACCCCACTGTCACCAAAGGGAAAAGAGATGCCCATAAGGCAACGATACGCACAAGCGTTTTCATCATGTATGAACTCCTGTTACTTAAACGTAATCTAAAAACAAACGAATTAGATGCGTCTAAAATAACAGGTGTTCATGGGGATGTCAATATATTTTTAGGCTAACCTAAAATTATTCGGCGTGTGCGTGTGCCACACGATAGGGAACAGAACTAGCAAAGAACAAGGGTTGTTCATTCACCGTGTAGGCGTTGATGAGTTCTTGTGTTTCAAGCGAGATCATCCAATGGGCGAAGGCTTGCCCCAATTCCGCGTTGATGTCGGCGTGAACTTCGGGGTTAACGGGGATCACGCTGTAGGGGTTGAAAAATTTCGTATCGCCCTCAACCAAGATTTCTAGGGTTAGCCCTTCCATTTGACGCTTGAGGTAAGTGCCACGATCAGTGAGCGTATAACCGCCCAACTCTTCGCTCATGCCCAAAACCGCGCCCATGCCCTGCCCGGCGGATACGTACCAGTCGCCTTCAGGGGTGATGCTTAGTGCGTTCCATAGGGCAAGTTCTTTGTTGTGTGTGCCACTGTTGTCCCCACGAGAAACGAAGGTTGCCCCAGCGTCCATGATTTGTTGGAGGGCGGCGGTTGCGTCGGTCATGCCACGAATGCCAGCAGGGTCTTCGCTAGAACCCACAATGACAAAATCGTTAAACATCACATCATAGCGAATCAACCCATTGCCACTGGCAACGAACTCAAGTTCGGCATTGCGTGAGTGAACCAACAAAACGTCTGCGTCTCCGCTTTCACCTAGCGCGATTGCCTCACCAGTTCCTACCGCGACCACTTCTACAGTGGCGTGATAGGTCTCTTCAAAATCGGGAAGGATGGCATCCAGCAAGCCGGAATCTTGGGTGCTAGTGGTGGTTGCCAACAAGAGCGTGTGGTCATCTTGAGCAGAGACTAACCCCAGCCCAAGTACCAGCGAGAAAACCAATGTCAATAAAATTGCCGTTGTCCTTTTCATGGTGAACCTCCTACATGGTTCAAGTTTGAATACCTAAAAGTGTATCACGTGATAGGTATCACATGATACAGTAGGATGGGGCAGGTAGCAATAGGCACGGGACATCTCACCCTATTTACAACAAGGGGCGACCGCCATCCACCGCAATGATTGCCCCCGTCGTGAAGGTGAGGTGGGTTGACACGGCAAGCACGGCTTGCGCCACATCGTCAGCTTCGGCAATGCGTCCTAACGGGGTGCGGTGGCGTTGTTGGTCAAGCATGTCAACGGGCATGCGCTGGGCATATTCCCCATTCACCCACCCCGGCGAGACGCTCACCACCCGAATATGTGGGGCGAGGGCGCGGGCAAGGCTGAGGGTGATGTTGTCTAAGGCGGCTTTGCTGGCGCAATAGGCAACGTTACTCCCTAGCGCGGTACGGGCGGCGATCGAACTCATGTTGACAATGAGGGCATCCCCACTAGCAAGCAAGAGGGGCTTCAACGCACGCACGGTAGCCAGTGCGCCGCGCACATTCACGCGGAAAATATCATCAATGAGCGCGTCGGTCAGTTGCTCAAGGTCATCGTGTGGGACGGGCTGGGTGATGCCAGCGTTGTTGACCAGAATATCCAGCTTGCCATAGTGTGAGCGCACTTGCTCCGCCAGTTGCTGGAGCGCGGTAGCATCATCAACAGGGGCGCAAAAGGCGTGATGCCCTGTGCCGTCTAGCGTGTGAAGGAGGGCTTGCGCCTTGCTTGCGTTTTGGTTATACGTCACCACCACAGACGCGCCAGCATGTGCAAGGGCACGGCAAACCGCGCTACCGATTCCACCAGCACCCCCGGTGACGAGGGCAACTTTGCCTTGTAAAGGGAGGGTCATAGGGTTTCCTCTTTTATAGGTTACGGACGGAAGAGCGGATCACGAGATTTCCTGCTATCCGCTCTAGGCGTGAAGGAGAGTGTGGGTATTCAATTTTTTCTAGCATGATCTGGAGCGTGTGTTGAATCATCACATCCACCTCTTGGCTAATGGTGGTCAGCTGATACGCGCTCCAATCCGCCATCGGAATATTGTCAAACCCGATGACGCTAACATCGTGTGGGACGCGCAACCCGTGCGCACGCAGGGCATCAATCGCGCCGAGTGCCATGATGTCATTGGCGCAGAAGATAGCATCCGGGGGGGTAACGCTTTCTAGCAGGGTTTCGGTGGCGTGGTAGCCCCCTTCGTAGGTGTAATAGCCATCCGCTTGACGAGTGCCCACATAGCCCCGTTCTTGCAAACGCGAGAAAAAACCGCGCTCACGGTCATAGCTAGTGGAGGTGTTATGCACACCAGCCACAAATGCCAAGCGTTGATGCCCCGTGTCCAACAGCACATCCGCCACCAGCCTTCCGCCCGCCACATTATCCGCCGAAACCGCGCTCATGTTGGGATCATTAACGGAGCGGTTGAAGAGGATGATGGGCATTCCGCGTGCGCTACACACTTTCGCCAATTCAGAAGAGAGCGTGGCAGAGGTGACAATCAGCGCGTCTAACTGATACTGTAAGACGAGGGGCAGAATATCATCAATGCTTTGGTTTTCAGACGCGGTGAATAACAAGACTTGTCGCTCAATATTTTGTAACTCTTGTAAGAATTTTTCCAGCACATACGGATAGAATGGGCTAGTGATGTTTGCCATGACAATGCCTACAATATTGCTTTGCCGTGTACTCATCATGCGTGCAATCGCATTCGGTTGATAGCCCAATTCTTCCGCCACTTTTAACACCCGTTGGCGCGTCTTGTTAGACACGTTCGGGCTATTGTTGCTGAACACGCGGGACACAGTGGACTGTGAAACACCCGCGAGTTCTGCCACTTCGATAGAGGTAACTTTCTTGTTCATTGCATCCCTGCAGGTTCAAAAAGTTGTGCCTCTGTAGTATAGCACAGTGCTGTCTAGCTACCTTGCGTTGCACCATAACGGCGAACGCGCAAGTCACACTGCTCTTTGTGCCCCATAAAGCCCTCAATGAAACACAAACGGCTTCCATATTCCCCCACCAACGCGCTTGCCTCATCGGTTTCTACCCGTTGATAGGTGACGGTTTTGATGAACTTGCCCACCCACAAGCCACCGGTATAACGCGCGGATTTCTTGGTGGGGAGGGTGTGGTTTGTGCCGATCACTTTGTCGCCATAGGCAACGTTGGTACGTGCCCCCAAGAACAACGCGCCATAGTTCTTCATGTTGTCTAAGAAGTATTGTGGGTTGTGCGTCAAGATTTCCACGTGTTCGCTGGCGATCTCGTCCGCCACTTGGAGCATCTCCGCGTCGGTATCACACAGGATGATCTCGCCATAGTCGCGCCAAGATGCACCTGCCAAATCAGCGGTGGGCAACACTGCCAACTGGCGATCAATCTCAGCTTGAATGCCTTCGGCAATGGTGCGGCTGGTAGTCAACAACACCGCCGGGGAATTGGGTCCGTGTTCAGCCTGCCCCAACAAATCGGTGGCGCAAATTTCCACATCAGAGCTATCATCCGCCACCACCAAGACTTCGGTGGGTCCTGCCAACAGGTCAATGCCCACGATGCCAAACAGCTGACGCTTCGCCTCTGCCACATAAGCATTGCCGGGACCGACGATCACATCAACGGGATGAATGCCCACCGCCCCGTATGCCATCGCTGCCATCGCTTGGATGCCCCCCAAGATGTAGATTTCATCCGCGCCCCCCAAGTGCATGGCGGCAATGGTCGCCGCGGGCAACACCCCGTTGATGGGAGGCGTGCAGGCGACGACGTGTTCTACCCCAGCGGTCTTGGCGGTGAGAACGCTCATGTGCGCGGAGGCAACCATCGGATACCGTCCACCCGGCACGTAACACCCCACGCGACTGACGGGGATATGCTTGTGCCCCAAGAACACCCCCGGCAGGGTTTCAACTTCGAGGTTGTGCATCGTGCCCAGTTGTGCTTGCGCAAAGCGACGCACTTGTGCTTGGGCAAAGCGAATGTCCTCAATCACTTGGTCAGGGAGCGTGGCGATGATTTCTTCAATTTGAGCGTGCGATAGCTTGAAGTCGCTTGGTTCCCACTTATCGAATTGTGCCGAAAGTTGACGCACCGCCTCATCTTGGCGTTGTGCCACATCCGCTAAAATTCCCTTGACGGTTTCTTGTACTTTGGCATCCGCCTGTGCTTTTTCATCAACCGTCTTACCGCGCTTTAGATATTGAATTGCCATGCTTATTTAGACTCCACTTGGCTTTTGGTTTGTTGAATGACTTGACGGGCGTATTCGCCCAAAAGATTGCTATCGGTTTTAATCGTGACGAAGCGATAGCCCTTGTGAATCATACGAGCGGCAGATTCAGGCGAGGTGGTGAACAAGCCCCCCACTAAGTTGAACTCTCGACACACCGCTATAATTTCATCCAGCGCGTCCTCAAGCAGGGGGTCTTGCCCTTCTGGCATGACCTTGCCATGCAGGCTGAGGCGCAAATCCCCCGTGCCCACGAACAACATATCCAAGCCCGCCACGCTGGCAATCTCTCGCAGGTTGTGCATTGCCTCTTTGGTTTCGATCATCGCCATCGTTAACACCTGCTCATTGGCGTGTTGGGCATAATCCGCCCCCATCACCAAATTGGCACGGGTGGGACCCAGGCTACGATAGCCCAGCGGGACATAGCGACACGCCCCCACGAACGCTTCACATTCGGCACGGGTGTTAATCATCGGGCAGATGATGCCATACGCTCCAGCATCCAACAGGCGCATGATGCTTCCGGGTTCGTTCCAGTTGACCCGTGCCAGCGGTACGGTGGGGGTGGTGGAAATCGCCTGCATCATCTGAATGGCGGTTTCGATGCTGTGCATCCCGTGTTGTAGATCAACGGTCAGGCTATTCCAGCCGGCGTGCGCCATCACCTCTGCCGACCACATGCTAGGGATGTGTAGCCAGCCGTTATAAACCGTGCCTCCGCTTGCCCAAATTTCACGCAGGGGATTCAGTTTCATATCGTTCCTTCTTCCAAATGCCTTCATCGGTTAGCCAATCGCGCAGGGCGTGGTTGACCGCTTCGGGCTGTTCAAGTGTGCTAAGGTGTCCACATTCTCCTACTACCACCAAATGACTATTGGGGAGCGCGTCCGCCATCTCAACGTGTAGCTCAAGGGGCGTAACGCGATCTTCTCGCCCTGCTAAAACCAGCGTGGGACAGGTGATCTGGGATAAGGTGGGGAGGGAGCTAGGGCGGTTCAATTGTGCTTTGATCTGATTCAGGAAGCCTTCTTTGCCCACCGATTCCGCCATGCGCAAAACGTGCTGACGTAGGGCGAGGTTGGTTTGATGGGCGGGGTGAAGCATGGCATCCTTGAGGTAGTCGGTGGTGATGGCGCGGAACTCCCCCAAGACCGACATCCCCACCAAGCGTTGCTGTCGCTCACGGGTTTGGGGGGATGCCTCGTGTGGGTTGGTATTGAGCAACGCTAACTTTGCCACACGGTGGGGGGCTTGTCGCCAAATCTCAAAGGCGATGATCCCCCCATACGATAACCCAGCCAGCGCGAATGTACCCTCCACTTGCTCCAAGATGGCGCGTGCCACCCCGTCTAAGGTATCGTGATGATGCACCTCTAGGGGGAGGGGGCGCGTCCATGCTGACAGATAGCGCACCTGATGCTCAAACAAGGTGGCATCGCACAACGTACCGGGGAGCAAAACGAGCGGGGGGATCATCGGGTTAGTTCCAAAGTTTCTCGCTAAGGCGACGTGCGCCTTCTGCCAGCGAAGCCAGCTTGGCATAGGCAATATCGGGATGCACCGCGCCAAAGCCGGCGAACGTCCCAAAACCGCAATCCGTGCCGGCGATCACGCGCTCTTTGCCCACAATCTGGGTGAAGCGTTCAATGCGCTGGGCAATCAAGTTAGGATGCTCAACAAAGTTGGTGGTGGTGTCCAACACGCCGGGGATCAAAATCTTATCATCGGGGATGGTGGCGTTTGCCCACGCTTCCCACTCATGGGCGTGGCGTGGGTTGGCGGCTTCAAACTGAATCGCTTGTGGTTTCGCGCTCAACACAATATCAATGATCTCATGCAGATCAATATCGTGGGTGTGGGGTCCTTCATAGTTGCCCCAGCACAAGTGCATCCGCACGCGGTCGGCTGGGACGTTCTGCAAGGCATAGTTGAGAGCTTCCACTTGACGTTGTGCCGCTTTCTTGAACGTGTCCGTATCGGCATCACGGAAGCGGATGTGCCGCCCCATCGCAAGATCGGGACAATCCACTTGCAGGATCAAGCCGGCTTCGGTGATCTTTTCGTACTCGACCTTCATCACCTCCGCCAGTGCCTGCAGATATGCCTCGTCGCTGGTGTAGTATTCATTCGGTTGGAAGACGGCAATCACCCCCGGCGAAGCAGCATTCATGAAGCCTTCTGTGGCGTGGGTGTTCACCAATGCCTGCTTGAGGTTGGCAATGTCTTTTTCTAACGGGGCAAGGTCTTTGATGGTGATCTCTCCACGCACCACAGGGCGATGATACTTGGGTGTTCCCCCCTGTTGGGCAAGGCGTTCCTTGAACGCTGGAAAGTCGTCTAGGTCTTTGGGCGTGGCACGGGGAACTTCGGCAATTTCAAAGCCCGTCAGGCGGTGGCGAATGTAGGTAGCATAGCTGATCTTGCTCATCTCCCCGTCGCTGATGATGTCCACCCCTGCCTCTACTTGCTTGTGTGTCACCTCTTGCACGGCTTGGGTCATGACCGCATCAAATTGAGCAGGGTCATAATTCTCATTCCGATCTTGGGCAAACAGTTGATCGACCACATATTGCGGGCGGGGCATGCTCCCCACATGCGTGGTTAAGATGCGTTCGTTGCTAGTTTTCATGATGCGCTCTTTCAATCACAACTTATTTGGGCGGTTGGAAATCGTGCAGGGACATACCCATGTGTTGTTGGAACAAGTCCAACAGGCGTTGGGTATGCTCCGCCTTGTCTTGTTGATAGTGTGACGGGTGAACCATCTTGCCCAGTTCGTTGGCATGGTAGCCTAGCTCTGCTGCTTGCTGTTCAATCTGGGGCGACCAATACGGGTCTTTGCCCTCAAACACCCGATGCGATTCTAATACCGCAAAGAACCACCCAATCTCCTCCCCGATGTATTCAAAGCCCCGATACATGCCGGGTGGCAAGGTGATTAAATCCCATTCGTTGACATCAATATAGCCTTCAGCTTTGGCAGGATCATTTTCATTCCCCCAATAGAAACGCCAGGGTCCCTTGAGGATGAAGAAGGATTCGATGTAATCATGCGTGTGCCAAGCGGGTCCGTTGTGAGGCGGTGCCCACCCCATGCCAATCTGAAAGTTGTGAGGCGTGGTGATGGCACGTTGAATTTCGTAGTCGGGGTTTTCGCTTGCTGTATCCCCGATGACCGCGTAATTCATGCGATAGTGACGGGGGATCATGCTATCAATGAACATGATCGGGATGCCTTTATCTTTTAAGTCCGCAAAGCGCATGACGTTCTTTGCCATGCTTTCGGCAGTTTGCTTGGGATGTTCCATCGTTTTAGTTTCCTTGATCTAGTCAGACAGTATTGAAATAATCTTTATTTGCATACGTATGCAAGAATAACCAACTTAGGCGCGTTTGTCAAATTTTGGTTATGTTGGCAAGCCCACAGCGTGCCCCCACCCTAGCACTTTTCCCCCACCAGCCCCACGCATGTTAGGTGGGTGGGGCTGGTGGCAAGATTGATGGGTTAGGAATTATTTTTGTATAATAATCGAACACCCCCCTCTGGACGGCATGAATGTAATAGGTCATCGTAAGGGGGTCTTCGATTTCTTCTAGCGTTTTCTAGTAGAAATGGGGCAAGATGCAGGATAAGCATGAAGATAAAATGAAGACGAGGCAAACAAAAATTTATTGAACAAGTATATGGAATTTATCTTGACAGGTAGTTGGAAAAAAGCTACAGTATCAATGTAGCTCAATCCCGTTAGGGCATTACGACTCCATTTATTCCAACTCCAAATCAATATTAATCGGTTGTATCAATGTAGCTCAATCCCGTTAGGGCATTACGACCTTCTATCCCTCCGTTTGCCGATGTGGACCCATACCCACAGGTATCAATGTAGCTCAATCCCGTTAGGGCATTACGACATATACGTTTGACCATTGGAATCAATCACCGCGAGTATCAATGTAGCTCAAACCCGTTAGGGCATTACGACACTTGACCGCATACGATACCTATATTGCGGTTTAAGGTATCAATGTAGCTCAAACCCGTTAGGGCATTACGACGGAATCCTTCATCCTAATTGGTTGGGGGATTTTTTATTTCCCCCACCCCTAAATCCCCTCCCCCGCGTTGCGGTAGAGGGGACTTGCACGCACACGGTGGCGCATGTTTTCTCCCCTCTCCAACAAGCGAAGCGCAGTGGGGGAGGGGTCGGGGGTGGGGGCGGTTTCCCCCCACCCTAGCCCTCCCCCAAAATGAGGGAGGGAATCTTTCTCCCCTTCCCTCGCAAGCGTTAGCATAGCTGGGGGATGGGGGCGCGTTTCGTAGGGGCACGCATTGCCCTAACGGACAAGATGCGCTATGATGGGCGGTGTCCGTTAGCCTGTGAGTGATCCTTGAGCATGCCCAACCTGAACACCCTCCTCACCCTCACCCAACGCGCGGTTGCCCTCACCCACCATCAACATACATGGTCATTCCCCCTGCAGGCGCAACATGGCACGGTTTACCTGCATGCGCACAAGGTGGGCGTGCGTGTGGTGCGTTGGGAACAACCCAGCGTGCAAGCAACGCTAGATGTTACGCCCCCGTTTGGGTGGCGGTTTGGCGCGGAATATGACGCGGATGGGGTGTATCTGGTGTTATTACAACGCGCGGTGTTGCAAGGCTTGGTGAAGGGTACGCTCAACTTGATTGTGCCCCATGATGCCCATTTGATTTTACGTCTGCAAGATTGCCTGCTCACGCTCGATCAAGTGAACGGCACGCTGGAACTTCCCCCGATGGTTCACGGGGTGGAGGCTTTTCAGTTGCCTGCTTCCACCCCATGAGGCGTGCGTGCTAGGGCTTCAACCGATACGAAACGAAGGCAACCGTGCGATTATCAGGAGACCATGAGTTCACGTTGATTGTGCCCTGTCCGCCGAATAGCTTGATGATGGTTTGCGATTCGCCCCCCGTTGACGGGATCAAGCGTAGCTCAACATGCTTATTAGCAGGATGGTCAGACGGCGACACATCCCCCACCGCATAGGCAACATACACCACCCACTTACCATCAGGCGACACATGCGGAAACCACCCGTTCGCGTGTTCTTGCACAACGTGCGTCTGCTCTGATCCGTCAACATTCATCCGCCAGATTTGCATGAGTCCGCTACGGGTGGAATTAAACCAGATGTGTTGCCCATCGGGTGAATATTCGGGTCCGTCGTCTAAGCCTGTGGTATCGGTCAACTGGGTTTCTTCGCCACCGTTTACGGAGATGGTGTAAATGTCGTATTGCCCCCCACGCTCGGCACAGTAGGCTAACCGCTCGCCATCAGGCGACCACCCATGCAGATAGCTGGGTCCGCGTTCCGTCACCAACGTGGGCACGCCCCCCTCAAACGGCACAATGTAAATGCGCGAGGTGGCATCCTCATTCGTGAAATGGCTGATGGCAAGCCCTGTGTTATCCGACGAGAGAACATGGTCATTGTTGCAATCAATGGCAAAGTCGGTGTTGATTGCTTCGATGGTGTGCGTTGCCAACTCATACCGATAGATGCGCCCCGCGGCGTTGTAAACCAAGTACCGCCCATCGCGCGTCCAGTTGGGGGCTTCAATGACATAATCAAACTCGTGAATGACGGTGCGTTCCGCAGTGAATACATCCACCGTCTCTAAAATGCTGTAGGTGTCGCGCTCGGCAATCCATTGGCGTAGCGTGGTGATGTCCATATTGCATAACTCCTTGAGTGCGTGCTTAGGTGTATGGGAATGATACCTTACGGGAAGGCGAACCGCTGGCGGTTTTCGTCAACCAGATCAACCAGCATGACCGTGCCATCCGCCATTAAGCGTACTTCGGCATAACGTGCGTCGGCGTACACCTCGCCCAAGCCCTCTTGGAAGAAGAAGGAATCCACCCCAACCCGCGCGTTCCCGTTGCTGATCTCTCGAAACTGAACGAGGCGTTCATCAGGCGCAAGCGACTCCCCTTGATGCAAACGGGCAAAGCGTGCCACGCCGTCCGCGTCCAGCGTCACCACCACTTGCCCGCGTGGGATTTCATTCACGATTGCAAACAGGTCTTGCTCAAGGGCATAACTCAACGCCATATAATCCCCTTGAATGAGCGAGCGCGGATCAACGGGTGCCAGTTCCAAGTAGACGGTTTCGCCCTGTGACAGGGTGCGTTCCGCTTGATAGATGCCCACGTTAACGCGGTATAAAAAGAAGGCAAGCGTCACGGCACTCACGATGGCTTGTAGGGTGCGGTTCATGCGGTTTCCTCCGAGATAAACGTTGGGATGAGCAAGCGACTGACCAAGAGCAACAACCCACTCAACATCAAGATGAGTGATTTGACCAGCAGGGTGGTCTGGAGATCATAGTAGAAGTAGATCACGAAGCCACACAAGAAGGCATACGCCAAGCCACTTAACACGGCGTTGCGATTGCGAAAGCCCAACAGCAACAATAGCACGCCTGCCATGATGCCGGGCGTGAACGCGCTAGGGACAGATAAGACGAGCAACAGGGCGATGATTGCCACGCCCAAGCGTGAGAACAAGCGGTGCTGGTGTTCGTTTAGCCACCGCGTCACCTGCCACAGCGTGATGAGCGTGAGCGCGACCGCCGATATAATCGGGTAGACAAGCGCGGTTTGGAGATTGCCTAGCCCCATAGCATACAGGGAGAGATCGCCTAAGATGGTCTCAAAGATCAACGCCCCCAACATCCCCACCGCCAGCGCATACGAAACCGGGCGCACGATGGGGCGCAGGGCAATCACGGTTTCCGCTGAGAAGCTCCCGCTCCAGATCAGGGCAGTGGCGCACGCCAGCACGCTCACCCCAAGCGAGATGGTATAGGGGAGCGCAAGGGCAACCAACAGCGCGAACAATCCGCCGACAATCGCCAAGCCTGCCAGAAAGCGATACAGGCGATCCGCGTAAAGGGGGATCATCACCAATTGCATGGCGATCATCACGCTGGAGAAAATCCCCAGCGCAAGGCGATATGGCACGGGGTCAAACAGCATCAACGCCTTGACCACGCCCACCAAGAGCCAACCTTGCCCAACCACCTGATACACCAGCAAGAACTGTATGAGCGCAAGCGCGGTGCTGGTGCGTCGCATCCGCGCCGTCACGCCGATTAACCCCACCCCAATCAGCAGGGTGATGAGGGTGGCAATGGGGTGATCGCTGTTGAGTAGCCCCGTGAATAAGAAGCCGAAACTCAACAACAGGAACAGCGCGGCAATCCATGCCCCACACCCCATCACGCCTTGAATCATCCATGAGGGGGAGCGGTCGGGCTGTTGAAAGAGGGCTTGGGCATCCGCCCGTTCAGTTTCACCTAAGAGGTGTTCTGCGTGAAGTTGGTCAAGCACAGTTTGAAGGGTTGGCGTGGTCATGCGGATATTTCCTCCTGCTCCCAAAAACGTTGAAGCGATAGTAAGCCATACGCCAGCGCGGTGGTGGCAAGCAGCGTGAACGTGCCCGTGCCAAAGAAGGCGAGGAACTCATCAATGCCTGCCAATTCGCGCCCCACCCACGCCACCATCACCACCAACAAGCTGAGGGCAACCAGCGTCACCATGCCCATATCGCGCCGAATAAAACTATAGAACGCGGTCATACTCCCCAACACGGCGAGATAAACCACCCACGAATAGCCTGCTAAGTCCACCCAGCGCACATCAAACGCGAACAACACATCGAGCGCAAAGTAGGTGATATAGGCGGTGAGGGCAAGCGCAGGCAGGTATAAGAACCACCGTCCTTGTGCCATGAAGCGCACGTTCAAGAACCGCGCCAGCCCATCCCAAGCGAGGATGAACGCCAAGTTCACCCCCGTGAGCGTGAGGTTGAGCATTTGCTCGCTCCCATAGCCGATCACTTGGGTGGTGTAGGTGATGATGCTGATGTTCAGCAAGATGATCCACAACAGGTAGAGGATGTTCCAACGGCTTATCAGCACCCACCCAATGATGAGCAGTGCCCAATTGGTGAAGAGTTGGTAGCTATCGGCACCCGTTTGATACGCCTGCCCAATCACGCCCATTGCCGTGCCGATGAGCAACGCAGAAGCAAGCAGGAGCATCCGCCCCGCCCACGTTTCAAGGCGGGCAACATACGCGCCCAAAGCGCACAGCACCACCGCCCCCTGCAAAACGGCAAACTGGATCACGCGCGGTAAGTCACGCCAGTTGAAGGCGAAGAAGAAAAAGATGCCTGCTACCAATAAAGCCGTGCCCAGCATGAGCAACACACGGTTGAGGTAAGCCGCCCATTCGTGGGGAGTGGGGCGCAGGCGAGCGATCTGGTGGGCGCGTTCCCACGCGGACGGGGGAAGCAAGTCAGCATCAAACAATTGCCACAGGGTTTCGGTGGTCGGCGGGGCATCAAGCGGATTTGGAGCGGTCATCGGCGTTTCTCCTTGAACACGATATGCTTAGTATAACACCCCACCGTCCCAAGCGTGGCGAGCGTTAGCCCGCCGAAAGCCCTTCAAGGTACATCACGAACGGCGCAAACTCTTGGGGGCAGGCTTGGGCAATCGTGCGATAGTCGCTGACCCCTCCCATGATGCCCACTGCATCCACCGTCTCACGATAGTGGGTGTGATGTTTTTTGAATAATGCCTCCACCACCTTCTTGGGGGGCGTGTCATTGTTTTGATCCTCAACGGGTAGCG
>JBMOEO010000069.1:0-19977 GCA_049318945.1 Phototrophicaceae bacterium | reverse complement strand
GGGGCTTGCTTTGTTATGCGGTGGGTTATTGGCATTACACTTCATCACATGGATTCAATCCCTTGAACATACCAGCGTTTTAATCAGTGTCACTGTTGTTTCCACCACGCCGATATGGGTTGCCTTGATGGAGTGGGTCTTTTTCAAAACACGCTTAACACGCTGGATTCTCATCGGACTGATCCTCACCATGTTGGGGGGAGTATTGGTGACGCTGGAAAGTGGTGGGAATAGCTCAACGATTCCACATACCAATCTGTTGCTTGGAATTATCTTGGCATTCATCGGTGCGGTTTCGGCTTCTGGCTTTTTAGTTATTGGCAGAAGCCTGCGACAGGACTTAACGCTCTTACCCTATATTTGGCTGATCTATGGGAGTGGCGGGCTAATCTTAATAATGCTGTTGGCAACGTTACGAATCCCTGTTTGGGGGTATTCCCCCACCGCGTGGTTAGCACTGTTGGGAGCTGCCGCCATTCCCCAATTGGTTGGGCATACCGCGATGAATTATGCGGTACGCCACGTCTCCGCCACGATGGTCAGCCTATTCACCAAGATAGAACCGATTGGCAGTGCCATCCTCGCTTTTTTCCTGTTCACCGAAACCCCTAACTTGTGGCAAATTCTTGGGAGTGTGGTTATTCTAGCTGGAATTTACCTTGCCACACTCAACGAACAATGAGATCAGCAGGTTGAACATTTCCGGGTGAGGGGATCAGGCGCATTTCCTCACCCGACACATATACTGTAGCCAAGATACTGCTCAAAGACCCATCCTTTGACATGTCTTGCAGTGCATAATCCACCGCACGGCGCAAGTCAACATCATTTCGACGTAGGGCAATGCTGTAATACTCACGGGTATACCATGGGTCACAGCTTGAACAACGCATAGAAAGTTTCAAGTCATTAGGAAATGCTTCGAGGTGTGGCAAAAGGCGCAAACTATCACCAAAAATAGCGTCTATGTTGCGCTCTTGTAGCATCTCAAACGCCGCATCTTCATCACGGGTGATGGTGAACACATTGAGGGTGGCATTAACGCTTTGTCCCAGTTCTTGTACCAGTTGAGCGGCATTCGGTTCGCTGGCAAACACCCCCACCCATTGTCCACGTAAATCCGCAAAACTTTGGAAGTCATCGCGGATAGTGGTTAGAAGCCGTTTACCGTGTAACAAATACGGGGAGGATAGCTCAACACGTCCGGACACCCCCCAGTCAGGCACAACCCCCAAAGCAAAGTCCGCTTCTTGGCGTTCAACCACCCCCACTAAATCAGAAGGATCAACGCTTATCACTTCTAAGGCAACTCCTAGTCGGGTAGCCAGTGCTTGGGCAAGACCCTGATGACTCTGGTTAAGGCGACGACCTAATTCATTTTGAAGCGTATCTGCCGCTATTGCCACACGAAGGGGACGTGTTGCCAATTGTTGGCTGACATATTCATTCGGGTAATCCATAGTTGGGCTAAACCCTTGAGGAGTGGGAGATTGCTCCGAAAGCCCTGTCCAGACGAAGATCAAATCATCTGGAACAGATCGCCCATTCAAGTAGGTTGAATACAGTTTAGCCATCTCGCCTTGCACAAACAGATACTGAAGGGTTTGGTTGACTAACAAGCGTGTGTTGATGTCTTGCCGACGAACGATCACACTCATTGGCAAAACGAAAAGAGGCTGTTCCATCAAGCGCGTTTGATCGGTTACGATGAATCGCTCTAGGTAATGTTCACGATCAACAACCGCATCAACTTCGTTCAATAGCAAAGCGGAGACAGCTTGGTCTAGGGTGAAGTAGGCATTCACCGTTGCGCTAAAGGATTGACTTGGCAACCAAGCCTGTAATTGCGCTTCAGCATCAGAGCCAGCGACCACCCCTAAGCGTCGGTTTGCCAATCCACTTCCCTCAACAATGGGGTCAGCTGTGCGTGTTAACCCAATCAAACGGTTGTAATAGAAGGGGGTACTAAAATCTACCACTGCCTCAGTCGTGCGTGTGAGGGCAACATCAGACAGGAGCAAATCTATCTGACCACTCATCAAGTAGTCTAAATCGTTTTGGCGCGTCACTTGGACAAATTCTGCCTCAACACCCCATGCGGTCGCCAATGCTCGCCCAAGCCCTACGTTTAAGCCATCCACCTCTCCCTTCACGTTGAATGAACTGAAGGGAGGTTCATTCCATAGAATACCAAGACGAACCTTACCATTTTCAATGATTTGACCAACAGCAGATTCCCCATAGACCACATCACTGGATGCAGTAGAAGTGGTGGGAACAAGCGTTGGGGGGATTAGGGTTGGGATGGGGGGCTGGCTTTGTGCCCAGACAGGTGCGCCAATCATGCACATGCAAGCCCAAATCAGCACTAAACGAGTCACAGATAGCACATCATCACCTATATAAATCATGTTCTTCTATGTATATGCGGACAGCTTCTGGAATGAGATAGCGAATCGTTTGCCCGTTGCGGATGCGCTCTACAATCCGCGTGGAAGAAATCCCGATGGCAGGAGCTTCAATAATATCTATTGAGTTTTGTAAGCCGGGCAAAACATCCTCATGTAGATTTAAGGTGATGGGTTGAGTCGTTGGACGACGCATCACCGCTAGGCGACATTGTTCAATGATTTGTTGGGGTTGATGCCAACTAGCGAAAGACAGCAAAGAATCTGTGCCCATCAAGAAATATATCTCACTGTTAGGGTATTGCTCATGAATGATACGGATTGTATCCACCGTATAGTGTGGACCAGGGCGATCAACATCAACACGACTCAAAAGAAATCGCTCATTATCATGAATAGCGGCATTGAGCATAGCCATGCGATGCCCAATGGAAACCCGCCCCCCACTTGGTTTGTGGGGGGGATAAAGCACCGGCGTAAACAAGACTAAATCTAGGTTTAATGATTCAATCGCATACTCACCGATAATCAAATGCCCATAATGCAAGGGATCAAAAGAGCCACCAAAGATACCTATCCTACGTGGAACAGCGTTCAATCTGCCCACTCCAATTCAAACTCACCAATGTAGACGGTATCCCCTACTTCTACCCCAGCTTTCAACAAGGCATCAGTAATGCCGGTGACTGCCAAAATCTTTTGGAAGCGTAAAACCGCTTCCTCATATTCCCAATAGGTCATACGAGCGGCGCGTTCAATTTGTTCACCAATCACACGATAGGTGGAATCATCCAGCTGTTCAATGCGGAAATCTAAACGATCCTCTAACTCGTATGTAGCGGTGACGGGTTCAGTCGGTGTCCATACCGGAATATCACGATCGGGCAAAGCATCGTAAGCATTCAACAAGCGATATTGCAATGTTTGTAAGTTTTGATGGGCGACCGAAGAAATGCGGATAATCTCACTCACCCCTAGTCGATAGAATTCTTCCTCCATCAACTCCCAATTCACTTGGGCATCCGGCAAATCCATCTTGGTGAAAACCACAATTTGGGGTTTAGTAGATAGGGCATCGTCGAATAATGATAACTCAACATTGATTTGATTATAGTCTGCAATGGGGTCAATAGACATTCCATCAATGAGATGCACCAACAAACGGCAACGTTGGATGTGACGCAAGAAAGCGTGCCCAAGCCCAACGCCCATGTGGGCACCTTCGATCAAACCCGGAATATCAGCAATCACCAAATCACGATCCTCTACCAACATCACCCCCAAGTTTGGTTCTAAGGTGGTGAAGGGATAATCAGCGATCTTTGGCTTGGCATTGGTTAAAACGGAAAGCAACGTGGATTTGCCCGCATTGGGCACACCGACTAACCCAACATCCGCGATGAGTTTTAGTTCTAGCTTAATCCATTGTTCTTCAGAGGGTTCACCCTTTTCTGCTAGACGTGGTGCTTGGTTAGCAGAAGTGGAAAAACGCGCATTGCCCTTTCCACCACGCCCCCCTCTAAGCGCGACATATTCATCTTGTATGTGAACTAGATCGGCTAGAATTTCATCTGTCTCTGAGTTCTTGACCAATGTACCACGGGGTACATCAATGTATAGGTCTGGTCCATTAGCACCCGTCTTGTTGGCAGAACCACCACGTGAGCCATGCTCGGCACGGAAGTGAACATGCTTATGGAAGTTTAGAAGGGTATTCATTTTAGGGTTTACACGGAAAACAATGTCCCCACCCTTCCCACCATCTCCCCCAGAGGGTCCGCCTAAGGGAACGTACTTCTCGCGGCGGAAAGACATCATACCGTCTCCACCCTGTCCACTACAAATATAAATCTTTGCTTCATCAAACTGCATAATTGGTGCGTCATGCTCATCATGGAAAACGAAAGTTCTATCATACCGCTTAACGCCAGCTTAAAGAACGGTGGAATATCAACCTTATGTTATTCAGATGGTTGAAAACATCCAAAAGGTTCAATCACCACTTTGTAGACTTGTTCTCGTAAGCGAGAGAGATTGAGTGGGCGATAGATGAAAGCGGCGACGCGAGGGACTTTGAGCGCGAAAACAACATCTTGTGGGTTATCAGAAAGTACAATCAAACATACATGACGCAAGTCAGTGATCTCACGTAATTTCTTGATGAACCCCCACCCGTGCATATCCTGCATTTCCAGATTCACAATGGCAACGGATGGTTGTAAATCTTCCATTAAAGGTATGGCTTCTACTGAAGTATCCGCTGTATAAACATCCATACCCAAGTCATTCACCAACAAAGCCGTAATTGCTTCAAGTTCCTGTAGATGATCCACGCCAATGATAATTGCCCTGCGCCCTTCCGTGAGTTCAGCCTGATAGGAGACTGAAGGTGTAGTGGTTATAATCGGCTTATGAGATTGTGTCATACTAAAACGGGTAGCAAATTCCTCAAACGTGAGATCAATCTCTAGGGTACACACCACTGAATTAGCAAACACTTCAGAGGCATTGCGAATCAATATCCTTAGAACATCTTCCGCTTCCTCAAAATCAATGAAGGGTTGTTGTTGATCCTTGAAAATAGCGATAGAGTCGTGCCATTGTAAGGCAAGCAAAGGTGAGACAACCTGAAGTGTCGGCAAGATCGCCGACACATTCGCTAGTTGTGATTTTGGTAAGGGGGTAAGAATATAAAAAGTCTTCATGGTGATAAACGATTACAATTCAACAAAGTATGATTGACAGGCTTGGTCAATCAATTCTTTGGTTAGTTTAGGCGGGGTCTCAAGATAGTTCGCAATATCTTTCAACTGTGACAAAATATCACGGGGATGAACGTTGCGGAAGTCACGATCTTTTTTGTAATACCATTCTTGAATGAGATAGCGAAACCCTTGTTCATCGTATGGGACATTCATAATCCGACACATGATCTTAAAAATCTGATGGAACTCATCCAATGTCGGATTGCCAACTTCAATTTTATAGCGAATACGACGCAAGAAGGCTTCGTCCACCAAGTCTTTAGGATCAAGATTAGTTGAGAAAACAATCATCACATAGAAGGGAACTTCTACCTTACGCCCATTTGCTAGGGTTAAAAAGTCTACACCCTTTTCAAGCGGGACGATCCAGCGGTTAAGCAAATCTACTGGGCGGACTTGTTGACGACCGAAATCATCAATCAAGAACATGCCACTATTCGCCTTAACTTGGAAGGGAGCCTCATAATATTTGTTCACTTCATCATATACCAAGTCAAGCCCCGCCATGGTCAATTCCCCACCCACCATAATCATGGGGCGTTTAATTTGAACCCAGCGCGGATCAGTGGTTAAGCCTGTTCCCATCTTAACGGCTTCATGATGTTTGGCAAGTTCATGGTTGACACTATCAAATACTTGAACAATTTGCCCATCAATATCAATAGCATACGGAATGTAAATATCTTCGCCGAGAACCAACCGCCCGATCTTTTCGGATAAGGTTGTTTTACCATTTCCGGGAGGTCCATATAAAAAGATAGAACGCTTAGAATTAATGGCAGGTCCAATCTTGGAAAGCATATCATCTGATACAACCAAGTTCTCCATCACCGTTCGTAGCAATCGTTGATTGACCGGTGCTTTGTTGCGGTTCTGTTCGTGCATAGATTGAACATAAACTTGGATGGGAACAGGCGCAGGACCGGCATATTGTGAGCGTTCCATTGCCTCTCGTGCTTTAGATGCTCCCAAGTCAGTAATCACGAAATTATAAGTTGAGGCACCCAACGCCCCACCACCACGAATTTCAACAAACTTTTCCCGCTTCAAAAATTCCATTACATGTTCAAGAATATTTTGATAGGGTAATTTGACAACATCGGCAATCTTGCTACCCGTCAAGACTCCACCATAATACAATACTTTGAGAGCAAGGTCTGCCAGCTGAAGCAAGTTCAACCCTGTATCATCAATATTTTGCAAAGGTGGAGGAACCCACAAATCAGTATTCAGCTGATTTGTTTGGGGTTTAGGGGGCGCAGGTGGTTGCTGAGGGGTTGCGTTCGGTTGAAGACTTTGTATTCTTTTTAAGTTCGGTCGGTTAGAATCAGCCACAAAGCAACCCTTTCGTGCTTAGAGAACACAGACATCATATCAATTAAATAAATACCACTCTTTATTTTACAAGTTAAATTGCGATTGAACCACATCATGCTTAGAAGATTTCTAGTAAATATCCCGAAAAGAGAAAGTTATGATTGAAAATATTCAATGGCTAGGACACGGTAGTTTCATTGTTCACGGTCCCCCTTTTATTTATATCAACCCCTGGCGCGTGGGGAAGGTGAGTTTTCTTGCTGATGTCATTTTAGTTGGGCACGATCACTATGAGCATTTCTCTGTTGGGGATATTCAAAAACTATCACACGAACATACACGAGTTTTCAGTAATGTACGGGTACAAAGTGAATACCCACAAGCCGAGATCATCCGCCCATGGAACACAGTTGTAGTGCAAGGTGCCAGTATACAAGCCATTCCTGCCTATTCGACAACCAGCTTACAACATGATGAGACACTAGGCGGATTGGGCTTTTTGATTTCAGTCAATCGCTATGATATTTATTATGCGGGGGATACGCAGGTGACACCTGATACACGCAAGCTACGTCCGGATATTGCTATTTTACCCGTCGATGGCAACGGGACGATGACTTTAGGGGATGTTATTTCGTTGGCAAAAGAAACACGCCCACGCTGGCTGATCCCCAGCAATTGGGGACGCTATGTTATGGGGGCAACTTATGTGGATGTACAACGCTTGAAAGCAGAATTGGAAGGAATAACCACAGTGGTTATTCCTTCCTCACGATAACGCCGATCAACCTATGCGGCAGGCTCAACCGTACTATCTGGGTTTAACGCCACAGCATGATTGGTGTCTGTATACAATAGGGGCGTAACATTATTTAAGATCGAATCTGCCGTCACCACCACTCGCGCAACATCCTCACGTTCAGGAACTTCAAACATCACATCCATCAAGGTATTCTCGATGATGCTCCGTAGTGCGCGTGCGCCGGTCTTACGCTGTAGTGCCATCTCCGCAATGCTCTCTAGTGCATCATCCTGAAACTCAACCTCACAATCATCCAGTGAAAGGAGATATTCATATTGTTTCAGAAGCGCGTTCTTGGGTTCTTTCATAATGCGGATGAGCATTTCTTTGTCCAGTGAATCTACCGTCACCAGAACAGGTAAACGCCCCACGATCTCCGGAATTAGCCCAAATGTGAGAACATCTTCGCTGGTAGCCTGACGCAACAATTCATTCGTGCCAATGGATTCACGCTTGTTTTGTGCGCCAAAGCCCAATGAGCTACGATGCCCTAAACGTTGATTGATGATTTCATCTAAGCCATCAAACATCCCCCCACAAATGAAGAGGATATTCTTGGTATCAATCTGTAAAAATTCTTGGTGTGGATGTTTGCGCCCACCTTGTGGGGGAACATTCGCCAGCGTCCCTTCAATGATCTTGAGGAGTGCCTGTTGTACCCCTTCGCCGGATACATCACGGGTGATGGAGGGATTGTCATAGCTCTTGCGCGAGATTTTGTCGATCTCATCAATGTAGATGATTCCGTGTTGAGCGCGAGCAATATCCCCATCCGCCGCTTGTATCAAGCGCAACAAGATCGTTTCAACATCTTCACCAACATAGCCCGCTTCCGTCAGAGAGGTAGCATCCGCAATACAAAACGGAACATCTAACATTCGGGCAAGCGTTTGAGCAAGAAGCGTCTTTCCGCTACCTGTGGGTCCGATGAGCAAGACATTGCTCTTATCGACCTCGACCTCTATCCCGACCTCACTTTGTGCCATGATGCGCTTGTAGTGGTTATAAACCGCCACACTCAAAACACGCTTGGCGCGGTCTTGACCAATGACATATTCATCCAGATGTCGCTTGATTTCTTTAGGAGAAGGTAAGTTATCCAACGACAGGAGATTCTTTCCTGTATTGGATTGCTTATTATCTTCCTCTCCTAGAATTCGATAACAGATTCCAACACATTGATCGCAAATGAAGATACCATTCGGACCGGCGATTAAGCGATTTACATCGTTATGGTGACGACCACAAAATGAACAATGCTGGTCATCTGCTGTTTTTCGTGCCATTTAACCTACTTCTTATTAGTCGTTTGGTTCAAGACAGAATCAATCAGACCATACTCAACAGCTTGTTGAGCGTTCATATAAATATCACGATCAAGATCAACTTCTAGCTTTGCCATGTCCTGACCTGTGTGTTTATTGAAGATTTCATATAGTTGCTTTTTCAAGCGACTAATCTCATTGGCTTGGATTAGAATATCGGATGCTTGTCCTTGTGCCCCACCTAGCGGTTGGTGCATGTGTACCGTTGCATTGGGCAAGGCATAGCGCAAGCCGGATTTCCCTGCACACAACAAGACCGTCCCGAAACTAGCCGTGATCCCTACCGCCACCGTGCTAACGGGAGCGGAGATCTGTTGCATGGTATCATAAATCGCCAAGCCAGCATAAATGACCCCACCGGGAGAATTGATATACATTTGGATTTCACGTTCTGGGTCTTCACGATCAAGGAAAAGCAACTGTGCCACGGTTAAGTTGGCAACCTGATCGTTAATTCCCGTCCCCATGAAAACAATGCGTTCTTTTAGAAGCAATGAGTAAATGTCATAGGCACGTTCGCCGCGGCTTCCCTGCTCAATGACCATCGGAACGATATTTTGGAAGTTCATCTAATTACTCCATTCAATTCCGTTTGCTAACTTTAGCGAGTTCGTTTATTCACTAGCCGAAGAAGTCTCATCAGATGGTTGTTCACTCAAGACAACCTGTTGGCTTTCAGCTAGACCACGCCCAATTTGAACAATTCGATCTAAGATGGATTCTTCCAGCAAGCGATTGTAGACTTTCTCTCGCATTTCACGGGTAGAAAACATCTTACGGTATTTAGACTCTTCATCAGGATTCATGGAAGCAATCGCTCTTGCGATCTCTTCTTCTACTTGCAGAGGCGTAACCACTATATTCTCCGCTTGCATCACACCACGCAACACCAACAGGTGTTCAATGCGCTGAATAGCTTGGGGGCGATAAATAGGGTTTTGGGTTACATCTTCGTCTGATTGTTTCATAAGCGCAAGAAAGTCTTTAGCTTCCATACCAACACGGCTTGCCCAGCTAGAAATGAGTTCGTCTACTTCTTCGGCAACCATTAGTTCGGGATAACGGAAGTTTGCTTGTTGAGCAATTTCTGCTATTACCGCCTCAATGTAGCTCTCATTCAATTCTTTTTGACGTTGAAGCCGTATATTTTGGAGGATACGCTCACGCAACTCAGCAAGACCAAGTGGCGAAGATTCGGATTGGGTAATCTCACGTGCCAAATCATCATTCAGTTCTGGAAAGGTGACATGTTCAACTTTGGCAACATCCATCACAAAGCGCACTGCTCTACCACTTAGAGAGCGATACTTATCCTCTTTAGGGTAGTTTAATATGAACTCAATCCTTTTACCCGCCTCCGCACCAATCAAGTGCGCACTCGCACCGGGTGCGAATTCATGCTCTTCAGATAGGTAGAGGATAGCATCGTGTTCATGAATGATCGCATCTATATGCTCATTGAAGTCTTCATCTTCGTCGTCGCCATCTTCATCTTCAAGAACGTCTAAGTCATCTGACTCAGAAACGATCTCACCATCTTGATTTTCATCAGCTGGCTCATCCGCTTCCTCTATCACTTCCTCATCATCGTCTTCGTCTTCTAATTCATCTGCCCAGTATCCGTGCAAAGAACCACTCACTCGATCCCCCATGACAGCCGCTTCGGTACTGAGGGTTGCTTGCGATTTTTCGCGTTGAATTTCTAGCATAGCAGTCTCGATTTCTTCATCCGTGACCACGGCTTCAGTATAATCAACACGAATAGAACGATAGTCTTTTAGGTCAGTTTCAGGTTGCAAGGGGACAGAAAAGATGAAATGGGGTTGGGGTTCAAGTTCAAAGCTCTCAATCGTACCGCTTGTGTAAGGGTTCAAGCCGGAAGATTCAATCACTGATGAGTACAATTCATTGGCAAGCATTTCTACTGTCTCTTCAATGATGGTAGCTTCGCCATAGTAATTGGCAATCAAATGATATGGGGCATGACCTTTACGAAAGCCAGGGATATTCACCTTTTTAGCGATAGCCTTAGTGGCTCTCTTCTTGGCATTCTGAAAAACATCTTCATCAATTTGAACTGTTAGCCGTGCGACATGGCTATCGAGTATTTCCGTATGGATATTCAAGATGCTAACCTACCATTGTGTAATTGTGTGCTGTTTGTATAAGTTGCAAAAAGGCGCGGTTGCGCCTTTTTAAGTGGGATGAGGAAGGAGGGACTCGAACCCTCACCTCGAAAGAGACATAATCCTAAGTCATGCGCGTCTGCCAATTCCGCCACTCCCCCAAGGAATTTTAAGTATAAATTCGTCTTGAATACACCACAAGGGGAAACCTCATTCAAGTCGTATTTCTGATATATCTCCAACATTAGGAGATTTGCCAACCTGTACCAAGATGGTGGTCAACAGCAATTTAACAAAGCGAAAGATAGCTTGAATTTGATCTATCTTTTCGATGTAATGCACCGCTAACTCATGTTCCTCTGGGGTTAAAGTTGGCATGATTTCCTGCAAGCGTGCAACGTTTTGCTCCATAGTAGAGATTGCACGCTCAACATCGCGTAGCTCTCGCCCGGAGATGACATTGGTGATAATTTGCCAGAAGTCTGTTTCCGCCTCATAAAATTTACGGCGGTCGCTACGGTCACTGGTGTAAACTTGTCGAACAATTCCCAAATGCTCTAAGGTTCGTAAGTTCAAGCTAACCGTCGCTTTAGAAACATCCAACCGATCCACCACATCATCCAAGCATAGTGGTTCTTGGCTTAGGAGAACAGTACAATAAATTTGCCCCATCACTTTGCTGAAACCAAAATAGTCAGAAAGTTGCCCCAAACCATTGAGCATATCTTCGTTCGCTCGTAGAAGGTGAGGATTATTTAATTCCGATTGTTCATCCATTGAAAGCCTCTAGTGAAACCACTCATAACTTTAACTTGTTTGAAGGACTATTCGTAGCGAAGTGCATCAATGGGATTCAAGCCCGCCGCACGCCAAGCGGGAAAGAATCCAAAGAAAATCCCGATCATGGTGGAGATAGCAACCGCTAAAACAATACTATACGGTTGTACCGTGACATCAAGACTTTCTACTAAACTACTCACTAATGACCCACCAGCAACAGCGATCAAGATTCCAATCGTTCCACCAAGTAGAGAGAGGACGAGTGCTTCAGAAATGAATTGTATCAAAATATAGATATTCTGCGCACCAAGTGCTTTGCGTAAGCCGATCTCTTTTGTGCGTTCGGTGACAGTGACAAGCATGATGTTCATGATACCGATGCCCCCCACCACAAGCGATACGCCGGCAATGGTTGCCAAGAATTGGGTGAGCAAGTTTAAGATAGTTCCGATGCTATCCAACAAATCCGCTTGGGTAGAAATGGTGAAATCGTCCTCACCATTGAACTGAATATCACGGACTTCACGCAGGGTTGCGGTAATTTGTTCAACCAGAGCATCAATGCGCTCTTCATCAGGTGCTTTTAGGATGATCTGGGTGACGGGTAATTCTCCAGACAGTTCACGATTGTTGATAAGACGTGCTTGTGCGGTGGACATGGGAACGAAAATAGAATTATCCAAGTCTACGAACCCACCACTCCCCCCTTTGTCTAAAACACCCACAACCTTGAAAGCAACCCCGCCAATCCGAATCGTTTGGTCAAGGGGTGGCACACCATTGACGAAGAGTTTCTCGACGGCGGACAATCCCAAAACCGCCACGCGACTATTCCCCTCAACATCAGCCGCCTCTATATAACGCCCAGCGATGACCTCGCGTTCTTCCACTTGAATATAGTCAGCAGTAATGCCGAAGATACTCGGACTGGTCTCATAATTCTCATACGTCACTGACTTACCACTGACCTCTAAAAACGGGACAACGAATAAAGTATCCCAAACGCGCGTGGGGTCAGAGAGAGCATCAAGGTCTTTTTGTGTGAGTGGCTCAAAATCACCGCGTTCACCTTGTGCACCAAACACCGCGACCAAGTTTGAGCCTACACTATTGAACTCACCGATGATGAAGTTTTCAAATGCCTTCCCAATGGAAAGCAAGACAATCACGGCGGCGACACCAATGGTAATCCCCAACATCGTTAAAACAGCACGTAGACGATTAACGAATAAGTTGGCAAGGGAGATGCGTAAAACATCCATTAAAACGACCATGTTGATTGTCTCTACTTTCTATTCAAACCGAAGGGCATCTATGGGGTTTTTACGAGAAGCCTGCCATGCTGGATACAGACCGAATACAATACCGATGAAGATACTCACACTGGTGGCAAACACAACCGCGTCTAGGTCAACCCGCAAGTTAAGCTCATCCACTAAAATAGTGCCAGCGACAGCCATGAGCCAGCCCAAGAGAATCCCTAGCGAACCGCCGATGATGGAAAGGACAACGCTCTCTACTAGAAATTGAGTTAGGATTGCACCAGACGGCGCACCCACTGCCTTACGCAACCCAATCTCTTTTGTTCTTTCGGTGACGGTGACGAGCATAATATTCATGATGCCAATCCCCCCAACCAACAAAGAGATTCCCGCAATGAGGGATAAGAAGATGGTAAGCACACCTGTAATCGAGCCAAGCGCGTCCAGCACATCAGCTTGATTAACGATGGTGTAATCTTCTTCGCCATCAAATTGGACGTTGTGCGCTTCACGAAGGTATTCATCAATTTGTCGCGTTGCTTCATCCATCACGTCTTCGGTGGTTGCCTGTAGATACAACGCATCTAGGAAGTATCCCCCGTCACGTGTGCGTGCGCGGAAGGGCGGGGCAAGGCGTTGTTGGCTAGTGGTGAGTGGAATATAGGCGATTGAGTTCTCCCCCGCTGCTTCACTTGTTTTTTCCATCACGCCGACAATTGTCATGGGAACATCAAGGTATCGAACGATCTCCCCGACCGGGTTGTAATCTTCACCAAATAACTCCTCGGCAACACCCGAACCCAACACCATCACACGTGCCTTGCTCTCTAAATCATCCGCCGTCACCCAACGCCCCCAACGCACAGCATAGTTTCTAACCACCAGATAATCAGGAGTCACGCCATAAGTTGTGGCGTTAAATGTTTCACCGCCGGAAATGATGTTGCCGATTAATCCGTGTATGGGGGCAACGTATTGTATAGTCGGAAGGCTTAACAGGTCTGTTGCCTCCACCGTTGTAATCGGCTCAATACGTTCGCGCGTGGGGCTTTTGGGTGGAGACGCAAAAACAATCAACAGGTTAGACCCCAACGATTCAAATTCCGAAGCGATGAAATCTTCAACCCCACGTCCTAGGCTAATCAGCCCAATGACCGCGCCAATCCCGATGATGATTCCAATTGTGGTCAGGATAGAGCGAAGCCGATTGGCATATAGGCTCACCAATGCAATACGAAAGGTTTCCATTTAGTTGAACTCTTCTTTAGAACCACCATAGTAGGTGTTTTGGAAAATGGCTTCAAGTTCAGCGGCTTCTGATGGGCGATCTTGTTCCCCTGCTTTGAGTGGTTGGGGGACGGGTTGGTCAGCAACGACCTTGCCATCTCGCAACATAATGAGCCGTTTAGAATGACGTGCTGTCCATGGATCATGGGTTACGAATACAACAGTGATTCCTTGCTCTTCATTAAGGCGTTGGAAAATTTGCAAGACTTCCGCACCACTTTTAGAATCTAAGTTGCCCGTTGCTTCATCGGCTAAAATCATGGCAGGCTCGTTCACCAATGCTCGCGCAATGGCAACCCGTTGTTGTTGCCCACCAGAAAGTTCTGTGGGCAAGTGATCCATACGACGTTCTAGCCCCACCGCGGTGAGGGCGGCTTTAGCGCGTTTGATGCGATTGGTTGCTCCTGCATAGATCAAGGGTAGCTCCACCTGACGGAGGGCGGTAGTTCGCTTCAGCAAGTTATAGCTTTGAAAGACGAACCCGATCTTCTTGTTGCGCACGGCAGCTAGTTGGCTTTCTCGAAGACGTTCAACATTGACCCCATCCAGATAGTATTCACCTGATGAAGGCTGGTCAAGCACGCCCAAGATATTCATTAGGGTGCTCTTTCCAGAACCGCTGGGTCCCATGATGGAGACGAACTCCCCCTCATAGATTTTCAGATTCACGCCTTGTAAAGCCTGAACCTCAATATCACCCATCTGATAAACTTTTTTAACATCTTTAAGGTCAATGATAACCTTACGTTGTTCCGTTACTGCATCCGATACTTGTGTATCGGGTGTTGGTAAGTCGAGGGTGGGTGTACGTAATAACCGCATCGTTAGGCTACTTTCTACTTAGTTCGGGTTGCCGAAAAGAACTTCAGATGTATTTTGGAGGCGCACAATCCGTTGACCCGGCTCTAAGCCGCTCACAATCTGGCTCACGTCATTGTTGCGTTCACCCAATTCAACCTCGATCTCTTCAGTTTGATTATTGCTATCCTGAATGGTGACAAAAGCCTGACGGGTTTGGCGATCAATTCGGATGAACCGATTGGGCACAACAATAATGTCTTGTAAGTCTTTGGTGGTGATGATGGCGGTGGTGCTCATCCCCACGCGAATGGGTTCAGTAGAGGGATTCAGGCGCACCCGTGCTTGATATGTCACCACTTCACTATTGGTTGATGCAGTTGGGGTGATAAGCAACCGTTCGATTGAACCCGTTATAGAAGATTCAGGTAAAGCATCTACACGGAAGGATACAGTCTGCCCAAGTTGGATATTCACAACGTCGTTTTCATCAATGGATAAATCGACATAGTAGGCACTAGCATCCAACAGAACAACCGCAGGTTGTGTTTGAGCAGGCAACTCCCCCACCTCAAGGTTCATCTCTGCAACTACCCCATCAAAGGGGGCATACAGTTTAGCACGATCCAAAGCAACGCGAGCAGACTCTAAAGCTGCTTCTGCTTGGTCTAGTTGAATTTCTAATTGCAGTAACTGGACATCATCCGGTCCCCTTAGCAACTTGTCTAATGAGACTTGTGCTTGAATCAAGGCGGATTCAGCAGCAGCAATAGGACCGGGGCCACCCCCAGTTCTGCGTGTGGTTTCAATGGCGGCATCAGAAATTGCCACGCCATAACTTGCCTGTAACACAGAGGATTCCACTGACAGTTGATTGGAGTATCCCCCTCTAAATTCTGGGTTCAGATCCAATAGCTTGTCACGGTTCAATTGGGTTTGCCACAATTGATTACGGGCGATTTCAGCTTGCAATTGTGCAATCTCAATATCTTGTTGGCTGGCACCGGTACGTGCAGCGGGTATTTGTGCTTCCGCAGCAGCCACAGCCGCTTCTGCCGCTAGAATGTCCTCCGCTTGGGGAGGGGCAACCAGAGCATCATAGGCTAGGCGTTGCAGTTGCAAAGCAATTTCTGCCTCACGCAAGGATGCCTCAAAGGTCTCCGCTTCAAGAATTGCCAATGTATCCCCATTGCGGACAACATCACCTTCTTCTACCAAGATTTCTTGGACAGTAGAAGATGTGCTAAAAAATAAATCAACGGTGCGCTTGGGTTGTATTGTTCCCGTAGCACTGACGGTTACGTTCAAATCGCTGAGTTGTACGGCGTATTCTTCCTCAATGGTGACGGGCACGGGAGGTTGTGCTTGTACGCCATTGGGCAACATGAGCACTACCCCCAAAACGATCATGCCGAGTGTTGAATAGTGTTGTAAAGTTTTCTTCATGTGAATTATTCCCCGAACAACGAGAACTGGTTGCCTGTTAAATCTGCACGCAGGACATCCCCTTCAGCAAGCCCGCCCAAGACTTCACTGTAGGTTTCACCACGTAAGCCAAGCGAAATCGCCCGATCAGAAAATTCGTTAGCGGTTGGATCTAACACCTGTACGAATGCCTGATTGCCACGACGATCTAAGCGAATATAGTTGTTGGGCACAATCAGGACATCGCTACGTTCATCAATGGTGAAGTTCGCCTCCGCTGTCATCCCCACAAAAATTCGTGGATCGGATTGCTCTAGGCGCACTAAGGCATCATAGTTGACCACCCCACCCGAAGCCGCTTGCTGACCGATCAAATCAATGCGCTCTAGTTTGGCAGGCAAGAACACACCCTGTAGCGCATCAACTTCCACTAAAGCATCTGCCCCTGGTTGAATTTGCCCAATATCCACTTCGTCAATCTCCACCTCTAACGACAAGGGATCCGTATCGACTAGGCGCATCACTGCCGTATTGGGAGTGATTAACGAGCCGGGTTCAATCAATATTTGCGTGATGAAGCCATCGAATGGCGCACGCAATTCTGTATCCTGCAGGGATTCTTCGGCACGGTCTAGTTGTGCCTGTGCTTGTTCAATACGCACCTCAGCCTGCTCAATCTCCAGTTCAGTGGGTCCAGCAAGGGTTCGCTCTAAATTAGCAAGTGCCTGCTCATAAGATTTGTAGGCGGCGTTGGCACTACTCCAATTGCCTTGTTGGGCATCTTCTGCTCGTAGGCGAGCAATCTCAAGATTGAAAGATGCCTCCCCAATTTTCGCATCAGCCAGCGTGACATCTTCCGAAGTACCGAAGTCACCACCGTAGATGCGCCTTTGAATTGCAGCATCATACGCAGCTTGCGCTTGTTGAACCTGTAACTCAGCTTGGCTGACAACACCCTGATTGATAGAGCCGGCACTTTGATAATTGGCATACGCGGCATCCACTTGCGCTTCAGCAATTAGAACTTCATCTCCATCAACTGGAGCAAGAAGATCATCCAGTTGAATTTCTACGAGTTCAAGGTTATAGACTGCTTGTTGATAAGCAATCTGTTGATCGTTATTTTCAATGCGTAACAGGACATCTCCTGCTAAAACATAATCCATTGGCTCTACTAGCACCTCTACAACGCGACCTGTGTTAGAAAGTGCCAAGTCAATTTCTTGATCTGCTTTAATCTTTCCAACCGACGAAATCGAAGCCACCACATTTCCACGTGCCACAATAAAATATTCAAGTCCTTTAGACTGTGAACCATTTACTGCAGTCTGATAACTTGTCAGTGACGAAAGAAACGGAATAGCAAGTAACACAATAGCAATGAATACAAGTGATCGACGTACTGGCATAAGCCCTGCTCACCAAACAAAACGTTAGACAATAGGTATCATACAATCGACAGGTTAAGCAAGCTAGGCAACTAGCATGAATAACTTTTAAGAATCTGTGCATCTTCTGATATATTCTTTATACGTAAGGGGTAGCAGTTGGTTGTAAAATTCATCACAATCGGATATAAACAAGTTTGAAACTTATCTATATACATTTTTCACTTACCCTAATGTTGAGACCATGACCCTTAAACACCTGCAACAGGACATTCCCGATATTGTAATTGGACGTTTGCCTATTTACTTGCGGGCGTTACAACACTTGGCACAAGAAGGCAAAGAGCTAACCAACTCTGACGAATTAGGAAAGCATCTGGGAATTAGTTCCGCACAAATCCGAAAAGACCTTTCGCTGTTTGGTGGATTTGGCAAGCAAGGAACAGGCTATCGCATTCAATATCTACAGAACAAACTGCATGAAGTTCTCAATTTACAACAAGAGTGGGAAATCGCTTTGGTTGGTGCGGGAGATTTGGGACGTGCAGTGGCACATTACAAAGGTTTCAAGGAGCGTGGCTTTAAGATCAGTTGCATCTTTGATAACGATCCGCACAAGCTCAATCAGCTGATAGATGGTATACCGATTCAACCGATGGAAAACATGGCAACCGCCATTCCACAACAGCACATCAAAATTGCCATGATTGCCGTACCAGCTATTGTGGCGCAGGAAGTCGCCAATCTGTTGATTGGGGTGGGAATACGCGCCATCTTGAACTACGCGCCCATCAATTTAGAAACACCGGAAGATGTTTTTGTCCAGTATATTGACCCAGTAACCCATCTACAGCGTATGACTTATTACTTGTAGATGCTTTGGGTGACACGTTGCAAAATAGCGGGATCATTGAGTGCCTTCCCTGCCCCCGTTGCCACAACTAGCATGGGGTTTTCAGCTGCATAAACTGGCACACCGGTTTGCTTGGTGAGGTACTGGTCAATCCCACGAATCAACGCCCCCCCTCCTGTTAAAACAATTCCGCGATCAATAATGTCGGATGCCAATTCTGGAGGGGTATCGGACAACACGGATTTAACGACGGTGGCAATGCTTGCTAAAACTTCCGCCATCGCCTCAACAATTTCCCCGGTGCTGATGGTGATAGTACGTGGTAGCCCACTGACATTATCGCGCCCTTGAACTTCCATTCGCCGTTCTTCTGGCAAGTCAATCGCCGCGCCAATTTGAATCTTAACCGCTTCGGCAGAGGGCATCCCAATAGACAGGTTATACTTGCGTCGGATATAAGCGATGATCGCCTCATCCAAGCGAAGCCCCCCAACGCGCCCACTTGAGGCACGCACAATATTGTTCATGGTCAATACCGCAGCTTCTGTCACCCCCCCACCAATGTTGACCACCATATCCCCAGCAGGTGTACCCACCGGCAACCCCGCACCAATGGCAGCGGCAAGAGGCGCCCAAATCAAATGCGCCTCAGCGGCACCTGCGGCAAGGGTGGCATCGCGCACGGCACGTTTTTCTACACTGGTGACACCATAAGGAACGGAGATCATTACGCTGGGCTTAAACATACGGATACGCCCACCTACCCGATCTAGGAAGTAACTCAGCATCGCCTGCGTCACTTCATAATCAGCAATGACCCCATCTCGTAGAGGGCGGATAATTTGAATATCCTCTTCGTTGGTGCGCCCGACCATTGCTAACGCCGGTTGACCGATTTCAACAATGCGCTCTTCTTCAACGGTGAGGGCAGCTATGGAAGGTTCTTGAAGGACTATCTTACCATTTTCCCAAATAACAACATTTACCGTCCCAAGATCAATACCGAGCTTCTTGCTGAAAAATGCCATAATCCAAACGTCCATTCATCTGTTATATACAGACTTATTTATCACAATGATATTGCATCATCAACGAAAAATAACGCTCGAACAATGTTCGAGCGTTAAAAACTCCATAAGAATTACAATGGAGTTGACCTCTATCGGTCGTTTTCATCCGTAATGATGCGCATGATTGAGCCACCGGAAGACAGCTTATTCTTGATCTTGAGGGCAAGTTCAGCACGGCGCAACGCGAAAGTAGCTTCTTGGTTGAGCTTAGCAGGCACGCCTTCAGCCATCATCACAAAACTCAATTATGAAATACAAAAGATTAACCAAAGAACAATTTGAAGAATTGCATAAGGAATTTGCAACCTTCTTAGCAACCCAGTCTATTGATAAAAAAGAATGGGATACCATAAAACCCAATACTCCAGAAG
>JBMOEO010000068.1:0-20944 GCA_049318945.1 Phototrophicaceae bacterium | reverse complement strand
GGGGATTTAGGGGAGGGGGCTTGAGCTAGGGAGGGGGAAAAGATGCCCCCCCTTCCCCTGCCCCTTCCCCCACTTCGTGAGAGAAGGGGTGAAAAGATGCGTCGCGGTATAAAAAAAGTCCCCTCTCTCACAAGCAACGCGCCGTGGGGGAGGGGATTTAGGGGAGGGGGCGCACTACGTGACGGAGGGGATTTAGGGGAGGGGGCATGCCCCATAGTAGGGCAACCATTGACCAACCGTCACCGAGAATGGGTTGCGTTATCCGCTCGATCATGAAATGATAAGCGCATCCGAAAAGCGATTGCGCTTGTATCGTTTCTCTTTCAGTCAGTAGATGAGTGAATCCCACACCATGAATCTTCCACAACTCAAGTTTCTTGTCCCGTTGTTACTCTTGCCTTTGGCGTTTGGCTCGGTTGCGTGGGCACAAAATACTAGCCCGATCTTTGAATATGATCCCACCACCTGCCAAAACGATATTCACGGCGACCCATTGAGCGCACGGTGCGAGCTGATGATCTCCGCTTATCCGCGCCCTGCCAACGTTGAACCCGTCCCCTTAGATCTATCGACTTTGGGCACCTACAGCTTTTGGCGCGTGGGTCCCGGCGCCACGCCCACCCACGATGCCCCCAACGGAAACGTGGTGGGGGAAATCCCCCCCGGCTATAACTTCGTCACGGCAATCAATCTGAACGATCCCAACTGGTTACAAATCCAGGGGGGGCAATGGGTCTCGCGTGATTTGGCAACCTACTATAGCCCATCCGGCTTCACAGGCGTGGAGATCACCGATGGCTTGGCGCACCCGTTCGCGTGGGTGCTGGACATGAGCCGTATTGCCGTTTCGCGCTTTCCGGGCGGTCCCTATGCCAATGAGCATGGACGCTTCCTTGAGCGTTACGAAATCGTCAATATCTTTGCTGAAGCGTATGATGATGAAGGCTGGCGATGGTACATGATTGGACCCAATGAATGGGTGAAGCAAACCTTCGTGAGCAAAGTCAAGCGCGTTGAACGCCCAGACGGGGTATCAGGGCATTGGGTGGCGGTGGATTTATATGAGCAGACGTTGGTGGCGTATGTGGATGATACCCCCGTTTTTGCCACGTTAATTTCATCGGGCTTGCCCCCTCATGAAACCAACGAAGGCTTGTTTGAAGTTTGGGAAGAACTCCCCGTAGACCCCATGAGTGGTGCAACCGGCGCACCGGATGCGTATGCGCTCCAAAGCGTGCCGTGGGTGATGTACTTTGACGGTGGCATCAGCCTGCACGGCTCGTATTGGCACGATTACTTCGGCTACCGCCAAAGTCATGGTTGCGTCAACATGACCATCAGCGATGCCAACTGGCTCTATAACTGGTTTGAAGCGTATCGCAACAGCACCCCTGACCTTGCCACCACGCATTATGTGTATGTGCATAGCTCTGGGGAATATGGGCAACCCGCCGGGGTACCCGCTACGGATGCCACCGAAGCGAGCGTAGGCTAACGGCGTTGGCGCACCCAATTGACCAGCCACAGCAATTCGTTCAGCCGTAGCGCAAACGATAAGCCGACATAAACCACCATGCACAGCAGGGCGGGAATGAGCACAAGCAAGATTTCCGCCCACCAGCTTTCTAAGCCTAACCCCCGTTCAAGGGGTGGCAAGATTAACCAGCCCACCGCACCCATCAAGCACGATGCCACCCAAGACTTGAGCATGGTCATGCCCAAGTTCTGCTTGCCAAACCCCTTGAGGCGTTGCCGAAGCAGGACAGCGGATAGCCCCGTGTGGATGAGATGTTTGACGCTATCGGCGATCATCAAGCTGTATAAGCCATATCGCTCCACCAGCCCCAACGCCACCAGCATATACACCAACAAGCTGACCAACCCCACCCAAGCGGGGGTGAAGGTGTCTTGTCGGGCGTAGAACGCATAGATCAACAGCAAATCTAGCCCAGCAAACGGCAAGCCAATCAAGTACAGGCGCAACGCTTGCACGGTGATGAGCGTATCCGCCACGCCAAATTGCCCATGCTCAAACAGCAGGCGCACAATCGGCGTGCCCAACACGAACAAGCCCACCGTAGCCGGCACGATCAAGACGGTGGTCAGGCGTAGCCCCAAGCCCAGCGTATCGCGGAAGGGTTGTTGCGTTTCGGGTTGGGATGCCTGCCTTGAAAGCGTGGGGAGAATGGCAATGCTGATCGCAGTGGCAACTAGCCCGTGTGGGAATTGTATCAAGGTGGTTGCCCATCCCATGTAACTGATGCTTCCTTCGCCCAAGCTGTTGGCAAGCCGATAGCTAAACAGGCGGATCACAAAGGTATCAATCACCAACGAAAACAACACTGGGGCATAGAGCAACCCAATTTGACGCAAGCCCGCATGATTCCAGTTGAAACTCAAGCGCAAGCGCGAATGGCGCAAGCCGGGCAACTGAAGCAGGAATTGGCAAACCGCCCCCACTAGCCACCCGATGGCAGCTCCCCGTATGCCAATCCACGGGGCAAGTGCCAGCGTCACCAAGAAGATGGACGCATTGAAGATTGCCCCAGCAAACGCCGACCAAAAGAATGAGCGGATGGCGTACAGCGTGCCACTTAGCACGGCGAACAAACTCAAGAAGACCAGCGCGGGGGCGGTCAAGCGCAACAGATCTGTGGCGATCAACAGGGTGGTGGGGGAGGTTTCGCTAGGGAACAGGCGCACCACTGACGGGGCGAACCATACCAGCAGGGTTGCCAATAAGGTGACGACCACGCCGACAAAACTGAGCAAGACCGAAACCAATTCCCAGAAGTCCACATCCCCACGTGCTTCTGCCTCGCTCAAAACGGGCACTAACGCGCTGTTGACGTGCCCCCCAATCAACAAATCATAGAAGGCTTTGGGAATCAAAACGGCAATGTTAAACGCATCCACCGCGCTAGACGCGCCGAATAGGTTGGTAAGGGCGATCTCACGTGCCAGCCCCAACACGCGGCTGGTGATGTTGCCCAACGAAACCACCCCTGAAGCGCGTGCTACCCCAGCGTTAGTTTGTGCTTGTTGATCTTGTGTCAATGACGTTTGTCCTTTTTTCAGGGTAGGGCTTTGATCTTGGCAATCAAGCGTGTGGTGCTATGGTTAGGTAGATAATCAATCAGCGTGACTTGCCCCCCATACGCCTCAACGGTGGCGCGTTCGGGTAGCCTCTTGTGGGCATAATCCCCACCCTTCACGTAGATGTCGGGGCGGAGCAAGGTTAGCAGGGGGATGGCGGTTTCCCCCGTGAAGATCAGGGTGGCATCCACCACGCGCAACGCCCCCAACAAACGGGCGCGTTCAACCGCAGGGACAATCGGACGACCCGTGCCCTTCAATGTGGTGGTTGCCATATCCTCATTGACCGCCACCCATAACGCATCCCCTAAAGCGCGTGCTTGTTCTAAGTAATCCAAATGCCCTACATGGAGCAGGTCAAAATGCCCATTGGTGAAGACCAAGCGTTGGTGCGCGTTGGCTAGTTGTTGACGGTGGTGCAAGGCGGTTTCAAGATCAATTAACCCGTTCAAGTTAGGTGGCTCCGTATGCGGTTGGCTAGGGTTATAAAGTATGGTATCAGTGTAAGTTAGTGCTACCAAGACGGAATCTCGCTTGCAAGCCATCGCACACGGGATTAGACTTGAACGTCTAACGTTCGGTTTATGGATGAAGTTGATGTTGAACCGCCAAGTCGTCATTGTTTTACCAACCTACAACGAAAAAGAAAATCTCCCGCGCATGGTGCAGGCATTGTTGGAATTGGCAATCCCTCACCTTTCCATCTTGATTGTGGATGATAATTCCCCGGATGGTACGGGGCAGATTGCTGATGAACTTGCCCGTGCCCACGACGGGAAGATTCATGTGTTGCATCGCGCGGGCAAGGGTGGTTTAGGGAAGGCGTATGTTGCTGGTTTCAGCTATGTGTTAGAGCAACTAAACGCCGATTATATCATTCAAATGGATTGTGACTTCTCCCATCAACCGCAATACGTTCCCCAGTTGGTGGCTAAAGCGGATGAAGGCTATCAGCTGGTGATTGGCTCGCGCTACTATAAAGGGGGGAGTGTCGATAAAACTTGGAGCTTCTATCGCAAGTTGCTCAGTTGGTTTGCCAACCGCGTTTATGTCCCGCTCCTGCTTCAACTTCCCATCACCGATGCCACAGGAGGGTTCAAACTATGGCAACGCGACACGCTCTATGGGATGAACTTGGCGCGGATTGAATCCAACGGCTATATCTTTCAGACGGAAATGTCCTACGTCGCTTATCGACTGGGCTACAAAATCGCAGAGATTCCGATTTACTTTCCTGATCGTGTGGAAGGGCAATCGAAGATGGGCATTCGCATTCAAATTGAGGCGGCGTTGCGCGTGTTCGAGGTGCGCTCACGCCACCACAAGCTCACCCAACAGATGCGCCGTCAGTAGCCACCACACACGCAGGGGGGTGGGTGCGTTTGCCCACCCTCTAGCCCACGCGCCCCACTAGATCAACACTGGCTAAGTGCTTGGCGTGCAGTTAAACTAAAGCATCCGTTCCCGTGTCCACAACGTTATGGAGGTTGACCTTATGAACCACTCTTCCCTCGCTCCCCTCCTTTGCGTGCCCTGCATCGCTTAAAGCCAACACGCAAAGTCATACCAAACCGTTAGCCCTTTGGTACAATCCTGTACAGTTATTGTGTACGGGGGTAGATGCTATATTGTCACCCCGCTTTATCATCGGATTGAGGAGAGAGAAACACTCAATGAGTGAAAAGAAAAGTTATACCCCGTCTGAAATTGAACGCAGATGGCAAACCGAGTGGGAGCGCACCCAGCTGTACCGCTCTCAAGTGGACTGGAACAAGCCCAAGCACTACGCTTTAACCATGTTGCCTTACCCCAGCGGAAACTTGCACATTGGGCATTGGTTTGCCATGACCCCTTCGGATGCTCGCGCACGCTTCATGCGCATGAAAGGCTATAACGTGTTGTTCCCGATGGGCTTTGATGCCTTCGGTTTGCCAGCAGAAAATGCCGCCGTCACGCGCAACATTCACCCTGCCAAGTGGACACATGCCAACATCGAACACATGCGCAAACAACTGCGGAGCATGGGCGCGATGTTTGATTGGGAGCGCGAGATCGTCTCTTGCGAACCGCAATACTACCGCTGGACGGAATGGTTCTTCAAGCAGTTTTATACACATGGCTTGGCATATCGTGGTGAGGGCTTGGTCAATTGGTCGCCCACGTTGCAAACCGTTTTAGCGAATGAGCAAGTCATTGACGGGAAGGATGAGCGCACCGGTCAACCCGTCATCCAAAAGTTGATGACGCAATGGTTCTTCCGCTATACCGCCTATGCGGATGAGATGTTGGACTTCAGCAAGTTGGATTGGCCCGATGCCGTCAAACTCATGCAGACCAACTGGATTGGGCGTAGCGAAGGCGCAAACGTGATCTTCAAAACGGAACACGGGGATGACCTCGAAGTGTATACCACGCGCCCGGATACCTTGTGGGGGGCAACCTTCATGGTCTTGGCACCGGAGCATCCGTTAGTTGAAACCTTGACCACCCCCGCCCAACGTGAGGCGATTGATGCCTACAAGGCGCAAACCGCCAAATCCACCGAGATTGAACGCACGTCAGAATCACGCGAGAAGACAGGGGTCTTCACTGGGGGCTACGCCATCAACCCGATGACCAACCAACCCATCCCCGTCTGGATTGCTGACTACGTGATGATTACCTACGGCACGGGCGCGATCATGGCAGTTCCAGCCGGCGACCAACGCGATTTCGACTTTGCACGCAAGTTCGGCTTACAAATCATCCCCGTCGTCCAGCCCGATGACCAACCGCTCTTAGATGGCGCAACAATGGAAGTTGCGTATGATGGGGCAGGCATCATGATAAACAGTGGTAACTTGAATGGCATCCGCTCAACGGGTGTCAAAGGGCGTAAGAACCCTGCCATTGACAAGGCAATCACCATCCTTGAGGAGATGGGCGTGGGGCGCGAAAGCGTCAACTATCGCCTGCGTGATTGGTTGATTAGTCGTCAACGCTACTGGGGTTCTCCCATCCCGATCATCCATCGTGCCGACGGCACCACCGAAGCGGTCGCGGATGCTGACCTCCCTGTCAGCCTGCCGGAGAACGTGGAATTTACGCCAGAAGGGCGCAGTCCTTTGACGGTCTTTGAACCGTTCTTGAATACCACTGACCATGAAGGCAACCCAGCCCGACGCGAAACCGACACGATGGATACATTCATGTGTTCCTCTTGGTATCATTTGCGCTATCTTTCCCCTCGTTATGGGCAGGCTCCGTTTGATCCTCAAGAGGCAGCATATTGGTTGCCGGTGGATGTCTATACGGGTGGGGCAGAACATGCCACCATGCACTTGCTCTATGCGCGTTGGTTCAACAAGGCATGCCGTGACTTGGGCGTTTTCGACGATGCCTTGACGGTGGCACGTGAACACGGACGTACTGCAGAGGGCTTGTTTGATGAGCCTTATATGTTGTTGCGCAATCAAGGGCAGGTGTTGGGCGCGGAACGCTTGGGCGATTATCTGTTGATCGCCGGCACTTGGGACGGCGAGCGCATCATTGCCGAGTATGTTGAGGTGGTTGAAGGTGGCATCGACTCCATGCCCCAAGCCGAAGCAGTTTGGCTTGGTGAACTCATGCGCCGTACCGAGAACATCTTGCACGTCAGGAATGCCGAAGGCGAAGAACGCATCATCGAAGTTCCCGAAGGCACGTATATCTCCATTCCATCCATTCCGGGTGACAACAACGTCAATCAGTTGAAGCATCACCTCGAAGTACAACGCATGTCCAAGAGTCGCGGCAACGTGGTTGACCCCGATAAACTGGTGGAACAATACGGGAGCGATACCGTTCGCGCCTATTTGATGTTCGGCTTTGACTGGCAAAAGGGCGGACCTTGGGGTGAAGAACAAATCAAGGGCGTGGTGCGTTGGTTGCACGATGTCTATGATCTGGTGGTGAACCAAACCGTCAGCGGAGAGGGCACCCCCACCGCTAACCGCACCTTAGACCGCAACGTTCACAAGAGCATCAAACAGGTGGAAGACAGCTTAACCGCCTTCAGCTTCAACACTGCCATTGCCGCCCTAATGACCCTCCGCAACGAATTGAAGAATGCGTTGAAGGCTGGCGAGGTTGGGCAGGAAACATGGGCAGACGCGCTCCGCAATACCTTGTTGCTGATGGCACCCTTCACCCCGCACTTGGCGGAAGAATTGTGGGCACACATGGGCGGTGCGTATAGCGTCCATCAACAGGCGTTCCCAACTTATGATCCCAATAAGGCGCAAGACGATGAGCTAGACTTGGTGGTCATGGTCAACGGGAAATTGCGTGCCACGCTCAAGGTGGAAGCAAGCATCAGCCAAGAGGATGCCACCGCTTTAGCGTTGAGTAACGAGAGCGTTCAACGCTTCTTGAACGGACAAGCCCCCAAGAAGGTGATCTTCGTGGCGGGTCGCCCCGGTCAACCGGAGCCAAAAGTCAATATTGTTTTGTAGCGATAACTTAGGGAGGGGCTTGTGTCCCTCCCTAACATCAGGTGGTTGGTAGCCTAAGACTTTGAGGTATATTGTCCACTACAGAATTGGTTTACTTCGCTATAGCACCAATGAGGGCTGGGATAGCTAATAGGCTCTTGGAGATCTAACATAAACTTATGAACAGCACGGACAGGATAGCTATCAATATCTGGCATAATCTCTTGTCGCAAGAAAAAATCCCCACAAAGTGCATCGCAATGTGCGCACCCAAATGATAGGTAACTACTGGAAACTGTTTTGCTGTAGCGTTCCTTGATATACCCCATTTGAATATGTTTACCTTCGGGGGATTCCACAAAGTTAAGTGCCCCTGCAATCACTTTTTTATGGAAAAATAGATCTGTATCAATTTCCTCACCACAACTGGAAACTATTGTAGATGGGTAGTATATGTCGTAGGGTTTTTTACACCGCCAACAATCAATCTGGATAAATTGAATTAGAATCTCTTGTTTGCGCATAGCGACTAAATCAGAGCTGAACCTGAAATTCCCAGAAAGCAACATACGGATGAATAGTCTTAACTCAAATATGCGGTTTTCGTAGCCCCATCTATCGTACTCAGACGGGTTAAAAACAACATTACAGGCTTCATCAGTAATGTCTAATTGGAATAATGGAATATCAGCACGAGACTTAAAACCATTGGGAGGTGTCTTAAAGAGCCAACAGCAACGAATGCCAGCTTTCTTATAGCGTTGCTGGCGCAATTCGGTTTCTTCAAGTGTTTGTGAACTCCATTGCACTTCAAAGGCAATCTGTACACTACCGCGTTTTGCTAAAACATCTGCTCTCCAGCCATCACCTGAAGACTCCGTGATAGCCTCCCATCCTGCTTCACTACACGCACGTATAATTTCCGCCTTAGCTTTGAGATGTTGCCATGTTTCAGATTTGCTGGTGCAGTTATAAGATTTATGACGATGGACGAAGTGGGCTAATCCTCGTGAGCTAGTACGTAAGTAGCCATGTTGTTCGCAACAAGGAAGAAGAACATCGAGTTTATCTTGCTTGACACGCGATTTAAGTGCTTGCCATTCTTCATCACTGAGAAATGGTGCAATGATCGTTTCACCTGCTATACTTGCTCTCAATGGCATTAGCCCCTCCCTAAAGTTTGGATGTCACCTTATAAATCGGCTGCTTGTTCGGCGCGAGTGAGGGCGCGGTCAAAGCGTTGCAAGCCCTCGCTCAAGGTGGCTTCGTCAATCATCAGTGCCGGGCAGAAGCGGATCGAGCTGGTGCCCGCACCCAAAATCAACACGCCCTCTTCAATCCCCAACAACTCAGCATGATCGCGGACGGCTTTGGCAGGGGCGCGGTTTTCACCCAAGACCAACTCCACACCCACCATCAAGCCCTTTCCGTCAATGCGAGCGTGGCGCATGGTGGGGTGATGGGAACGCATCTCTTCCAGCGCATCCATCAAGAATGCCCCTTGCGTTTGGGCGTTTGCCATATATTCCGTTTCGATTAAGTCGAGGGTTGCCAAAGCGGCGGCGCAACAAATCGGGTTGCCCCCATACGTGCTACCATGTGCGCCCACTTCCCAGCTCATGATCTCTTTGCGGGCGATGATGGCTCCCAACGGCATCCCACTAGCGATCCCCTTCGCCGAGCATACAATGTCTGGTTCTACGCCATAGTGTTCAATTGCCCACCATTTGCCGGTGCGCCCAATCCCACTTTGAACCTCATCCACAATCAAGAGGATGCCGTGACGATCACACAATTCGCGCAGTTCCTGCACGAAACGGGCATCGGGCACGACATAGCCACCCTCGCCCTGGATGCTTTCTAGCACAATGGCGGCAACATCTTGTGGATCAACCGTGCGCTGAAAGAGCATGTTCTCAATGTAGCTGGCACATGTGCAATGTGCCCGACAATCCGCCTCTTGGCGTTGATGCCCACAACGGTAGGGGTTGTTATAGGGGACATGATGCACGCCAGGGATGAGGGGGGAGAATCCTCTACGCTGAACAATCTTGCTGGATGTGAGCGAGAGCGCACCCATCGAGCGTCCATGAAAGCTCCCAAAGAAGGCGATGATCTGGCTACGTCCGGTGTACCACCGCGCCAGCTTGAGCGCACCCTCAATGGTTTCTGTTCCGCTGTTGGTCAAGAAGACCCGTGCATCCCCAGCAAAGGGGGCAATTTGTGCAAGTTTTTCAGCAAGGCGCACTTGAACATCATAGTAATAATCGGTGCCGGCAATATGAATAAATTTTTCTGCTTGCTCTTGAATCGCCTTGACTACGTTCGGGTGACAGTGACCGGTGGAGGTGACGGCAATTCCTGCCGCCAAGTCAATATACTCTTTACCCTCTACGTCCCAAACCCGTGCCCCGGCTCCCCGTTCAATCACGAATGGATAACGCGGAACGATAGAGCCAGACATGACTTCGCTGTCGCGCTCAATGATTGCTTGTGACTTTTCGCCCAATGGTATAGATGTTTGCATACCTCAAGTCTCCCCTCATAAAATTTGCACAATTTAGCTTATTCTGAATTTGTATGGTTTCTATAAAGAAACCCAACCGCCAAAGTATAGAACAACAGAGGGATGAATTGCAAGCATCCTAGATGTGGGTGGATATATGCCATTCGCACAAATTCGGCGGGGTTATCGGCGTTCGTTGAGGATGGCTTGGTAGAGCTGAAGCGTGGCAAGGGCGGTTCGATCCCACGTCATGCGCTGGGCATAGGCTTTGCCTGCTTGCCCCATGCGCTGGCGCAAGGGCGCATCCTGTAACAACTGGATGAGGACGCGCGGCAACTCGGTTTCAAGTGCCGATTGTGAGACCAAGTAGCCCGTTTGTCCATCAACAATGGCATCCTCCGCCCCACAACCGCGCGTCCCCACCACCGGCAAACCAGCAGCACTGGCTTCGAGGTGTGCCAAGCCAAAGCCCTCAAACTTCCAGCCGGCGTTCAATGACGGAAGCGCGAACACGTCCGCCACCCCATACCAACCGAGTAGCTCCTCATCGGTGACGAAGCCCGCCAGTTGCACATGTTGACGCAAGTCTAGCGTATCCAACAACGATTGCACTTGTTGGGCGTAATGCGGTTCAGATTGCGGATTGCCCACAATCACACACAAGACATTGGGGATTTGTTGGCGCACTTGGGCGATGGCGTGCAACAAAGAGAGCGTACCCTTGCGCCCCTTGATGCCGGTTGACAGCACAATCGGGCGGGCGGGGGCATGGGGCAAGGGGGGCAATTGTGCGAAGCGTTCTATATCCACCCCGTTGGGGATGGTCATGGTGGCAACGTTGGGGGTGTGGCTTTGCACCACTTGCTCGGTGTAGTGGCTGACGCAAATCACACGCCGAGCGCGATAGAAACTTTGGCGATGCACACGGGCAATGCCAAACGGGCGGCTCACCCCTGCACGGGCATAACTCCCATGCGCCGTCAGCACATAGGGGCGCGTTTGCCACAAGCCCAATGGGGCGTAAGGCTCAACCATGATGTGCAGTAAATCCACCTGTGACAGTGCTTGACGCAAGCGTGGGCTAAATGCCAACAGTTTCCAGAACTGTTGCTTTTCCGCCGGAGAAAGCGTGGGCAAAACCGCTTCAACCTGAAAGGGGAAATCAGTCGAGGAATTGCGCGATGCCCATACCGTCGGTTGCACGCCTTGACGTTGCAACGCCTGCAACAAACTCAAGCTGTAGTGTCCCCAGCCGTGTTGGTGGGCAAGGTCAGAAGTCAAGAATCCGATGCGCATCATGCCTCCGATGCTGTGCCAATAGCAGTTAGGATGCGCTCTGCACGGGCACGCCACGTATAATGCGCGAAGGCTTCAGCATGAGCAACCTGCGCCATGCGATCTCGCAAAGACGCATCTTGCAAACGATGCACCGCCTCCGCCAATGCTCCTACGTCTGACGGGGGCACAAGAAGCGCGTTTTCCCCATCACGCACGACATCCGCCCAGCTGGGCAAGTCGGTGGCAATCACCGCGCGTTCTGCCGCCATATACTCAAATAACTTCAACGGGGAAGCGTGATAGGCGAAGTGGGGAGTAAAGGGCAGGGGCATGACGCATACATCAAACGCGCGTAAATAGATGGGCACGCGACTGGGTGGAACTTGCCCCGCGTATAAGAATCGCTCGGCAGGTAGCCCGTGTGCAATCCAGTAAGCGCGTAAGTCTTCCGCCATATCGTCGGGTCCCCCAACCAATGCCACCGTCACCCCCTCCACTTGGAGGAGTGCCTCTAGCAACGTGTCCACCCCCTTGCCCATCTTCATGGTGTGCAACCGCCCCACATAGCCCACCACATACGCCGACGCATCCCACCCCACTTGAGCGCGAGCAGACGCAGTATTGGGTAAATCAGCAAAGCGTGTGGCACGGAAGCCATCATGTGCTACGATGCTATGCTGGGCGAGGTGGGCATACGACGGAGAATCCACCGTTAGCAATGCCAATAGGTCGGCGCGTAAAGGGGGAGTGGTGGCAATGAGCGTTCCCACGCGCCCCAACACCCAACGTTGTAAGGCACGGCTGATGCCACTTTGTGCCAGTTGATGTGCCTCATACGCCAGTTGCGAGCGCGGTTTAATCAAGCTCAACAATGCCAACAAGCGCACATCACGGCTGTAAAAAATATCCGCCCTCGTGAGCCAACACGCGAAGAAAGCAACCCACGCAAACGTTAGCATCTGTAAGGCGAAAATGAGTTTTGCCACCCAATCGGAGCGATCAGGCACAAGCGGGAGCAAGTCCAACGTGAACAAACGTCGCAAACGAAAGTTAGCTTGTACGCCATAGTATTGATACACATCTTCAACAGGTCGCATGGCTTGGGTGTTAAAGCGATTTGCCACCCATAATTCTGTTTGGATGCCACATTGTGCAAATGCCTCGCAGTTTTGCACGATTTGTAGCCCGTGTGCTTTTTCGGTTGGCAAGCGTACATTGGCAAGATAGATCAAACGGGTCATGTTGGATTCTAGCTTTCAGTGAACAACGCTTCTATCTTAAGCGGAATCCGCTAAATATCAACCTTAGCGCGGATCGCGTAAAAAGCCGAACACCACATAGCCCGTGTCCTCATCTTGTATGCCATGCTCACGCGAGGTGAACACGCCATGGTTAACGCGCTTCATGCGCTTCTTGAGTGTGTTCCATTGCGACTTGGTGGGGGATGCTTCGGAGGGGGCATCATCACGCTGAAAGTAGTTGAGGGTGAAAATTGCGCGGTAGAGTTGGTCTTCTCGTTCCTCTACCGCGACGAAGTGGTCAGCAAAAATCTGTTGCAGATAACGTTCAACGTATGGGGTTGGTGGTTTGGAAAGGGAGGGTAGGTTCTGCAATATCGGTAGCCTTTAGTCCATGAATGAGTAGGTTATGCAATGCAGGCTCTAGTGTAGCAAATTTGAACTTGTATCCAATATCCTGTAATCCGTTGGGAATAACGCGCTGGCTATCCAGAAGCATCGTGGAGATTTCCCCTAGCGATAGGGTGAGTGCCCACTTGGGAACAGGAATCACCATCGGACGACCGACCACCCGCCCAATTGATCCCATGAAAGATTGGTTGCGGACGGGGTTGGGAGCAACTAGGTTATAAGCACCTTCTGCTTGTGGATAGTTCATCAAGTAGACAATGCTATGAATCATATCCGCATAGTGAATCCATGGAATCCACTGTGTGCCGTCTCCAAATTGTCGTCCCCAAAACTTAGCCGCTTCGATGAAAGCAGGGAACGCCCCCCCACAAGTATCCAACATAATTCCCATGCGTAAGTAAATGGTGCGAATACCCGCATCTTTTGCAGCATCTTCCCAGTCCACGCACACTTGCGCTCGCCAATCGGTGGCAGGGGGCGTGGCAGTGGTGACAACCGCTTCGCCCGTGTTCCCATAGTATCCTACTGCGGATGACTGAATGAGCAAGCTGGGGGGATGGGGGGCGCGGTGAATGGCTTCGACAATGGCACGGGTGGAATCAATGCGACTGTTACGCACAAGGTTTTGATGCTCCAATGTCCAACGTGAGGTAGACCCCAAGTTGTGACCAGCAAGGTTAATGATGGTGGTATCGGAACGATCAAGCAGGTGTTCCCAACCGTGGCTGGTTTTCCCGTCCCAGTACACCACTTGGGTATCTTCTGGCAGAAGATGCCGTTTGAGTTGTGGCGTTCTTGAAAGGACGATGACCTCATAGCCATCATGGGACAATCTTTGGGCAAGGCGGCGACCAATCAAGCCAGAACCGCCAGCTAGTAAAACGCGCATACTGAATGCCCTTTATGAATAACTAACAATAAAATGTTGATGCTTCTAGTGTATCAATAGAAATGTATGGATTGGTGAAAATTATCTTGGTAATTCCTTAGTAAATACAATCCACAAAAATTACCCATGTAGATTTTTCTGTGCCTACCTTGACCTATGCCTGCCAACTACCCCGTAAATATGTTAAGGTTAGGCATTCAAAGACTATTCAAAGTGAAGATGAACATGCGTCGGACACTCCCCCCCTATGTGCTGGCGATCTTGCTGGTGCTAGTGCTGGCAGGACACATACCCTTCTTAGATCAAATGCTTGATTTAACAACGGATGAGGTGTGGTCAGCAACACAGGCAAATGGAACATGGCAAGAAGTTTATCAATGGACACCCTATGATTGGGCGACTGGCTACTATTTGATTTTGAGCGGTTGGGAACGCTTGGTGGGGCTGCATCCCATCATGTTACGCACGCTTTCCTTGCTGGTGTACACACTCGGTTTGAGTGTTCTCTATCGCGCCATCCAACGCCTGCATACGCCCGCTACCGCTGTCTTGGCAGTGTTGGTCTATGGTGCGTTGGGGTGGGGGGTGTTCAGTAGCTTGCTCTTGCGTGGACACAGCTTCACCCTCTCACTTGCCCCCATTCCGTTTTGGTTAACCTTGCGCCACCTTGAACGCCCATCTTGGAAGCGTGGCTTGTTGTTGGGGATCAGCCTAGCCGCCTTGCTCTACATTCATTCTACGGTGGTGGTTTACTTCGTCATGCTGGGTCTCTTCACGTTGCTGATTTACCCGATACGATATGTCACGCGGTGGGTATACCCTACGCTTGTGATGTTGATCTTGGGTAGCTCCGAAATTATTCAGAAGTTCAGCCTGACCACCCAACGGGTTCAAGCGACAAGCCAGCAACAAATCGGGCTTTGGTGGGAGGCAATCCCCAATTACTATGCCGAATGGTTTGGGCGGTGGAATCCTGTATGGTGGGTGATACTGGGGGGGAGTGTGGCAATGTTGGCACTAACGCGCCATGCTCGCGCACGCTTGCGTCTGGGTTGGTTGGTGTGGTTGCTGATGCCCGTCGTGTTATACCTAGCAAACCCGTTACTAGGGTTTTATCACCCACGCTATACCGGCTGGATGAGCATCGGCTTGGCAGGTGGCTTGGCTGTTGGGCTGGTGCGCCTGCCCCGTGTGGGTCAATGGGGGGTAGCACTGCTACTGCTTGGCATGTTGTATAGTCCGCTTGCGTTATACGACTATGATGCTTTCTCTCCCTATATTGGCGAGACCTTCGTTTGGTTAGCAGAACGCACGCGCTGGGGGGATGCCGTGATCGTCGATCCGCAATATCGCCAAACCGTGCGTGCCGATCAAGACGAGTGGGACTATTTCACCCAAGTTTTCTTTCCACAACATGACCTTGCCTTCACCGATACGCTCACCGCGCGACGCGTGTGGTATATCTCTGAGGTGGACTTTGAACAACCGAGTTTATATGCGCAGTTGAAAGCGGAGTACATCCCGCGTGAGTTCTTTGGCTATGCCGATTTCTTCACCCGTTTGTATGAGGCACCCCCTAACCGCGTTGGCACGCCGTTTGAAAGCGGACTCCGTTTTCATGGGGCAGATCTGGTGCGCGATGGACAAGTGCTTGATCGCTTTAGTGGCTGGCACGAGGGGGAGCAGTTCACGCTACGCTTGTGGTGGTCGCTTGACCGCATTCAACTGAGGGACTATAGCATGGGGATTTATGTCACCGACGGGCTATACACCGTGCTTGAGGAGCATACCGCCCCGCTCACCGTGAGCTACTATCCTGAAGAACCTACGCCTCCCTCTAGTACCAGTTGGTGGCAGTTGGGGCGATACTACGTTGAAGAACGCACCTTCACCCTCCCCTCCAATATCTCCAGTGGGTTATATACGGTCAAGATGTCCGTTTATCACTGGGAAGATGGAGTATTGTTAGACGCGCCCCACGTCGATGAAAACGGATTGTTGCCCATCGCGTCATTCGGTGTGCGTGCTTGGTGAGGCGGAAAGAATCAAGCGGTTATACGCTAGGTAGTACACAGTGAGATGATCCTGTTCCATGAACGCCTCATAAACCGGCAATGACACCACGAACGTTTCTGTGCCGATTGTCACCCGATGTTCATACCTGCGCCCAATCGCGCTGTTGATGGGGGAGCGTTCACATAGCACTTGACCGCTGACACACTCAACACGGTTAGCGTTCACTTCGCTAACGCGCTCCCCACGCCCAACGCGCGTGGCAACCACCAATGCCAAGCTGATACCGACGAACACCGCCCCCAGCCATGCCCGCCCGTTCATTGCCATCACGCTTCCGATCAGCGCGAAAAAGACAATCACCACCATGCCACTTAACAAGCCCCCACGCTCACGTTGGAAGTAAAGCCTGCGTTGAGATTCAGACAGTCGTCCGTCGCGGTTTGCCAGCACATCATCCTCTGTGAAATTGAGAACATCCCCTAGTTCTAAGTCGCTCATGGGTTGCCTGTTTTAGATGATTCCAGCGTGAGTTGCCACGCCTCATAGTCTGCCTGTTCCACCAACTCTCCCCCCACCACCGTGCTTTCTAGTAGGGTGCGTTGCTTGTCAAAGCGTAGTTGTAACTCGGCGCGGTTAAAACAACGGTGTGCCCCGCTCACGGTTTTGTTGATGAAGTAGCCCTCAAAATCATCGGTGAGTGTCAAGTCGTTGTAGGTGTTGATACGCACCTGTATGACATCGGGGCATCCGCGTGGGCGCACATAAAAATATTGAACGGGGTTTTGGGGAGGGGGGACTGCAAAAAGTTTCTTGAGAAAGTTCATGAGCGAGTATCCTTTATGAAACGGGTTGAGCTACATCCAACAAGGATATAGCTCAACCATCGGGTTGGGTTAGCTACAGTTCATCTTAGCGCGGTCAGGTGCTTTGGATTGCGCCATCATGCGATTGAACTCTTCAATGTAGAGGGAAGCAATATCACGGTCTTTGATGATAATCATGTTTTCATCATTGCTGTTGGTGGCATTGCTAGAGAAGTTGAAAGAGCCGGTCAAAACCGTATGGTCATCAATGATAATCACCTTGTGATGGAGCGCGTAGGGGTTGCCATCTTGGCGGACGTTCAAGCCTGCACAATAGAGCAAGGGCAATTCTGAATATTCCGTCTCGCTACCGCGTTTTTCAAATACGCCTTCAACGGTGACACCTTCGCCTGCCCGTTGCAACATTGCCTGTCCAACTTCATCATAGGTGAAGGAGAAGGACATGAAGCGAATATTGCTTTGAGCGGCATTCACTTGGGTGAGGATGTTTTCTACCACAGGGTCTTCAGAGGCGAATAGGACGGTCATTTCTACGCCATCCACCGTGAAGGTTGCCGAGCCAGTGGGAGAAGTGGGTCCAAATTTTTTGTCCAAGAACATCTCATTAAATTCGGTTTGATATACGTCAACCGCTTTGCGCGAGCGCAATGCCAGGGCATTGTTATTGTTGCGGTAGGTATCATTGCGCGTATAATTCCATGAGCCTGTCCAAACGACTTGGCTATCAATAATCATGAACTTGTTGTGCATCAACGCGCTACGGCTATCATCTACAACCGGAATCCCTGCTGCAATGAATTTCGGGATGGATTCATCTTCTTCTTCTAAACCGTGCTCATCATCGGTGACGATCCGCACGGTGACACCGCGAGCGTGTGCGTCCAAGACGGCGGGCGTAAGCACCTTGTTATCAAACTCAAATGCGACAATATCCAGCGTGCGTTGTGCGCTGTTGATCTGTTCGGCTAGATGAACATCAATGCCATTGACGTATAATGCCTCATCGCTACTGCCGGTGGGGGCGTTAAAATAAACTGACCAAAATCCGCGTTGCGCTCCATAGCCCTGCCCAACGGTGAGGCGCGTCATCGCGCTAGAAGCCGCGGCTGTGGCTGGTACAGTCGTCTGGGTGGCACGAGTGGCGGGCGTTACAGTGGGCACAACGCGAGTCGTGGCGGTTGCGCTTGGCGAGGTTGCGCGGCTGGTAGTGGTGGCAGTGGCATCTACAACGGTGGTTTCGCCATTGGTGAGGAACGATACAAAATCAATCCCCGTGACCTGTGAGAGGATCACCGCCCCAATGAAAACGATCACCGCAATCACACTTCCTAAAAACCCACGCGGGTTATTGGCAGTGGTTTGCTTGGTTTGCTTCTTGGTCATCTTCGATCATTATCCTTCGTTATACATCTGCTTGACGGAATGGCTAGGATACCATACAACCCCATCCTACTTAAGCCACTACCTTTATGATTCAGCTAGTGGAATGGGGTCAAAGACCGCATACGGATGTGTGGGGCGTTGGTCAAGTTGCGCTTGTAACTCGTCCACATCGGTCATGTTGGCAAGCGCAGGCACTTGTCTTGCCATCTCCTGAAGCATGAGCGTGTAAACCAGTTCGGATCCATGAAACGCATCAAGGTAATGAACATTCGTCAATCCGTCAAAATCCCCAGCTGAAAAGTCGAAGTACCAGAACCGCTCATCTTCATATCCGCGCATCGTCCTGCGCACCTCATCAAAGTAGGTATATTCTCCTGATGCTTCCATCTGGTCATATAGCTGGGGGGCATACGGTGGGGAGAACGCAATCACTGTCACTTGGGGGAGTGCCTTCAGCGTTGCGACCAACTGGGCAAATTGTTCTAACGCGCGTGGGTCAGGTTCGGTGGCAGGGTTAAAGCGAGATCTATTGCTTGATCTTATATCTTCTAAGGCATAGAGTGGCTCAGAAAAATCAGCGGATCGCGTGACGGTATAATAATAGTAGCTCCCATCGAAGCGGAAACCATCCCCACGCAAGAGCGTTTGCGTTCCAACGCGCAAATAATCATCCCCAAAGCGACTGGCATCCCTGCTCAACAGGTCGCCATAGGTGACTTTCCCCTCAAGCAGATTGGCGGTGAGCAAGCGAGTTTGGTTGAGTAGGTCAGCAAAGGTTAGGGTGTGTTCCCATGTGCCAATGCGTTGCCCACTCTTGTAAAATATTTCATGGTTGTTTGGATGAAACCAATCCAAATCAACACCGAGCAAAATCACGGCAGGGTAACCCCCGCGCTCATTCATCTGCTCGACATAATAACTTGCATAAAACATATTCCCATTGGTAATCCCCAAGTTATAGAAGACCGCATCCGTGAACATCACTTGTCGCAATTGCAACACGCGCGATGATCCCATTGCCACCACATCAGGCGCAACCAACGGGAGCGCAACCGATTTGTAATCTAGCAATGCCAAGTCAGGAATGGCATACAATAGCTTGGGTTGTTGTAGGTGGGTGGCAACCAACCGCAAAGGCGAGCGCAAATCCCCACTCACGAATAATGCGCCCCATAACATCCCCAACACCGTTACCACAGGTAGCGTAAAGATCACCAAGCGCAGGGTGAAAGACTTCAACATCTCGGTTACTTTCTAAAAACTAGAACTGAAAATAGATGAAACTTTGGTTGCCCCATGCCCCCAAGAACAGCACCATCAGCACCCCAACATAGTAGGTTGCCCAACGTGCCACCAACGGAATCCGTGTGAAAGATCGCCCATCCTTTTGCCACACATATTCCGCCAAGCCATCGTATATCAAGAGCATGGCTATCAACACAAAGGATAAAACAAGTTGAAGTTCTGTTGAGGAAAATTGCCAATGGAAGGGGGCAGTGAGGGTGTGCAACAAAGGCACAACGCCCTCATCGGCTGGGAACGGACGCGCTAATTCATTCAGGGATAGGGGGGCAAGTTGTAGGGATTGTTTTAGAATGGCGAATGCTTCTCCCACATGTTGGGCGCGGAAGAACACCCAACCGATTAGCGTTGCCATAAACGTGAGCAACACTTGAAGTGCACCCAGTGGATACACCAACCATGTTGATTGTGTTTTAGCTGACGGGATGAAGCGCGTCCACACGCTTTCCAGCGTGATGATGAACCCATGCCACGCCCCCCAAATGATGAACGTCCAACTTGCCCCGTGCCACAAACCGCTCAACAGGAAAACAACCCACAGGTTTAGCATGCCTCGTAAGAACGGAACGCGATTTCCACCCAGCGGAAAATACACATAATCGCGAAACCACGTGGAAAGCGAGATATGCCACCTGCGCCAAAAGTCGCGTAAGGAGTGCGCAAAGTACGGCTGTCGAAAGTTCACCATGAATTCAAAACCCATGATCTTTGCCAAGCCAATTGCAATATCGGAATAGCCGGAGAAGTCACAGTAGATTTGAAAGGCGAAGAAGAACGTCGCCAAGATCATCTGCCAACCCCCATAGCCGTTCACATCTCCATAAACGGCATTCACATACAACGCCAAGCGGTCGGCAATGACCACCTTCTTGATGAATCCCCATAAGATCAAGCGTAACCCTGTGCTTGCCTGTTGATAATTAAACGCCAGCGGGACGTTAAATTGGGGCAACAGGTTAGAGGCGCGTTCAATTGGTCCCGCCACCAACTGGGGGAAGAAGGCAACGTAGGTGGCATAACGTCCTAGATGGTGTTCGGCAGGTATCTTACGACGGAAGACATCCACCACATACGACATCTCTTGAAAGGTATAAAACGAGATACCCACCGGCAAAACCCAATTTAAGTAGGTAGGTTGATAGCTATACCCTAATCTTGTCACCAGTGACGCAAGCGATTGGTTGAAGAAGTCCAGATACTTAAACGTGAAGATCACGCCAAAATTCAAGATCAGGCTGATAGCAAGGTAGAACCAGCGACGTGACGGGTGGGAACTTTGGTCAATGCGCACCGCCAACCAATAATCTACCAGCGTCGAGGTTAGCAACAGCATCACATACCAACCGTTCCCAACGCTGTAAAACACAATACTGCTGATGAGCAATAGCACCCAACGGTAGCGATGGGGCAACATAAAATAGGTTGGAAAGACCACCAAGCAGAACAAGAAGAATAACGGGGAGACAAACGACATACCACTGACCGTTCCAAATGCCCATCAATATGGCAAGGATTGTAACGGAAGTCTGTCTATAAAACGATACCCGAAC